>JABGQW010000018.1 GCA_018648585.1 bacterium | reverse complement strand
TTATACGCTTTCCATCTCAGGAGCAAGCTCCTGAGTTTTTCGCGTGCGATATAAAGTGACGACACGCGAACTTCGAAAATTATATTACGAGACAAAAGAAGAAGTTTTCAAAAACAAAAACACGGTCAAAAAATCGACAACTTCGGTTGAAAATTCTTCAAAATATGATGTTGTCGCAGAAGATGTTTTCGTTGAAATGCCGGACGAATTTAATGAATCCGGAGAACGAAAGGTAAACCTTTCTTTCAAAGTTTTAAATCAAAATGCTCGCACCAATGTTTCGATTGGATGGGGATTTGAAATTGATGGACAACGATTTTTTAACGATATTCGAAATATTTCTCCATCAGAAACAGAGCTTTTGTTGAAGAAATCAAGCGAATATTCGGATTTCTATTTGTCACCGGGAAAACACACGATCGAAGCGTACGTGAATCCCAGTATGTTTTTTGAAAATAAAGGAAACAACACAACGAAAATAGAAATTGAAGTTACGCCACAAATATTTTTGGGGGAAGCGACGCCGGAAGAAGAACCAGCGTACAATTATATTTGTCAGGAATCTGATGGCGGAGATGATATGTACGGAGTCGGAACAACGGTTTTCAAAATCAACGATTCCATGACGTACTACACGGATTTTTGTGGAGCGAATGATGTTTTGACAGAGTACACGTGTACGGATGATCATCGTGTGATCAACGTGCATCACGATTGTGAGTACGGCTGCAGCGCTGGAAAATGTATTTCTGAGGCGCCAACATACAAAGATTTATCCATTGAGAGTGTTGAAATTTCAGAAAATCCGACCGAACGTGGATTAATGATTCGTTTTGATGTTTTGACAGAGGGATTGGAAATGAACGAAGAATTTGCAGCGAAAGTTATGATTTATGATATTTCTGGAAAAGAAGTTGCGAGTGATATTCGTGGATTGAAATATGTTGGAAACAGCATAATTTCTTCTTCTGTGGGATTTGGTGATTATTCTAAATTTTCTTCTGAAGGGGCAACGTACACGGTAAAAATTATGGCAGATTCTGCGCACAATATTTATGAAATGAGTGAAAATAATAATGTTTTTACAAAACAATTTTATTTGTCTCCGAAAGTCTCAGAAGAACCAACGTACAATTACATTTGTGAAGAATCTGACATGGGAGATGACATTTATGGGTATGGAACAACGGTTTTTAAAATCAATGATTACATCACGCATTACACAGATTCGTGTGGAGCAAATGATGTTTTGACAGAGTACACGTGTACGGACGACGGACGAGTGATCAATGTGCATCACGATTGTGAGTACGGCTGCAGCGCCGGAAAATGTTTGTCTTCGCCACAAAATATTCCACAGCCAGAAATTGCAGTGGAAGAATTTAAAGTTCAAAAATTAGAAAATTACGATGCAAACGGAAATCAAGAAGTAAAACTTTCTTTAAAAATTTCCAACAAAAATGCATCGCGAAATACAAATTTGGAGTGGGGATTTGCCATCAACGGGGCTCCATTTCAGAGTAAATATTATTACTTGAGCGCGAATGAAAAAACGGCTGTTTTGGAATATCCCGCCAATTCACACATTTACATTCCAGTGGGAACGCACATGTTGACTGCGTTTGTGAAACCTTCTTCCGATGAAAAAGAAAATAATAATTCGCTCGATCGAGAAATTACGATTTCTCCGGAAACTTTTGATACGAATATCGACATTCGAAAAGTTTCATTTTGGCACGGAAAAGTGAATCAACATTTCGAAAATGGACAGTGGATGACGGATTCTGACGGATATTCTGGTGCACATTATTATTCGGATCGAAAGTTGCAGTACTGCCAGAAATTTTGGCCAGAGACAACGGATGTTGTTTTGTTTAATGATCGAGAATACATCACCGACTGGAAAGACGCCGGAAATGTTAGTTCGTACAAAAATTACAAACCGAGTTACGAGTGCGTCCGCTGAAACAAAATTTATTTTAAAAAAAAGAGTCTGGCTCAAAACGAGTCGGGCTTTTTTTTTCACTCAAATTCTGGCACACTCCGCGCGATGAAAGCGTTGATTTTGGCTGGTGGATTTGCGACGCGGCTCTGGCCGCTGTCCGAAAAACACGCGAAGCCGTTGCTGCTGCTGGATGGGAAAACAATTTTGGCGCATATTTTGGAAAAATTGCCGAACGATATTTCCACGGTGTTGCTGACGAATTCGAAATTTGCCGCGGATTTTGAAACGGAACTTCAAAAAATTGGACGAAAAAATGTTTCCGTTTTCTGCGAAGATTCTCACTCGGACGGAGAAAAACTCGGAGCGTTGGGCGCGATTTCTGCGGCGATCGAAACATTTCAAATCGACGAAAATATTTTGATTTTGGCGGGAGATAATTTGCTGCCAGAACTTTTGATCGAACAACTTTTTTGTTCGGAAAATGAATCCAAAATCGCCGTGCGCGAAGTTTCAAATTTGCACGAAGCAAAAAAGTTTGGCGTCGTGGAGCGCGACGGGAAGCGAGTCGTGGGATTCGAAGAAAAACCAGAAAATCCAAAATCCAAACTCGTGTTGACTGGATTTTTTTCACTCGGAAAAAATTTGTTGCCGATTCTCTGCGATTTTTCCAAAAAATTTCCGGACGCGCTCGGCGGAATTTTCCCCGAACTTTTGCGAAAAAATTTCCAAATTTCCGCGGTTCCCGTCGGCGGCGAATGGTTCGACATCGGAAGTTTTGAAACGTACCTCGACGCGCACAAAAAATTGCAAAAAAAATCAGTTTCTCGTGGCAAAAATGTTTCGGAATTTAAAAACACATTTTCCGGAAAAAATTTTCTCGGCGACGGAGCAACGGTCAAAAATTGTCATTTGCACGATACGATCGTGTACCCCGGTGCGCGGCTCGAAAACTGCATTATTTCGCGTTCGGTGATCGATCAGAATTGCGATCTTTCTGGTTTGGATTTGAATCAAAAGTTGGTGCGAGCGGGAACAAAGGTTCGTGCGGAGCGTTGAAAGTTTAGAGTTCAGAGTTGAGAGTTTTTAAATTTTAAAAAATGTTTGAAGATTGGCTCGCTTCGCTCGCCAATCACAGAAAACAAAATTCATATTTCCTCGCGATTCTTGTCGCGAGTTTCCCTTGAAAAAATGCGAACTTTGTGGTACAATTTTAAGAATTTTTAAAAAATGAATCCAAAAATGACTTCCGATATTTCTTCGCAGCAAACAGCAGATCCGTTTGATCCGGGAACAAAAATTTTCGATTGGACGGCGTTTGATTACCATCCGCACCAGCGCGGATTTATTTGGATTTTGGTTTTTTGTTTCGTGATTTGTGGGCTGGCGGCGTGGGCAATTTTTGACGATTTTCAAACAAAAACAACCGACTGGGGCTGGCTTCCCGCATTTTCTTTGTTTCTTGCGGCGGTAGTTTATTTTTGGGCGCATCGCCACGGAAATGAACCGCAGCAGGTGACGGTTTGTGAAAATGGATTTTTTGTTGGGGAACGATTTGTGCCGCGCGAAAAAATTTCCGGATTTTGGTTTGTGTACGACAAAACCGTTTCCGTGTTGAATTTGCAACTTCAGTCCAAACGCGACGAAAAAATAATGCTCCAAATGGGAGAACTGGCACCCGATTTTTTCCGCGAAAAACTTTCGGCGCAGGGATATTCCGAACTCACCGAAAAAAAAGAAAGTCTGACGGATCTGTGGATTCGCGCTCTGAAACTTTGAAAAAATGAAACATCTTTTTTTATTTTCTTCTGAAAAATTTCCCCGCTTGATTTGTGTCTCGCCGGAGAAATCAAAACTTCCGGAAATTGTTCCGGTGGCGGAAAAAATTGAAACTGAAAAAAAGTTGGGGACACTTTTGACCGACGTCGAACTTCAAAATTTGGATCAGGAAAAAATCAAAGAAATTTCTGGCGAATTTATTTCGATCGTCAAACAAAAAATAAATTTTGATCCGGAAGTGGCAAAAAATTGGACTCCAAAACAACTGAGCTCAAATCTCACCAAAAAAGTTGACGAATTGTACGGGGATTCGGCGATCCAGGATTTCTGGGAAAAAAGTCCGCTTGATCAGTATTTGCAGCGGCAAGGCGATGCCGGCTGGGGAAAATCGTTTGGTTTTGACAAAAATAATCTCAAAATCGGTGGCGTCGCGGGACTGATCGGCGGAATGTCGACGGAAGGAACGCCCGCAGCTCGATTGAAAGCCACGCTTAAATGGGGCGTTTTGGCGACCGCGTTGTCGCATCCGGTGATTCTTAACGGTGTTTCCACGGCGATGAAAGCCGCTGGTGAAACCGCCGGAATTGCCGCCAGTGTGATGGTTCCTCGGTTGGTTGGCGGACTTGTGACCGGAAAATTATTTGAAAATCTCAAAGACGGAAAAACTTTGTACGAATATGCGCGGTACGGAAAACACAGTGCCGACACAAACCGTGAAGCGCTGCGAGATGCGCAGGCGGACATTTATTCGCTGCGGGAGAGTTTTCCGCTCGCACCGCCTCTCAAAGAAATTGTCGACGCGATGGAATCGTACCATTTGTACGACGAACTGCGCGCGGATCATTTCACAGAAGATCAGTTGATTCAAAAAGCAGCGGAATTTTCTGTTCAATCGGAAGAAATTCGGCTGACCGATCAGGAATTTTCGGCAATGAAAGTTCAGATCGCGAACGACGATTTGAAATTAAAAACCAGCGATCGGATGAAATTTTCACCGGCACAAATTCGTCGAATGCTGGCGACTTCTGCGCAGACGGAGATCGGACTTTTTTTCACTGATCCGGCGCGTCCTGAAATTTCGAAAAAATTCCAAGAAGCATTTTCCGATGCGATGCTCAAAAAAGAACGTGGAAATCTTGATCCACTTTCGCTTGCGGAGGGAAATATTGCGGAAATTTCTGACGCAGATTTGCGAAAAATGAACGATGTTCAAAAACACGGAGTGCGCCAATTTCTCTCGATGGGAGGCACCGGAATGGCGTTGAGCTTGACGATTTTGTCATTTTTACTCGTGAGCGGTGTGATGAAATTCAACGGAGTGATTCAAAAAGAATGGTGGAAAGAACGGAAAAAAGATGGAGAAAAAATAATTAAATTTGCGGTAAAACCGTTTTTGGCAGCGGTTAATTTTGCCAAAACAAAAATGTACAAAAAATCGATCGGAAAATATCGAAAAGCGACAAACGCGTTCACGTCGGAGGAAGAAAAAGCGATTTGGAAAAAAATGAAAAAAGCCGACAAGAAAAAATATGGCGAAGAATTGAAAGCTTTGAAGAAAAAAGAGGACAAAGAAAAAGACGGAAAATTTAAATATTCAGAACAACCGGCGACGTTGAAAAGAATTCTCGAAGAAGTGCGCAAAGAATCCGCTGAAAAAAAGAGCTGAAAACGTTGATTTTTCGCGTAAAATCTGGTACAATCGCGGGAATAGTTTTCGAATGAAAAAACTTCTCGGCCGATTCAAAAAATTTTCTCCTGCGATCTCGGGCATTTTTTTGCTCGCTTTGATCGCGCCAGGAGTGACTTTCGCGACATCGCTCGTCGGTTCGGAATCGTTGCAGGGGATGGCAGAAGTCGCCGCGGTCGTGATTAATATTTTTACGTTTTTGACGCTGCTGCTGCTGAATTTTGGCGGCGAACTGCTCGGAACGGATTTGATCACGGGACCAGAAGCGATGGCGGCGATTCATCCGATGTGGGTGTGGGTGCGAAATCTGGTGAACGTCGTTTTTGTCGGTGTGATCGTGTTTCTCGCTTTTTCAAATTTGTTCGCGTCGTTTAAAGGCGAAGGCGGAAATTGGACGATCAAAGATAAATTGCCAAAAATTATTTTATCGCTGGTGGCGATCAATTTTTCGTTGCTCGGGTTTCGACTGATCATCGACGGAATCAACGTCGGAACGGTTGCGATTCTCGGAATCGCCGACACAAAACTCGAAGGAACCGATTCCAACACGCTCAACTCGATCGTGAAACAGCGTGCGTGGATCAGCGTCGACAACGAGGAAAAGAAAGAAATTTTGGAAAAGACTGTGAAAGAGCAGAATTTTTTTAAACCGGAAGATATCATCGATTTGGGAATTGGAAAGGATTGCACGAATGTTCGAGCAGAATTGAAAAGTGCGGGAAATGAAAAAATACAATCAGATTCAGATCCTGCGCAGATCGTGGTCAAAGATTCAAACACGGAAAAAATGTACGTTTGCGCGAGTGCGCTCGAGCAGATCAACGACACGTTTTGTGCGGGGTGGCAGAGTAGTGCGGAAAGTGAATCCGATTTTGACTCGTGGGCGGAGGATCACGATTGTCTTTTCAAACTCAATCAGGAACATTTCGCCGGCGGAGATTCAACATCTTCCAGCGTTTTGACGCCGCATTCCAAACCAGGACGAAATCTTTTTATGGCGTTTGGAACTGTTTTTATGCACTTGGAACGGTTGCCGCAGCTCGGCGCACGTCTCGGAAGTCTGTCGAGTGTTTTGGACAACACGCTTTTTTCTGGAATTATGGCGATTGCCTACTTGACTGCGCTGGTGGCGATTTTTGTCGCGTTGATCGCGCGAGTTGTTGTCCTTTGGCTCGGACTCGTTTTTTCTCCGGTGCTGGTGGCTGCGTCGATCATGGGATTTGGAGAATCTGGCGGAGATTTGGGGAAAAAATTAATCACGCACATAATTATGCCGCTCAAAATTGCGGCGGCGTTTGCGGTAAGTTTTGTGATGTTGTCCGCGATGGTGACTTTCAGCGCAAAAGAAGCGAGTATCAACGGACAGGCGTTTCAATTTGGTCCGGCGTTGTCGCAGATGGGACAGGGCGAGTACGCGATTTTGTGGCAAATTGCGACGATCGTGATTTTTTGGATGGCAGCGTTTTGGGCGATCGAAGGAAATCTTGCTTCAACCGTCACCAACTACATTAAAACTGGAATTGAAACACTGGGAACTACCGCGGCAAAAGCAGCGACAATTTATCGTCCAATTTTTGCGGTTGGTACAGGAAAAGAAAAAGTTTCGCTCGGGGCGCTGGCACAGATGCCGAGTGCGATAAAATACAATCAAGAGTCGGCACAACGAACACAAGCAGATACGCTCAAAATTGCGCTTGGAATGGGAACGGAAGCAGATCAAAAAACGACAAATTTAATCAACGATATTCAATCGAGAAATTTGACAGCTTCTGAAGTGTTCAAAAAAATGAGTGCAGCGGGAGCAGCTTCTGCAGGAAACGCTCGTGTTTATAACGGGTTGGTCAATCACGACAACCCAGAGGTTCAAAAAATGATGGAAGGAATTTCTGAATCGCAGTGGACGGGACACACGGAAGAAGCAATGAAACAAATTGCAAATAAAAGTACTCAATCGCGGTTTCTCGAAGACTACAAAGACAAACCATTCAAAGATCACGACGGCGGATCTTCTTCGACAGATAAAACTGCAACAGACGGAAAAACTTCGACGAATCCGACGAAAGTGGGAAATGATGAAGTAGCTGAACAAAATGCATTTGCTAAAAATGTTGTCATAAATGCTTCTGGAGGAGTTGTGGTTGGTGGTACTACGGTAGAAAATTGGGGTGAATTTATAGAAAATGCACAAGGAAAAACAATTCAACCGCAAGAACTTTTGAAGGCATCTCAGAAATTTTCAGAACCTCCGAAAAATGCTACGGAATGGGAAACAAAGGTTACTCACCTGCAGAATGGAAAGATAACAATTCCAAGTGGAGAAATATTAGATATGAATACACAAGGTACTGCTGTGGAAAATAAGTATTTTCACGTTGTTACGGTTGGTGGAACTTCAAAAGTTATTGATATAAAAGTAGCTGAAAGTCAAGGTGAAAATTTAGAAAAATTGACAGAATTAAATAATGCAATGAAAACTATTGATGGTGATATTGATCCTGTGCAGCAGAAGAAAATTCTGGAAGCAGTTGGTTTGAAAAAAGGAAAGATTATCTGGGATGCAAAGAACAAAGAATTTAAAAAACCTTGACAAACTCACGAATTTAATTTTACAATTACCGAACAATGAAATTCCTCCGATCTCGATTCTGCGCCGATCCAGCGCTGGAAAAATACATTTTCCAGGAGGATCTCGGTGCGTCTGAAGAATCGCAGGGACAAAATGAAACGTCGCAAAATCAGCAGCGATCAAAAACTTCAAAACAAGAACGCGAGGCGAGCGTCGAGGAAAAAATTGAAAATTTGTTGAAAAATCCGCTGAAATTTTCCACGCGGCATTTGGATTTTCTCGAGAAAAATTTCTCAAAATTATCAGACAAACAAAAAGTGCAGTTCCGCGATCTGGTCGGATATTATTTGAGCGTCGCACGAAAAAGTGGCGTTGAAAATGTGCCGCCAAGAATTTTGGCGCTGGTGCAGGATTTTCCCAAACTTCGAAATCTGATTTCTCCGCAGATGCGCCGCGAAATCGACCAGGAACTCGACACGCAGGTGCGAGATCTCAAATCCATTTCCCAGAAAAATCCGGCGCAGTGGAGCACGCTCGAGGGCGCGAAAATTTGCACGCTGTACAAAAGATTGCAGAAAAAATTTGCCGTTGGAAAACAGGGCGCGCTGACCGAACTTTTTCTGAGCGTGGAACAAAAACTTGTCGAACACACGGTCAATATTTTGTCGAATTACAAAACGGTCGGCGGAAAAATTGTCGAAGTGATTCAGTCTGGCGACAAACAAAAACCGATCACGATGACCGATCGCGTTTTGGCGCTCGAAATTCGCCGACTTTTTCCGAGTTCGGATGGGTGGGGAAGTTTTCGAAACTTTGAACACTGGAATCAACTCGCGGCGGGAGTGACGCAGGAAATTTTTGATCCGCAAAAACAACTCGACGCAAATCCGGAACTTTTGGCGACGTGGGAATTGGTCGCGGAATTTCTCGAAAACGAAAGCGACGAAATTTTGGGCACGAAACTTTCTCCAGAAAAAAAAGAAAAACTCGAGCGATTCGTCGAACGCGGAAACGCGGTGCAGTTTTTGCAATTTGCGTCGCGGCAGCAGATTTTTCTCCCGACGCACGTGCGATCGTTGCAGGCGATTTTGGCGCAGCCGGACAAACTTTTGTTTGAAAAAATGCCCGAAAATTCGTGGCAGGATTTTCATCCGCTCGCGAAAGAAATTCACGAAAAAGGTAAAAAAATTCAAGAACTCAAAGACGAACAAAAACAGGTTGAATCGGTGGAAGTTCAAAAATTTCTCACCGAACATCCGGAAAATGACAACGCCGCGATGTACCGTGACGCGGCGGAAAAACAGAAAAAAACAGTTTCCGGTTTTTGGGACGAGTTTTTCTCCGACGAAAAATTTGGCGAATTGCTCAAACAGTGGGGCGACAACAAAAAACACGAAACAGCACAAACCGAGAAACTTGCGGAAATGCGAAAAGCGCATCGAGACGGGGATTTGAAAGCGGAAGAATTGCAAACGTACGAAACTAATTTGACGGAATTGCAGCGACGCCAGACAGAATATCTCACAAAATCTCAAGAAAAATTTGAAGAGTTTCGACAAAAAATTTCACAAACTTCCGATGACGACGCGCGTGAAAAATTGATCGAAAAGTTTTCACTCGAAATTTCGAACGAACTTGCGAATCGCGCGAAACCAGAAAATTTTGAAAAAGAAGTGCCGTGGATTTTGCATTTTCGAGAAAAATTTGAAGCGTTCAAAACCGATCGAAAAAAATCCGAGGACGAAATGGATTTGGCGAAACAGGCGTTTCCGTTCGCCGTTGCGACAAAATCACAGATCGACAAAATTGAAACCGAGCGAAAAGAATTGGAAAAAGATCGGGGCGAAAAAATGGTCGATTTGAAATTGTACGAAGATTGGAAAAATGTGTTTGAAAATCCAGAAAAACGCGCGCACGAAATTCAAGATTCGTATTTTTCCGCCCTTCAAAAACGCGTCGAAACGCACTCGCTGCACGCGGCGGATTTCAGCATTTTGTGGGACGAAGAATTGGCGGCAGAAATGCCCGAAAAATTTTCAGCGCTCCACGGACTTCCAAACTGGGAAAAAATTCAGAATTTTCGCGAAAAATTTTCTGCCGTGGTTGACACGGTTTTCGACGGAATTTCGTTGCCGGCGATTTCCGACAGCGACGACAAATTCGCGCCGTGGTACGCGGAACTTGATGAAAAACTTTCGTACGAAAATTTGATCGACGAACTGCGGGAGCAGGGAATTGATCTCAAAAAAGAATTTCCCGAATCGCAGCAGCTGGCGCAAGTTTTGGAGGGATCGCTCGGATTTTTCCGCGACGATATTTTGGAAAAACTTCGTCCGCACATCGCGACCGAAGATTGGGACGATTTTGTCACCGGCTGGAACCGGATTCACCGCGGATTGTACGCGAGTCCGCAAAATTTAGATTCGATGAACGGTGCGTACTCGCAGCAGGCCGCAGAAAAAAAAGATTTTGATTTGAAAATTGAAGACGCGCACGAAAAACAGCGAGCGCACATTTTCAATCTTGAAGAAAAAGCGAAACACGAAACCGATCCGGCAAAAAAACAAAATCTTTTGGACGAAGCGGCGCGACTCGATGCCGCGTTCCAATTTCAGCTCGACGGGTACCGATCGGGGCGAAATATTTCGGAAATTACGTCCGACGGCGAAGAAATTCGGTACTGGGCGCCGGGGCGCGAACTGATCCAAACTCTCGGATTGCACACCGATTCGCTGGCGAAATCGGCGAAAAAACTTTCTGAAAATTTCACGTCTCAATTTTCCCGCGTCGGCGATTTGTACAAAGCGTACAACGCCGCGTCGGGCGACGAAAAAATTCAGAAGAAAAAAGACGCGGAGCGGGGAATGCGCGAAATTTTAGCCGACTGGCCGGGGACGCGTTCTGAGTTTGAAAAAATTATGAACGACATGCGCGGAATTGTTCGCGAGCTCGTTCCGGAGGGAACGGCGCCAGAAAATTTTATCGAAAAATATTTTCAGTTTCCCGAGAACGCGCTCGAAGAAATGGATTCTGCGATTTCAGAAATTCGCGCGGCGGCGCCGAAACAGAATTTTGAATTTTCAGGGCAAGAACCGTTTTGGACAAAAATTCCAAAACAGTGCAAAGTTTTGCTGGGATTTCTCAATTTTCGAAACGGGGATCTCGCCGCGCTGGGAAAAGAATTGGACACTTCTCTCGAGGGTTCGACAAAAGCAGCAGAAACGCTTGAGCGACTTGATTTTTTTGACGATCAATCGCCGGACAAAGACGAATTTCGTGCGCGTTTTCAAAATATCGCCGCCGGGTACAAAAAAAGTTATTTCGATTTCGAAAAAAATCTCACTGGGATCAAGTCCCGCGTTGAAAATGATGAGCGAATATTGAGCGAGGATGATTTTTATGAAAAATACGGACTCGACAGCACGCACGTCCAAGAAATTGTTAAAAATCACGTAAAAGTTGCCAAACAATTAAAACAAAATTCAGAACGATTTTTGGATTCAAAATTTCTCGATCGTTGGCTGTCCAAGTACGATGAATCGCCAGAAACTCGAGCTGAAGCACTCGATCAAATGGCGCAATTTGATGGAATTGGTGCGTCAGCAGATTTGGCAAAAGAACAATCCGGTGAATTTAAAAAATGGATTGATGGCTACGAGGAATGGATGAAAAAACCGACGTCGCACAGAACGTTCACGCGATTTTCAATTTACAGTATCATCAAAATTGTTCAGGACGCAGTGGAAGTGAACGACACGCGATTTAAACGCCGCGAAGATAAATCTGTCGGAGCTCTGGGAACTCATTTTTTTGGAAAAGAATCAGTCTGGGGAAAAGAATTTCATCGACGGCTCGAAGATTCTGAGGGCGCGCGAATCAAAGAATTTGAATCGCAGTACCATGATCAGGAGGGATGGTCGATCAAAGCGCAAATGTACAATTCGTCGGACGAAGACGAAGTGCGAGCGTGTATTAATCTTTTGAATGAAAAAGGATTTCTCAAATGGGACGATCCGCAACTTTGGCGCGTTTTTGAGCGGCTGCAGGGAAAACCGCCCATCGAAACATTTCCCGCAGGGACGATCAATTTGACGTACAAAGAAATTTTGGACAAAGTGCGAAACGCCGCGGAATTTATTTGGTCAAAAGAAGTTTTCCGAGAATGGGAAACGACGCTGTCTGGAAAATTGAAAACGGTGACCGATTCGTACGAAGAAGAATTTACAAATTACGAAGATGACAAAGAAGCACGTGACGCAATTTTGTCGGACATGTTGCGCCGTTGGAAACGTGGGGAAACAACAAATGTGGATCCAGGAAAATACGAAGCTTTTATCAAACACGCATTCACGGCGGGAAAAATGAACGGGCAACCCGATCGTCGATTTTGGTTTTTGATTCAGGGCGCGACGTGTTTGAATGCGCAAGGAGAACCGCTTCTCTCGCGAAATGCGGTGATGCGAATGAACAAAGATTTTCTGTACTTTTTTCCGCACGTGGACTTTTTTACGGATGGAGAATCGCCAAAAAAAGATGGACGAATTGTTCCCGAGGGAACGCCTGGTGCGCACGGAGGCGGCTGGTTGTTTGAAGATTATCTCGAGTGGGGAAAAATGCTCGGCGACGCGGAGGGAACGTACAACGTGAAAAATAACAAAGAAGGGCAAAATCGGATGATTCGATTTTTTTACGAAATTGCGCACAGTTCTCCGACGGCAAATTCGCGCGTGCGACGGGCGGTTCGTAGTGCAACGGCAAAATTTGATCACGACGACGCGCAGGCATTTTCCGCAGAATTTACGGCGAACGATGTGGCGGGATCGCTCAATATGGATTCGTCGCAGAAAGAAAAAATGACGAAGGATTTCTGGCGTAATTTCTTGGATGGATATCGATTATTTTTCGAGCAACAATACGAAATTATTCGTGACGGAGATGCTCAGTACGGAGATGCTCCGGGCTGGCAAGCGAAAAAAAATAATTTGCTGGAGGAAGTTGGATCGCGGCTGAGGGCTTCGTTTATTGCGATTCAAACGCTTCTTGGGAATCGAACGGAGGGAAATCACGGAAGTACGACGTTTGAAGACGATGAGTGGAATTTTAATTCGAATTATTCTCAAAACGCTGCGTTTGTCCGAGACATGGTTCACGATTTTGTGGGAGATTTTTTGGATGCAGGAAATCTGAGACAGGAGTACGGATATTTATTAACAACTTGCGGGAAAAAATCCGGTTGGAATGTTCGCCAAGGAAATGATCCAAGAGTTGCAAAAGCGCGAAAAAATATTGATGAACTGGTGGATGGTGAGGCGGGCGACACTGTTTTTCGAAATAAAGATTTGATCTGGAAAAATCTGGACAAAATGTACCACGCGGGACGATTTTCTCGCCCGGAATCCGGCGGCGGAAAAGTGGTGAAAATGGAAACTTCGGAATCGAGTTCGGATGATCTTTCGGCGGCGGCGTAATTTTTGATTTTTTTTCGTGAAAATTCAGCGGCAGATTTTTTAAATTTGTCCAGTCGTTTTTCCTTGAAATTTCCGCGCTGGAACGATAAAACTGACAGGACAAAACACACAAAATTTGATGATTTTTCGGCGTAAAAATTTAAGAAAAAAAATTACGAGCGCGCTCGCTCTTTTTTCGTTGTGTTTCAGTGCGTTTTCGCCGACGGCGCTCGCGTTTTCTTGGCCGTGGGAAAGTGCGCCCGATGCGGAAATTTCATTTCAATCGCCGCCAGAAATCGAACGTGTAAAAATTGTTTCGGTGCTCGTTGCCAATTCGTTGCTGGATCGCGGCGAACTTTTCACGGCGATCGAGCGGTACGCGATGGACGTTCAAAAAAAATTAAATGCGCGTGTCGTTTTGATTCCGGTGCCGGAGGATGCGGATGTTTTCGAAATTGCCGAGGGAAACGCGCATCTTTTTTTCTCTGGAATCGAAAACGACAATCGGTCGCAGTTGATCGGAACAGTTTTGATCGGTGATGTTCCATTTCCCGTGGTCGACAAAAATGGACGGAGTTGGCCGACGATTTTTCCGTACGTCGATTTCGAGAATAAAAATTACGAGTGGGATTTTGAAAAATCTCAATTTGTCTGGCAGTCTGGCGACAACGAACCAGAAATTTGGCACGGCGTGATTCGATCGGACGCGGATTCGGACGACGCGCGCGCGCACGAAATTTTGCAATTTTTGCAGCGAAATCATCTCGTCCACGAGGAAAAAACTGAGTTTCCAAAAAAAGTTTTGTTCGTCGATTTGCCGCGGCAGCGCGAGGGACTTTCGCCAGAATTATTGCAGCAGTACCAAAATTGGATCGATCACGTCGACGACATTATGTATTTGCGTTTCAACAAACACTGGGCGCAGGAACTTTTTGGCGACATTGATCTCGAAGAATTGGTTCCGCCAGAAATTTTGGATGAAGAATTGCGGCCAACCGAGTCGACCGCGGTTTCGTTCGGCGGAATTCCGGACGTGCACGCAAAAGGCGTGATCGACAATTTGACAAAACGATATTTCGAAGCAGCGAGAAACCGAATCGAAGAATTCAACACGTGGATTTTGCGCACGGGACGCTGGCAGCCGTCGGACGTGGACACGACATTTTCCCTCGTCGCGCGGAAAGATCAGTGGGCGGCGGAACTTTTGAAAAATGCGAACGATGCGATCGAAGACACGCTCTGGAATTATGTTGAAACGCAGAACTTGGACAAAGATTTGATCGTGCCGACAAAAGAAAAATTTGCGTACGCGACTCCGCTGCCGATTCCTCCATTTTTTGCTGTGGCGCGCCGGTACGAAAAAGATTTGTACTGGAATGGAATTCGCCGCTCCGAAATGGACAGCGCCGAAGATTGCACGTTGCTGCGCGGAACGCCGCGGACGACAGACTTTCCAATCGCACAAATGGTCGAGGCAAATCGCTCGTACAATTTCTCCACCGCCGATCCAGAACTTTCTCGTCCGGAAGAAGATTGCGTCGACTGGGACGGCGACGACACGCAACCAAAAGATCAAAAAGCAGATATTTTCGAGGGCTGCTGCGCGATGAACACGGACATCAATTCGGACACTTTTGAAATGTCGAACGGCGACTGCGACACCGGATCGGAGTGGGACACGTGGCCGTGTGTTTTAACCCGAAACGGAACGTGCTACGTTTCGCCGGCGCCGCCGTACAATTCGATTCATCGGCTGGCGGGCGCGTGGGAACATTTTGGTGCGACGAGTCCGGTTTTTGACATCGCGGGAACGCGCGAAGTTTTCGCCGGATTTCGTGGCGCGAGCGGCTGTTCGCAGATTCTCGTTTTGGAAGAAAAAGCGGGAGAAACAAAAACATTCTCGTCGCTGATGAAACACGACGAACCGCGAATCGAAACGATTCAAACACAACTTTCAGAAATGTCGACAAATTCGATTCCGGTGGACGATCCGCGCGGATTTTCATTTTACGATTTGGGCGATCAATTTCAGTACGTTGTTTTTCCGGATTTGTTCGAATTTTTTCCACAAAATTTGACGGACGAAAATCTTGAAACACAAATTTGGGCGCTTTTGAAATCCAAAATTTCGGAAGTCAACGGCATCGTCGAGGACGCGAATTTAATTTCCAACGAAAATCTCGTCGACGAACTTGAAAATTTCGGACTCGAGTCGGGGCGCACGATGGAATCAGAAATTTCCGCGGCGGTGGTCGATCGCCACGCGACGGATTATTCGCAGATCACCGGCTGGAACACGACGCAGTTTCCGGAAATTTATTTGCAGACGGTTTTTTCTGTGGGTTCGACTTTTTTGAAAATCTGGGGAAAAATCGAAGATCCGAATAATTCTGGCGCGGAGCTTCCGATTCTGCTCGCCACGACGGGCGATGTTTCGGGCGGCGCGGGAATTTTTTCGATCGCGGCGCAAAATTCCAGCGGCTGGGGCGGATCGATCGTGCTGGATTCCGTTCCGGAGATCGGCGAAACGTGGGAGTACGAGTACGATCCGTACGTTTTTGATTTTTCACAAATCACCGGCTGGGACACGGCGGCGGTGCCGAAACTTTTTTTGAAATTTGTTGAAAATGCGGCGGAAGAAAATTTTCTCAAAATTTATGCGAGCGATTCTGATCGCGAAAATGACACAAATTTACTCGCGCAGATCGGCGATGTTTCCGTGCAAATTGATGCGAGCGGAAATGTCACGAGCGGCGGTCCGGGACAAACTTTTCCCGTTTCTGCGCAGAATTCGAGCGGGTGGGGCGGCACGATTTTTCTCGGCGAACTTCCTGAAATTGGAACGGAGTGGGAATTTCAAATGAATTTTTTGAATCCGCGCACGGATCTTTTGAAACGATTTCGTGTCGGTACCGAAAATTTCACCGCACAATTTCCGGCCAGCAGCACCGAATTTTCCGACGAAATTTCAACGGGAAATTTTGCAATTCAAACGTGTTTCGATTCCGCGCGCGCTGCGGCGTGCACGACTTGGAGCGGCGGCGGGTGCGCGACGTACAATTTCACCACGACGATCGCGAACAATCTCGAAACGTGTTTGATCGCCACGAACGACAATTTGAAAAATTCAATTTCCGTCGCCAGCGGCAACGCGCTCGAAAATTTTTCCACGGATTTTTCCACTGAAATTTCTGCGCTCGAAACAGAACTCGATGAAAATTTGTCGGATTTTTCCACGATTTTGGAACCGCAATTTTCCAGTCTCGAAAACGTGCTCGACGCGACGGATTCCATTTTTCAAAACCGCGTGATTTCGTACGTGAGTTTGAGTTTTTTGCAGCAACAAAAATCCGAAATTCAGGCCGAAAAAATTGCCGCGCAGAGTTTCACTTCGGCGTACAAAACAGATTATATTTCGGCGCTCAATTTTGAAGAAATTGCGTTGGATTTGCTGATTTCTCAAAAAAATTCCTCGACGGATTTGTCCGCACAATTTCCCGATTTCAACGAAAAATTGGAACGGCTGCGAGAAAATTTGCTCGCATTCAAATTTCGAGTTTTGAAAATTCAGACGATCGAATTGCCCGAACTTTTTGACGAAAAAACTGCCGGAATTTCTGCACTCGAAACAAATTTGAATCTGGCCGAAACCGAAATTTCTGACACAATTTCAACAAAATATTCTGCGGTCAACGCGCTCGCGATCACGGCAAGTTTGATCTCCACGATCGCCGACGCGAATCAGCTCGAGACGGATGTGCTGCTCGAATTTCAAAATTTTGACGACGCAATCACGGACACCGGCGGCGATTTGCCGACTTTTCAATCCGAGTTGCTGACGCAGATCGCGACGAATCAAGAAAATCTGGAAACGCTCGAAACCGCGATCGATGATTTTGGGACGATTGTTTCGGCGTGGGATGTCGTGGCGGGATTTGACGACGACTGCGAATATTTTGACGTTGCCGCGACGATTTCAGGCGACGCGGACGTTTCGATTTCGTACGATCGCGACTGCGGATTTGGAAAATTTTCTCACGCGAAAAAATTCAAAATGGGCGCGACGATTGCCGAAACCGTTTTCGACGACGTGTTTTCCGAACTCGGTTTTGACGAAGTGATCGATGCGATCCAGTGGCTCGGCGAGGACTTGGAAACCAAAAATATCGAAGTTTTGATCGCGGCACTTTCTGACGATGCGACGGGGCGATCGGTTTTGAAAAATCCGGATTTCCACGGCTACGAAATTATTGAAATCATCGGAAAAGAATCGGACACGATCCCTGGTGGCAGCGTCGGAGTGGCGTTCGAGCGCGGGAGCGAGCTTCCGACAAACACGTTCCGGGCGGCGCAACTTTCCGAACAAATGTTCAATCTCGGGCAGAGCGAGGAGGCGATCGAGTTTTTGGGCGGCGAATTTGCGAGCGATATTTTGGGACAAAATTCTGACGACGATCCGAACAAAATTTCGAAAGGTGCGTGCGAGAACGCGAGTTTGATCGAGTGGCCGACGCAGTGTTTGATCCCGTGGCTGAGCGATTTGCCGGATTTTCTCGGAAAACTTTCCACGATTATTCCAGACCAACTTGGGGGTTTGAGTTCAAATTTTGACGATTTCAAAAATCCGTTTCAATCGGTGTCGGCGCACGGAGAAATTCCAGTTCCGGTGGCGATTCGCGTGTCGCCAGAAAAATTGAAAATTTCTGCGGGAGACACGGTTCCGCAAAAAATTGCGGTCGAACTTTTGGACGAAAATGGCGACATTTTGACGACAGATTTTTCCACAAAAATTTCCCTCAAAACAATCGGTTCGGACGCGCTGCGACTTTTTTCGATCAGCCCGGGGGAGTCTGCGACTGCGAAATTTGGGACGGCGGATTTTTTCCTCGTTCCCAAAACGGACGACGTGGGCGGCTGGTTTTCGCTCGAATTTTCTGCGCTCGAAATTTCTCCGCAAAAATTGGACGTGCGCGTCACGACACAAAAAATCGAAGCATTTTCTGAAAAATCTGAAATCGTCGCGGACGACTGGGACGGGATGAAAATCGACGTGGTGGTGCAGAATTTGGAGGACGAAATTTCTCGAAAAAATGATGGAGAAGTTTTGAAATTTGAATCGGAGTGGGGGACTTTTTCCGACGACGGAACGGCAGAAATTTCTGACGCGCGCGCGTCGATTCTCTTTTTTCCCGGGAAAAAATCTGGCGAGGCAGAAATTCAAATTTCGCCCGCGGATCCGCAGACGATGCTGCCGCCCGAAAAAATATTTTTCGACATCGTTCCGGATTTGCCCGCGAAAATTTCGCTCGATTCTGACGCGCAAGATTTGGTGCTCGGTGGCGCGTGGATCACGGTTTCTGGATCGGTGCAGGATCAATTTGGAAATCCGATTCCGGCGCACGACGGGACGATCCAGTGGCGCGGCGCGGGGCTGGAAATCCAAAATATCGACGGGCCAAAATCGGTTCGCGTTCGAGTGCCGGAAAAATTTTCAAACACAAAAAATGCAGAAAAAGGCGAACAAAAAAGTTCGGAGCCGAACATTTTTCAAAATCTGCGCGACTCATTAATTTCTCCGGCAGAAAAAATTTCCGCGGACGCCGCGACTCAAAAACTTTCTCCTGAAAAATTGACGGCGAGCACCGAAATTTTGCCCGCTCAAAAATTTTCCACCGAATTTTTCATCATTAAAAATCCGACATTCGAAACCGAATTTTCTCCCGATTTGATTCCAGCGGGAACGGCGACTCCACAAAAAGTTTCCGTTCGGGCGGTCGATCCAGCCGGAAATCTGCTGCGTGGAAATTATCCGGTTTCGCTCAAAATTGAACCCGCGGATGTGGGAATTTTTCCACAAAATTTCACGCTCAAAAATGGAACGGGCGAATTTGAATTTTTCGCCGGCGAGCGTGCGGGAAAAACTTCGATCACACTGAAAAGTTTGGGATTTGTCGAGCACGCGTTCGAGTTTGACATTGCGCCGGGCGATCCCGCGAAAATTGAAATATCCGCCGACCAAAAAACACTCAATTCCGCGTCGACCGATCCGCTGCATTTGTCGTTTCGCGTCGTCGATCGGTTTGGAAATTTGGTTCCGGATTTCGATCAAAAAATTTCGTTGGTGCTCAATCCGGCAGAAAAAATTTCGTCCGCGGCAAAAACAGATTTGGTCGATCTCGGCGTGATCGGCGACGACGATTTCAGCATCAAAAGTTTTCTCGACGACGAAATTTCTGATTCGCAGGCGGAACAATTTTCTGATTTTGTCGTGCTCGATCCGGCGGACGTTCCGATTTTTTCGGGCGAAGGAACCGCGAATATTTTTGAAAACGGACAGACGGGAAAAGGATTTCTCGTGGCGAGTGTTTCCGATCAAAATATTTTGCCGGCGACATTTGAATTTGAAGTGACGCGGGTTTTGGCGCGCAGCGATTTTCAAACACTTTCTCCGAAATCACAATTGACGATGCTGCTCGGATTTCCGGGCGGAAAATTGGACGCTCCAAATTTGGGCTCGCGATTTTTGTTCGACGGCGAATCGCAGGCGGTCGCGACGCTGATCGCGAATCCCAACGCTCCGCGGTTGCTCGGTCAAATTTCTGCCCAGGCGGTGGTGCAGGCGGCGAATCCGATCTTTTTTCCGGACGATTTTTTCTCCACAAATTTTGTCGCGAGTGGTGGGAAATTGGCGCGCGCGCGGCTGATTTTTTCAGAACCGCCGTCACTTTTTGTCGGGGCAAAAATGCGCACAAAATCGGGCGTGTATTTTTCTCCCGCGTCGGAGATTTCTGATTTCGAAATTTCGGACGGGACGCTGCAATTTCAGGGTGAAAATCTTTTTTCACTGCGGCACGGCGGGGGACTAGATTTTGCGTCGAATGAAGTTTCGTTGTACCCGATCGAAAAATCAATTTTGAAATGGACGGTTCTTTTTCGCAGCAAAAAAATCGGTGAACTCGAATTTCATCTCGAAAATTTCGAGACAAAAATTGTTGACGAATTTTCCACTGAAATTTTGAGCGACGCGATCGAAATTTTGGCAACGGATCCCGACGTTTCGCTCCAAAAAATTTGGACGGGCGCGTCGACGGCGGGGGAATCGGGCGTGGGAATTTTTTCAAAAAAACTGACAGAACTTCAAAATCGGTCGCTCGGTGGCCCGCAGTTTTCCGCGGAAGATGTGGACACGGATCGGTCGGTCGGCTGGGAATCGGCGTGGAAACCGGGACCACTTTTTTCCGCGGGAGCGTCGATCGGACGCGCGACACAGTGGGGTGCGAGCGACGCGGTGATTTTGCTCGGCGATCCGAGTTTGTCGGTTCAAACAGAAAACACAAAATCGTCGCTGGGGATTTCTCCGGATTTGGGCGTGCCACTCTGGAAAAGTTCGGCCGGTGCGATTGACCAAATTTTGATCGCGGATGTAAATCGAGATGCGCGCGCAGAAATTTTGACACGCGTGGGAAAAAATATTTTCGCGCTGTACCACTCGATGCACGAACTCGACAATTTTCGCGACATGGGACCGATTCTCCGTTTTGAAGACGGCGTGCGCGACGCGGCGGTGTACCCAAATTCGCGCGGGGAATTGCTCTGGCTGATCCAGGTCAACGACGCGGGCGAACTTATTTTTCACCGTGATTTCAACGGAAAATTTTCTCGTGAAAAAATAAATCTCGGGCTCGAAAACGAAATTTTAAAAATTGTCGTCGCACAACTCAACGGCGACAAATTTCAAGATCTTGTAATTTTGGACGAAACCAACACGCTGCATTTCGCGTACGGTCGCGAACTCCCGGCGGACGAACCGAGCGGATTTGACGTCGATGCCAACGGATTTTTCGCCGCGCAGCGACTCGATCAGTTTGCGCCGTCGTTTGAAAAAATTGAAGAAAATTACGATTTTGCGGCGCAACAAAACTTGGACGAAGATTATTTTGGCCGCCGAAGTTTCCCACAACTTTCGACGATTTTGGCGAGTTTCGATGGCGTGGAAAATTCCACGTTCACCGACGAAATTCAACAAATTGCAGAACGAAATTTCGCGCGGATTTCTGAAAATAAAAAATTTGACGCGCAGTTTTCACTCGAACTTTCCAACGCAAAAACGACGATCGAACCGGGCGACACGCTCGAAGCGAAACTTGAAATTTTTTCCACGGAAAAACTCGAAGATTTTACGCTCTGGATTCCAGATTTTGTCGGGATGAATTTGAACGCGGATTCGATTTCGGTCGATCTTTCAAATGCTGATTTGAAATTTACTGCGGGACGAAACGGATTTTTGCTCGGAATTTCAGAAATTCCGCTGCGCACTCGAACAACATTTTCCTGGGAATTTTCTGCGACTTCGGTTCCGCCGATCACGTTTTCTGCGTACGATTTTTCTGGCAACGACGGGATCGACGACATCGCGGTGGCGTGGGAAATCGACGACGAAAAAAAGTTGATTCAGTTTCTTTCCGATGATCCGCCGCGGAGTTTTCCGACGACAGGAAAAAGTTCGGACGCGACAGAAGATTCGCCCGGTTCGATTATTTCAGAAACGCACACGAGAAAAATTGTCGACGCGTTTGGCGAAAATTTCCCCTCTGATTTCGATGCGGAAGCGCAGGCAGCGGACATCGTTTCTGCGCTGCAGGGTTTTTCGAATAATTCTGATGGAATTCCGGTGCACTACCAGACGGCGGACATCGACGAATCGTTGAATCAAAGTTCGTGCGGAAGTGGCTGCGGGTTGCCGATTCCGTCGTACGCGTTTCTCGCACCGGGGGCGCAGTCGTTGTATTTGCCGCCGATTTCGTTTCCGATGCCGCCGCTGCCGGGCACTCCCGTTTTGTGGGTGGGCGCGACACCGCCATTTGTTGGTGCGGGACCGATGCCGACTTCGCAGTTTCGATTGTACGTGATGCCGACGACGACGGCGCAGGTTGCGCTCGGATTTTGTTTGAATCCAAATGTGACGAATCCCACGATGATTGCGACGGGCGTTCCATTTCCCGATCCGTCGACGTGTTTTGTTGTCGTTCCGCCGCTGCTCGAACTTTTGGGCGCGTGTCCGGGGAATTTTCTCGATCTCGATTTGGCGGCGCAGGAATCACGAAAATCTTTGCAGCCGATGTTTGCCGCGGGCGGGGAAAACCTGGGATCGTTTATTCCGCGCAACAAAGCGGAGCTGAAAAACAAACAAATTGCGGCCGCGGATATTATCACGACGTGGGTGCAGAAGCAGATGCGCGAGTTTTCGAATATTCGATTGCCGAGTTTTGAAATGGTGTTGCCGGCGTTTCCAAAAACGAAAAAATCCGCGACACAAAATTCTCCGAGCGGCGCGAATGGCGCAGACGAAACGGGGTACCGATTGCTCGAAGATCCGAGCGTTCAAAATTCGTTGGCAAAAATCGAAAGTTCTCCATTTGTTCAAATCAAAAAACGAGAAGTGGCGATTCCGTACCCACAATTTTCGATCGAACAAATTCAAACTTTAAAATCGGATTTCAGCACGTGGAAAAAAGATTTTCAAATCTGGAAACACGAAACGAAAAAGTCGATTCGACGCTCGGAGTGCGAGTTGGTCGCCGAAGGAAAATGGGACGCGGGCGAAGAAACTGCGGACGGAATTTGCGAAGAATCGACGAATTTGATCGGACTCGACACGCTGATTCAGCTCAAAAAAATTGAAACGCGCGCGCAATTTTACACGGAATTTTTCAACACGCTGCTCGACGCGAAACAAAGTTTGGACGCGGTTGCGGCGCCAGAAAAAAAATTGAAAATCGCTCAAACCACAATTTCCACGGCGGAAAAAACTTCCGAAATTTCCACCAAAAAATCGTTGACCGCCTCGGCAGAAAAACAACTGCAATCGGCAGAAAAATCAGTTGAAAATTCGGCGGATCAGGCCGCGCGTTCGGTGGATAATTTAGACGAAGCGGGCGAATCGGTGGAGGCACTTGCGGAAATTTTGTCCGAATTTTCGTCGAAAATAAATGCAGACGAAACGTCGATGCTCCGCGATTCTGCACAAACTTTGCTCGCCAGCGCGCAGTCCGCAATTTCCCTGGCGGCGACGACGGCGGAGCAGGCCGTGGCGGTGGCGACGGAGGATTTGGAAAATTCTGAAAAGTTAGAAACACAGATTTCTGCCGAGTGGGAGCGGATCGCCGCGCTCAAAATTTCATTCGCAGCGTCCGAATCAGAAAAAGAAAATATTAAAAAATCTCGCGCGGAACGGAAAGCCGAGCGGGAAAATTTGAAAAAAGAAAAAAAGAAAAAACTCGCGGAAGAAAAAGAAAAACGAAAATTGGAAAAACCGGATTTGCGCGAAATGAAAAATGAAGGAATTGAGTTTGCGCGAAAAATGGCGGCGAAAGAA
The DNA here is from genome assembly GCA_018648585.1 of bacterium. Classification (GTDB taxonomy): domain Bacteria; phylum Patescibacteriota; class Gracilibacteria; order UBA4473; family UBA4473; genus JABGQW01. The sequence continues at coordinate 11,566 of JABGQW010000018.1, read as the reverse complement.
TTGATGAAACAGCTGCTCGCGGTCGATGTTTTTATCGACAAAGTGGAAGAAATGATGGTTGCCGTGGACAAAAATGTGCAGGCGATCGAATCGTACCGCGAGACGGGCGAACGAATCCAGGAGCTGCCACAAGAATTTAAAAAACTTTTCAAACAAATCGAAGAAACAAATTTTTTTCTCACGGAGTACTGGGAAAATTGGATCAAAACGAACAAACGCTCGGTTTCAAAATGGCAACAATTCGAACAAAATCTGGAAAGTATGTACAAACTTTGGGAAAGTATTCCTGATATTTTTCGCCAATTTACAAAAGATTGCGGAACGTGTCCCGTCAATCGTGGGACGATGGAGGAGTGGCTGATGCGCGTTTTGCTCGGAAAAGTGAAATTGCCGGTGATTCCTGCGCCGCAGATTCCAGACGTGACATTTGATTTGAGCCGCGTTGCGATTGGGACGCAGATCACGGTTCCCGACATCGTGCCCAAGCCGGTGGAATTTTCTGTTCCGAAATTGCCGGGATTGCCGGGAGAGAGCGTGGATTTTTTGCTGGAACAATTTATGGGACAGCTCGGAGAGCAGATTTTGAAAATTTCGATCACGTTTGGCGCGCTCAAAAATCTGGTGGTACAAATTTTAGACGGAAGTTTCACCGCGTCGATTCCGGCGTGGCTCGAAGCTTTTCTCACCGAAAATTTTGATCAGATGATTTTGGATTTGCTCGCGTCGTTGCAGATCCCGGGGCTCGCCGGATTTATACAAAATATTCCAGAAATTCCGATTTTGCCGTCGCTGCCGGCGGAATTGCTCAACCTCGATTTCAATCCGCCACCGGTGTCAATTCCGACGTTGCCGACATTGATCGAACCGCCGAAGTTGCCAGATTTTCTTGAAAAATTACAGGCAATTCTCGTGATTCCAAAAACGCTGTTGAAATTTTTCTGTCTGCTCAATCGCGGTTTGTTGCCGATTCCGGAGTGGAAAGTTGCGACACAAGTTGTGGCGATGACAAATCGAACATCGTTGATGCCACTGGATTTTGTTTCGGCGGCGCTGTCTCCCGCGCTGCCGAGTCCGCCGTCTTCTTCTGGCGGTTTGTTGTCACCGATTTTCAAAAAAATGCAAAACGCCGCGGACCAACTTCCCGAGGATTTTTCCGGCGTGCGGGTGAGTGCGGATTTCGACGCGTCGAATGTCACGGTAAAAATGGAATCAAAATTTGTTCCGGCGCTCGAAATGATGAACGATCAGATCGATCAGGTGCAACAAAAAATGAGCTGTGTTCTCGATCAGCTCGACGCGCAGGCAAAAGGCGCGGGTTCGCTTCAAAATTGTTCGGGCTCTGGTGCGGAAGAAATGAAAATTTCTCGCGTGGAAAATTTGGAAAATCGTTCAAACTTTTTTTCGAATGCAAATTCTGAGCGCGTGTCACTTTTTTCTCCCGGGGAAAATCCGCGTTCACCTGAACTTGAAAAATCAGTGGATTGGCTTCAAAAATTTCTTGCGTACTCGCTCGAAAATTCGGATTCCGATTTTGAAATTCCCGAAATGAAAAATGCGCTGGCGGACTTTTTCGAGCAGCCAGAAACCTGGGCGCGACTCGCTCCGGCGCAAAAATCGTGGCTCGCGTCGACGGAATTTATCGATCCGTCAAAAATTCCGACGGAGCTGCCGACCGATTTCGATGTGGACGAGCAACTCGAAAAAACGCGCGGGATGACCAGCGAACCGAAAATGTATTTTTTCGATTCCGAGCAGTCGCTCGCCGAGGAAATCACGCCCGTGTCGCTCGATGGAAAATCGTACACCGCGACGATTTCGGATTTGGATCTCGACGGCGAAAAAGAAATTTTTTACGCGATCGGATCGGAGTTGTATTTCAAACGTCGAGTCGATTTTGATTTCACATCCGAGCAGTCAGACGCCGAGTTTGAAGCGCCGACAGATCGGTACACTTTTTGGGAATTTGAAAAATTTGTCGGAAATTTTACGCCAACTTTTTCTGCAGAAAATTTTGTCGATGCGTCGGGAACGACGTTTAAATTTCAGCCGCCGTGGAATAAAAATTTGCAGTATTTTGAGTGGGTGATTTCGGATCGTCCGGATCATATTTTCGAACGAGGAAAAATTTCTTCCGATCGCGCGGCAGACGAGTGGCGACGAATCGCATTTTTAATTCGCCCGCGCGGCACGAAGTACGATATTCGGCGGGTTTCCAGTTTGATTCGAAAAATCACCGGAGCGCCGATTTTGTACGGTTCCAAAATTCACACGATTCAAAATTTTACGCTCGAGGAGTGCGAAAATTCAGAAATTGAAAAACCGTTTTTTCCGACCGAAACTGTTTTTGTCGGCGTGGCGCCGCACACGCGGATGGTCATAAAAACGCTCCCGCGCGACGGACAGCAGGCGGAACGACGTGAAATTGATTTGCGGGCGGGCGAAGAAACGATCGTGGATTTTGCGGAAGTTTGTGCAACTTTTGGCGAGGCGCAGTACGCGGAACCGGGAAAAATAGAAAAACTCGAAGTGCGAGAAAATGGATATTTTATCGACAACATGCGGCTCGAACTTGGGAAAAATGACGAAGTGCAACTGGATCTTTTTGACGAAACTCCGATCACGATCGAGGGCGGCGAAACGTACGAAATGCATCATTTCACCACGGAAGATTCCGCGATCGCGTATTTTAAAAAATTAAATCTCGGAAATCACTACGGATCTTTTGTCGGATTTGACGGGCGCGATCAGAGTTTCTCCGTTCAAAAATTGTTGCACGATCCGCAGCCGGCGGACGACACGGTGGCGCCACAAATTTCGTTGTTGCGCGGAAAAAAACGCACGGAATATTTTGGAGAACCGATCGAAATTGACGCGACGCGCACGATCGAGGAGCAGGCGATTGACCGCGTGTGGTGGGAATTTGACGGAGCGGTGATTCTCGACACCGCCGATCAGAAAAAATTTCCCGAAGTTTTTCAAAATCCGCAGCGCGCACTCAAAATTCAAATTCCCGCGCGCGAAAAACCAGAAAAAGTTTCGTTCATTTTGCACGTGACCGATTTGTCTGGAAACGAGGCGACTGCGACGATCGAAATTTCACTCGAATCGCCGCCGCTTCGATTGCTCGAAGTTTCGCAGCGCGAGGGGCGAATTTTGGGAAAATTATTGTCCAAAATTGAAAATCTTGAAATTTCGTTTTCGCGTGAACGAAATGATCGCGAGATTTTTTTGCCAAAAACGGTGACGACGGATGCGGCGGGAATGTTTGAACTTGGGGAATTGTCGGCGGAGGGAAATGTGGAAATTTTGGATCAAAATAAAAATCTTGCAGCCGCGATTTTGCCGACGGGACGCGTCATTTTGGAAAATAAAAATCTCACAATTTCAGTGCAATCGGCGACCGAAATTTCTCCACAAAAAACGGAAATTCGCGACACAAAAAATCAGATTGTTGCAGAAATTTCAATCGCACCGAGCGGGGAAAATTCGGTCGAAATTTTATCCGGAGAAAAAATCGATTCAAAAAAGTTTTTCCAAAATTCAGCGGTGCAGGCGCTCGATCGGAATTTGTCGGACTCAATTCGGTGGGAAAAAATTTCCGGACGCGAACCAAAATTTTCTGGCGCGGTGGCGCTCGTGGATTCTTTGCAGCACGAGACGCTCGGCGTGCTCGATCGATTTGGAAATTTTCACTCGCTGCAAAAAAATCTGTCACTCCGCCCAAAAAGATCGGTTTCCATTTCTGAGCCGGTGGTGTTTGAAATTTTGAACGAAAAAGTGCTCGGGGAATTTTTTGTTCCCGTCGAAAAAAATGTGACGGTTTCGTCACCAAAAAAACCAAATTGACTTTTTTCTCCAAAAAAACAGAATCACCGCGCAAAAATACTTGAAAAACCGCATAATTTCTGGTAAAATGGACGGAATGGAATATGACGAATTTGTTTCCGACTTGTTGCTCAGAAGTGAGGAATTGAAACTTTCGAATGAGCACGAAAAATCGATCGAGTTGCTTCAGAAAATTTTGGTGCACGAACCAGATTGTTTCGAAGCGCTCGAAGAAATTGGTGACAATTTTCTCTCGATGAAGCAGCCGGAAAAAGCAGAAAAAGCGTTGCGGCAGGCAATAAAAATAAATCCGAAATCGGCGAATGCGCATTATTTGCTAGGATTTCTTTTTTCTCAGGAACAAAAATGGCACGCGTCGGTCGAGGCGCTCGAAACGGCGGACAATCTTTCGCCAAATCATCCTGAAATTTTGCGCTGTCTGGGGTGGAGTTTTTACAACCAAAATCGTCGCTCACAGCAGGGCGTTGCGTTGCTCGAGCGGTCGTGCAGTTTGTCGCCGAACGATCCGAATATTCTCTGCGATCTCGGCGTGTGCTACATGAATTCGTCGCAGTTTCGATTGGCGAACGATCTTTTTGAAAAAGTAATTTCAATGAATCCAAACTCTGAACAGGCGGATGAATGTCGTCGGTTTTTGCGCGTTTTGAATTTACGAAAAAAAAGAGACGGTTCCACGGAACGATAAAATTTGCGAAAAATTTTCCTCCTGCGTATAATTGCCGTACTTTAATTTTCGAAAATGGCAAAACAAGTGACAGCAGCAGATTTTGACGCAGAAGTACTGCAGCATTCAGGTGTTGTGCTCGTTGATTTTTTTGCCACGTGGTGCGGTCCGTGCCAGGCGATGATGCCCGTTCTTGAAGAACTGGGCTCTGAACTTCCTGCGGACGCAGCGGTGGTGAAAGTCGACATTGATCAGGCCGCAGGGTTGGCGTCACAATACGGCGTGATGTCGATTCCAACGTTTAAAGTTTTCAAAAACGGGGCGGTTGTTGACGAGGCGATGGGAATGCAGGCAAAAGAAAATTTGCTCGCATTATTTCAGAAACACGCGTAGTTTTTTTTAAAAAAAATCCTGGCTTTTTATTTCCAAGATTTTTTTTGTATTCCAATTCTTTTCAAAAACTTACAATTTGCGTCGACGCCAAAATATCATCCAAAACGGAATTCCGACGAGTAACATCGCGAGTCCGTCGACCAAGTTTTCTTTTTTTTGTCGCTCAAAACGAAGCAGGTTTTCTTCTTGTCGATCCGTTTTGCACTGTTCGATTTCTTCGGGAGTGCGAACGGTTGGCTCGCTTTCTTTCATTCTTGAATAATCCATTCGGCATTCTTCCGTGGTCACGATGGAGTATTCTGCTGTTTGAAATTGAAACACGTACAATTTTAAAACTGCGTTGAGAACGAGAACTCCGCCGATCGCGGTCATGATAATTCCAGTGAGCGCGCCGCCGAGCGTGATCAAATCACGAAGCCAGGTGAGTTTTTTTTCAACCATTTTTATGCAGGATTAATTTTTATTCCTGCTCCCATTGTTGCATTCACCGAAATTGTTTCGATGTACGTTCCTTTGACGGCTGCTGGTCGTGCTGTTTTGATCGCATCGATCATCGCGGTGAGATTTTCTGTGAGCTTTTTTTCGTCGAATGAAAGTTTTCCAAAAACGGTGTGAATAATTCCACTTTTATCGTTTCGAAATTCAAGTCGTCCGCCAGCAACTTCTGTCACAATTTTTGCAACGTCTGGTCCGACAGTTCCGGCTTTTGGGTTTGGCATCAAACCTTTTGGTCCGAGCACTCGCGCGATTTTTGCCAAATGTTTCATCATTCCTGGTGTCGAAACGGCAACATCAAAATCGAGCCATCCTTTTGTGACTTTTTCGACTAATTCTTCGGCACCGACTGCTGTCGCACCAGCTGCTTTTGCTGCTTTTTGTTGATCATCTTCACAAAACGCGGCGACTCGAACTTTTTTTCCGGTTCCATTTGGAAGTGTCGTTGTGGTGCGAACTTGTTGTTCTGCGTGTTTTGGATTGATTGCCAATTTTGCGTGTAATTCCGCAGTGGCATCAAATTTTACCGATGAAGTTTTTTTCATCAATTTTACTGCTTCTTCGATGGTGTACAATTTTTCCCGATCAATTGTTTTGTACGCTGATCGGAGCGTTTTTGACAGTTTTGTCATTTTAAAAAAATTAAGTGGTAATTGGCGTCCCGGGTTTTTTTTCGAGACTCCCACGAACTGTGGCGATTTTAAACTTCCGGCTCGAGGCCCATTCGTTTGGCCGTTCCGGCGACAATTTTGACTGCGGCATCCATGTCGTTTGCATTCAGATCTCGCATCTTTTTTTCGGCAACGTTTTCAAGTTGCGCACGCGAAATTTTTCCAATTTTTTCAGTGTTTGGTCTTCCCGATCCTTTTTTGATTTTCAATTCTTGTTTGATCAACGCACTTGTGAGTGGCGTTTTGATTTCCATCTGGAAACTTTTGTCTTCAAAAACGTAGCAGATTGCAGGAACTTTGAGTCCGCTGGATTTGAGTTCGGCAGTTTTATCGTTGAATTCAGAACAAAACGCCTGAATATTTACTCCGTGCTGTCCGAGCACAGGTCCGACGGGTGGCGCAGGTGTTGCTACTCCGGCGAGGAGTTGGATTTTGAATTTTGATTTAAATGGTTTTTTGGGAGGCATTTTCCAGAGGATAAAAAATGAAAAGTGAAGCGGCGTGCGTAATAATTATATTTTTTTAATGATTTGATCGAAGTCGAGCTCTACGGGTGTTTCCCGATCAAAAATCGAAACCATGACGGTAACTTTTCCTTTTGCTTTGTTGATTTCAGAAACAATTCCTTCGTAATTTGCAAACGGACCTTCTTTGATTTTTACCAAATCTTTTATCGAAAGTTTAATGTCAGTGGTTGGATTGGCTTCGCCCATCCGTTTTTTGATAATTCCAAATTCTTCGGGCAAAACGGGAACTGGAATATTTCCAGAACCAACGAATCCGGTCACATTTGGCGTATTTCGAATCATAAACCATGACGCGTCAGTTACAATCATGTCCACGAGTACGTACCCAGAAAAAAGATTTTTTTCTACCACAACGCGTTTTCCGCCTTTGATTTGTGCGACTTTTTCTTTGGGAACAATTACTTCAAAAATATGATCCTGCATGTTCATCGATTCGATGCGCTGATCAATCGCTTGTTTCACCGTGTCCTCGTACCCAGAGTACGTGTGGACAGCGTACAAACATCGACCGGCGGCGAGATCCTGTTTTGACATTTTTACAACAGTTCAAGAATGATGCGATTGAAAACGCCGTCAATGAATGTGATTCCCACGCCAATTATGAGCATGATGATGAGAACCGTGATCATCGAATGCACGGCTTGCTTTTTTGTCGGCCAGGTCACGGCGCGCAGTTCGTTGACTCGATCGGTAAGAAATTTTTCCATTTCAAAAATTGTTCGCCGACATTCTCAGGATTTCACTGGTTTTGTCAAAACTTTTTCTCGGTTCTTCAGAATTTCAAAAAATCATCGGCAGTGGCAACTTCTTCCGTTTTTTCCTCGGTTTGTGTGATCGTACTCGCATGCGTAAAATCGACGAGCCATTTTTTCCCGAAAATTTCTTCGGTGCAACCACTGAGTTTGTTTTTGATTTCCGAGTTGTTGAGCTGGTTCAAATGAAAGTTTGAATCCGATCGGAACAGAATTTTCTCATTTGAAATTTCCGGAGTACACGACGAGAGAAAACTTTTTTTCACAAAAACAGGAATTCCAGATTTTTTCGCCATTTCTTCCATTCGTTCCCGCACCACCGGAACGGTGAGTTCTCCACTCGTTGGCATCGGTGTCTGTGGCGCCGCTGCTGCGGGTTTCGGTGCTGGTTTTGGCGCAGGAACTCCATCGAATAAAAATCCGGAAGTTTCATCGAGTGGTGCAGGCGACGTTTTTTCCACTTTTTTCTCTGTCTCAGTCGGGAGAATCTTTTTCTCCAAAATTTCGGGCGATTTTTCCACTGATTTCGGTTCGGGTGGAGCCACAACTTTTTTCGGTGCGATTTTTTGTTCTGAAAAATTTCCGGTCGGTTTCCCGTGACACAATTTCACGACTGCGATTTCGAGTGGTAGTTCGACGATCGGTGAACTTTTGAGTCGTCCGAGCGCGATTTCGATTTCTTCGATTACAGAAACAATTTTTCCAACACTCGATTTTGCTCGCAATTCTGTGTGCATTTTTTCTCGTAAAAATCCCAGAAAATCATGACCGAATGTTCGAAAATCTCCGCCGGAACGCGAGATTTCTTGCAAAATTTCAAACGCATTTTCCGCTTCTGATTGATCGATCGCATCCCAAAAATTTTCCAACATTTCCGTCGACGAAACGCCGAGACTCGCGCGCACATTTTCAGCGGTGAGTTTGTGTTCGGTTTCCGCGGCGGTTTGTTCCAGCAGCCCGATCGCATCGCGCAGTCCGCCCTCAGCTTTTCGTGCGATCATTTTCAACGATTCCTCGTCAGCAGAAAATTTTTCTTCGTCGCAGATTTTTCGCAGTCGTTCGATCAATTTTTCCACGGTGAATCGACCGAACGTGAACGTCTGGCAGCGGGAAATAATCGTCTCGGGAATTTTGTGCAGTTCGGTTGTCGCCAGCAAAAAGAATGCGTGCGATGGCGGTTCCTCGAGCGTTTTTAGCAGTGCGTTGAACGCTTCGTTCGTCAGCATGTGCACTTCGTCGATGATGTAAATTTTTCGATTCGCGCGATTCGGCATAAAATTTACTTTTTCTCGCAGATCTCGAATTTCACCAATTCCGCGATTGGACGCGGCGTCAATTTCAATCACATCCACGAGTGATCCGTCCGCCGTTCCGCGACAAAAATCACATTCGCCGCACGGAGCGCCGTCGTTTGGATTGGTGCAGTTCAGACCTTTCGCAAAAATTCTCGCCATCGACGTTTTTCCTGTTCCGCGGCTTCCGGCGAACAAGTACGCGTGCGCTGGTCGATTCGATTTCAACGCGTTTTTCAGCGTTCGTACGACAGAGTCCTGTCCCACGAGGTCAGCAAAAATTTGTGGCCGATATTTCAAAAAAAGTGTCGTCATTTCGCCGAGAGTTTAGTTTTTTTCTAAAAATTTCAAAATCTTTTCTGCGATTTCTGGTGCCGCATTTCGAATCTGCGAGGTGGAAAGCGCGGTGCGCATTTTTTCATCCGTGATCGCTGATTTCACCGCTGCTGGGAAACTTGCTTTCGAGTCCTGTTCGTACACGTGACAGAGGTTTTTTTCTGCAAAAAATTCCGCATTTTTCCGCTGGTGATCGCGGGCGGCCGAGGGGAGGGGAATAATCAAACTTGGTTTTTTCGCGGCAACGATTTCAAACAACGAATTTGCTCCGGCACGAGAAATTACAAAATCTGATTCGGCGATTTTTTGGGAAAGTTCTGTCGCTGGCAGCATTTCAAATTGCTCGAAATTTGGATGCGAAAAATTCAACTTTTTTTCTCGGCCCGTCACCACGATGTAGTGACAATTTTTTAGGAGCGATTGTGCGTTTTTCAAAAAAAGTTCGTTCAAATTGCGTGCGCCCTGCGAGCCGCCAAAAATGAGTATTTTAAAAAGCGGGGGAGTGGTTTTCTCTTTCTTTGGTGCGGGTTTTTCCGCGTTTGAAAAAAAGAGGGGAGTTTGTGGATTTCCAAAACTTTCGAATGTTTCGTTGGCAACTCTGCGCGCAAATTTCGTCATGACACCTGCAGAAATATCGGATTCGTGCGTAAAAATTTTTCCGCGGAATTTTCCGAGTTTTGCTGCGATCAAAAATGGAAATCCAACGAAACCACCTTTGAAAAAAATCGCGTCTGGATTAATTTTTTGCAATAATTTTTGTGCCGTGCGCACCGATTTCAAAATCCGAATTGGTGCTGCCAAATTTTCCATCGAAAAATACCGACGGATTTTGTCTGTGCGGAAAAAATGAGTTTTTACGTCTCCAAAATTTTCTTTGACAATTTTGCGATCCAGCGGTGCCTCTGCGACGACGAGCTCTGTTTCTGCGCCACGTTTTTTGAGTTCGTCGATCAGATTTCGCAGCGGAAAAATATGTCCGCCCGTGCCGCCTCCCACCAACAAAATTTTCGATTTCATCGGGGACGAGTGTACCAAAAAAATGTGACAACTCAACCGCGACATACTTTCAAAAAATTACCGGTACCAGCGTCGCTGATTTTTTTCCGGCAGGAGACTAGAAATTTGCAGTAAAATTCCGCAGCCGGCGAGCGTCATCAGCATCGAGCTGCCGCCGTACGAAATAAATGGAAGCGTGATTCCGGTGTTTGGAATGAGCGCGAGATTCACGGCGATGTTGACGAATGCTTGCCCGACGATCCACGTCGTGATTCCAACTGCGAGATATTTTGCAAATTCATTTTTTGTGCGGAGCGCCACTTCGTACCCGCGCCATGCGATAAATCCGTACACCGCGATCAAAAACAGAATCCGAAAAAATCCGAGTTCTTCCGAAATTGCGGCGAAAATTGTGTCGGATTGCACTTCCGGCAGGTAGTTGAATTTTTGAATTGAATTTTGAAATCCGCGTCCAAACCAGCCCCCAGAACCGATCGCGATCATGGCTTGTTTGATTTGAAATCCAGTGTTGAGTGGATCGAGATCTGGATTCAAAAAAACATTCACGCGGCGCCCGATGTACGGAACCGTCAGTGTCACAATTGTGGCGCAGAACGCGAGCGCGGCACCTCCGACGAAAAAATGTTTCACTTTTGCGCCGGCAACAAAATACATTCCCGCCGCGGTCAGCGTCAGCACGAGCAACGATCCAAAATCAGACTGAACGATCAGGAGCAGCGCGGGGATACTGAGTGCCACGGCAAACGGTAAAAATCCGCCCTCGATCGAGTCCGGCGTGAGTTTTCCACTGGAAAAAATTGCGGCCAAAAAAATGATCACCGCTAGTTTCATCATTTCTACCGGTTGAAACGAAAATCCGCCGATCCGCAGCCACAGTTTCGCGGTTGTCCCAAAATCAGTTCCAATCACGAACGTCAAAATCAATAAAATTACGCCGACCAAAAAAATTGGTACCGAAAGTTGCCGAAGTTTTTCGAGTGGAAACCGCAGCGCGATCCAAAAAATTGGAATTCCCGCCAAAATATGCCAAAAATGCCGCCAAAAATAAAAATCGTTGCGTTGCGAAATTTCGTAACTCGATGCGATTGACATTGAGCTCATCATCACTAGCCCGAAAATAGTGAGTCCCGCGATGGCAAAAAGAAGTCCTCGGTCGATCGTTTTCATCGGGAGAAATTGTAACAGAAAACTTTTTGGAAAAGAATTGACAATGTGTTTGAAATATTCTAGTTGTGGTTTGAGGTTTATATTTTTCAAATGAGAACTATGGAAAACGAAAAAATTCCAGAAATAAAAAATGAAAAAAAAGGAGGGAATATTGTGGTTGAAATTTTGAAATTGTTGGTGAGCAGCATGGCACGTGTTTCAACTGTGATGATTGAATCTTCATTCAATAGTTCAACGGAAAAAATAAAAAAGAAAACGATCGAGCTCAACGATGCGTTGAAAAAATTGGAGGAGGCAAAAAAAACAACTGGTAGTTTTCGAAAATCTTCAGAAATTTAATATTTTAAAAAATGGGTCATGCCTAGAATAGCGAAATAAAAAATGCTAATCTGTAGTCATGATGAAG
>JABGQW010000011.1:18078-36906 GCA_018648585.1 bacterium | reverse complement strand
AAGGCACGTTGCACTCTCACTCCGCTATCGCTCCGTTCGGCTCGCCTAACACAGTATATGCGGTTCGCTCGTTGCACTTCGCTCTCCCATATTTTGCTCCGTTTCACTCCGCAAAACATCGCATATCCTTAAACGTTAGGATAATCCGAAATGACAATTCTTAATTTTTAACTTTTAATTTTTCCCACGGCGTAAAAACCCCAGCACTCCGAACAACGGAACAAAAAAGGCAAATAAAATCGTCCAGATCAAAAGTGGCCCCAGCGGTTCGTAATTTTGAGAAACCAAAATTTCACCAGCGTCGTCCACCACTTCGCGTGAAACTTCAAAAATTCGGTTCGAATATTTTGTCAAAATACTTCCGCCAGAAAGCGCCAAATTCATCAGCGATGCGCCCACCGCAAACCACGTTCCGCGATTTTGTGGCGGCGCGTGAATCGCGATGATCGTCAGCAGCGGCACCATCGAAATGTGCACCAGCGGACTTCCCACCGCCGTGTCGATGAACGCAATTGCTCGCGCGTCCAAATTCAACGTTTCGTGCACGCCGAAAAAAAGTCCGAGCTCCGGCATCGACAGCGCCGTTCCGATGAAAATCAAAAAAAGCAAAACCGATCGCACCGAATATTTCGCGAGAAAATTCGCGCCCGTCCACAAAATTACCAAACTCACGATCGCGCCGATTTGCGCCAGGTGGCCAAAAAATTGTTCGTCAAAACCCAGCACGTCAATTTCCCACCACGTGAACCCGGGCCCAATCGCCGGAGTGAGCCGGAACAAAAAAAGCGCAATCATCGCCGCGACGATGTTTCGAAATTTTTTCCGCGGAAGATCCCGCGTCACCAACCAGAGCAGCGCGGAAAGAAGTACGAGCGACACGCCGAAAACAATTTCCTGTGCGCCCGGCGGATTCCACCAGCCGACTCCGATCGTGAACGCTGCGAAAAAAAGTCCCACCGTCAAAATTTTTCGATCGATCGGATGCCCCGCCGCGTTGTCAATTTTTTCAAGCCGAACAAAAATCGCGCCCACGCACGATAAAATCGGAATCACGAGCAACAGCCAAAAAACTGTTTCTGCAGGAAAACTCGCCGCCAGCCAGCCGCTCACCAGCGCGCCCGCAAAAATTCCGCTCCCGAGCGCGATCCGCCCGAGAATTTGAACCATCGCGAGATCCGAACGAATATTTTCTTCCGACCGATTCGCGCGCGGCACAACTTCGGTCGACATCGTGTCCGCCGCCACATCTTGAATCATAAATCCAGTAATCGTCAGCAGCGAGGAAATCAAGTACACCGCGTACGGCGATCCAAACACCAGCGCCCAACTTTTTTCTCCGGCAAGTCCCGCGAGTAAAATCGTCCCGAGCGCGAGCAAAATCGCGCCGAGAAAAACGTACCCGCGCCGCCGCGAACCAAATATTTTTTTTGAATCGATGAATTGTCCGACGACAATTTTCAACGTCCACGGAACCGCCACCCACGCGACGATCGTGACCAACTGCTCGGCGGAAAGTGCGAGCGAATCTTTTTGCCAAAAACTTTCTGCGACGTTTCCCATCGAACTCGCGCCGTACGAAAAATACACGAGCAGCAGCGGAAAATATCTTTTTCGGCACGCACGGATCGGTGTGAGAAAAATGGATCCGAGCCGTTTCAAAAGTTCGTGCATTCGAACGACAGCGTACGCGAAAAATGAAAAATGAAAAAGTTAAAAAAGTTCAAAGTTAAAAATTGAGAGTTTGAAAAAACCGCCAGCAAAAATAACTTTTTAATTTTGAAACGCGACCTGCCCCGCTCGCACTTCGAGAAAAATCGGATCCGACGCTGCGACCATTTCCTGGACTTGTTCCGCCGATCCGAGCGCGTACAAACTCGTCGGAATCGTCAACGCGATGTCCCATTTTTCAACTTCTTTTCGAATATCCTGCCGTTCATTTTTAATTTCTTGGAGCACAAATCCGCGCGTCGCGACAGAATTGAGCAGCAGCAAATACCAAAATCCCAGCATCACGATCAACGCAAATCCCGCACGCAAAATCCACGCAAAAGATTTTTTGAGCGCCAGTGTCGCCTCCCCACTTCGGGGAGTTTCCGCAGACACGGCAGCCGCAAAAATATGGGACATTTAAATTTTTTCCAAAACACGAAACCGCGCACTCCGACTTCGCGGATTTCGCAATAATTCTGATTGTCCAGGCGCGATTGGTTTTCGCGTCAAAAGCCGAAACGTCGGCTCTGCCACCACCGTGTGCAGCGACAGGTCGGTTTCTTCCGTCGTGGGACGAGAAACCGTGGAAAAACACTGTTTGACAATCCGATCTTCAAGCGAGTGATACGAAATCACGCCGATCCGATCACCGGATTCCAAAATCTCAAACGCGCTCTGCAGCGTTTCCTGCAACACCGTGAGTTCGTCGTTCACCACGATCCGGAGAGCCTGAAAAATCCGCATCAACGTTTTTTTTCGTTGGTGGGGAGGAGCGTTTTTTTCGATCAGCTCTCTCAAATCTTTTGTGGTTTCAAATTGTTTTTCTTCTCGCGCCTGCACAATTTTTCGAGCAAAAAACTTGGCACGCGGCTCGTCGCCGTACGTTTTCAAAATTTCTGAAATATGTCCCTCGCGTCCCGCGTTCAAAAACTTCGCCGCGGCGCCCTCCCGCGAATCGTCAAACGCCATCGAGAGCGGCCCATCTTTTTCGAAGGAAAATCCTTTCGCAGGATCGTCGACGTGATTGGAACAAATCCCCAAATCAAGCAAAATCGCCAGCGGCCGATCGATTTGAAGTTGCTCCAAAATTTCTCGAATGTGAGAAAAATTTGTGTGCTGAAACGTTATTTTTTCATCCCATTTTTCAAGCCGTTTTTTGGAAAATTCCAAATGCTGCGAATCCAAATCACACGCGACGTACTGCGTGATCTGCGGAAATTGGGAAAGAATCGCCTCCGCGTGCCCACCCAATCCGAGCGTTCCATCAAAAACCGTGCGAACTTCGTCAAAAAACAACAGCGCCAAAATCTCATCTTTGAGCACTGGCACGTGAAAAAGTTTTTCTGACATTCTGATCAATTTTTGAGAAGTTGCACAAAACTTGTGCACACTTCGTGGATGAAAAAATCGTAGAACAAAATTTGTGTCCTGACAAGCAAAAAAGCTGCATTTTAAATTGACCTTTCAAATTTGTGTTTTCTTTTTTTGTTCAATGGTTGATCTCAAATTTGTTTCAAGAAATATTTAAAATTAAAACAGCACAGAACAATTTTTTTATTCGGACAAAAAACATTCGCGATTTTAAAAAGATTGAGTAGAATTCGCAGCGATGTGGATCGAAATTTTACAAACGGGAGCGCTGGCAACTTTGCCACTCGTGGAGCAGCGTCTCGCAATTCCCGTGGGATACTTTTCGTTCGAACTGCCGATCGGCGTCGCGATTTTTACGGGAACTTTTTTCAACGCCGTCTCCGTCGCAATCGTGCTCTGGCTCTGGCCGATCATCGCGAAATTTTGTGCAAAAAGATCTCCATTTTTCGATCGAATATTGCAAAAAGTTTTTGCACGCACGCGAAAAAAACATTCCAAAAAAATGGAAATCTGGGGCGATATTTTTCTCATTTTTTTCGTCGCACTCCCGATTCCCGGCAGCGGCGGCTGGAGCGGCTCGCTCGTGGCGTGGCTTTTCGGCGTTCCGTACCGACGCGCGGTGTGGCTCATCACCGGCGGACTCGTGATCGGCGGACTGATCGTCGGCGGACTCACCGCGGGGATCGGCGGCGTGATCAACTTTTTCAACGAAGCCGTTTCGGACGTGATTCTGTAAAATCCCAAATCTCAGACGCAGATCGTTCCGGAAGTTCTGGAAATTTTTCGAAAATCTGCACACGATCTCCAAAATTTTCTCGTAATTTTTTCGTGGAAAAAATCGGCAAATCTCCGCTCAAATTCGCACTCGTCGCGGTGATCGGGAACGAAATTTTTTCCGCAATTTCCGGAATCGTGCAGACACGAAACGCGACAGAATCTTCAGGCCAAAATTTCGATTTTGGTAAATTTTGTGTTGGTTTCAAAATCGCTGTTCGTGGTTTTTCGGTGAAAAAGTTCTCAGGAAAATCTGCTGGCACTTCTGCAAAGTTCTTCAGCATTTCGAAATCACGAACCATCAAAGAAAATTTTTGTTCCGATTTTCTTTTTTTGAGTTTCGCCAATTTCTCAAGCGTTGAAAAATCGTCAGCCCGCACGCCAAGCCCAAAACTCGTGTCCGTGGGAAACGCCCAAATTTTTCCAAAGTCAAACATCGGGCGGAGCGTACCAAAAAAAGTTGACCCAGCGAAATTTTTTCATAAAATTCTCCTGCCGTTGGAGACGCGCGTGTCGTATAATGGCTATTATCCCGGCCTTCCAAGCCGATGATGCGGGTTCGATTCCCGCCACGCGCTCCAGTGAAAATTAAAATGCCCCTCGTGGGCTTTTTTGTTTTTACAATAAAAAAAAACACCGTTTCTTTTTTGAAAAATCAGTTTCCCAGCGCCTCTGCGCGCTCAACTTCAATACCATATTTTTCCTCAAGTTTTTTGGTGTGCTGTTTTTCAAGTTTCTGCAAATGAATAATTCGTTCTAATTTTGGCGTAAAAAAATACACCGGAAACGAACTCGCGATAAAAAATAATCCGATCAAAATCGCCACCGACGTTTTCCATTTTTTCGGAAAAACGGACATCCAGCCGCCCGCGATCCAAAAAATCCACAGCGCAATCACCGGAAAAAGATATCTCCCCTGCCACCCCATAAATGAGTACCATGGAATATGTTCATATTGAAAATACGTTTTGTAATTTGCATAAAAAGCAAGAAATAATGTGTACGCTAGCGCGATAAAAAATGCGTATTTCAAAAGTTTATTTTTTCGTTGAAACCGGAGACAACCCAACACGATTCCTGCAAGAAATAAAAATTGGAAAACTCTCAAAATCCAGGTCGGCGGATAAAAGGAAAGCCACGAAAAAATTCCGAAAATTTTATGTGTGTAATAATCCGCCCAAGTTGCTATAAATTTAAACGGAGACAAAACCGTCATTTCTTTTTTTAATTTCTCCGATTGAAACTCTTGAATTGCAAGACCTTTTTTATAAATTGGATTAAATTTTGCGCAAATTTCGTGAGAAAAAATCATATCACATCCCGGAACTGGAGTATTGTATCGAAAAACATTCCCCCCCCACATAAAAATATTTGCCCCAATTCCAATACACAAAAGTACAACGATCCATAACTTTTTTGATTTTGTTTTAAACCAACTTACAACTTCTCGAAATTGTATTCCAAAAAATTTTCGATTTTCCCAACAAAAAAACGCTCCCAATAAAAGCAGAAGCGGTAATAAAGATATTTTTGTCAGAAAGCCAATACATAAAAAAATACCGAACCACACTGCATCGATTGCACGATGATTGCGGATATTTTTGAAAAGAAAATACGTCGCGGCCACGGCACATATATTTGCCAAATTGTCATAGTTGATCGTCGCGGCAAGAAACGAAAACATCAGCAAATTAGTTTGCACTACAAAGGCAAGAAGCTGCGTTGTTTTTGATTTAAAAATAATCTGACACAGTTTCCAAAAAAAGACCAAATACACACCACTTAAAATAATATTAAGCACTTGTAAAAGCTTTTCCGTGTTGAAAATTTCATGAATCTCACTTCCCGATCCCAGTATATTTAGGTGCAATAATTTCCCAAAAAAGAGATGATACAAAACCGAGTTCTGCGCTCCTGAAACATAGTATACTGGATGATAATACGGATAAAAATCACCACCAGCTGTTGGCAATGAAATCCCTGAATTGAGAAAAAAATTCATAATCTGCGTATAATGATACACATAATCCGGAGCTGTCTGGAGGGGGAAAGTGAAAAAAAAGTAAAAAACTTGGATGAAAAAATACATACCTAAAATCCACAGCCATGTTTTTTGTTGGGAAAAAAAATTAAAAAGGTTGTTCATCAGGTTCCAAAGTAAAAATTTCACAATTTTGAAAAAACGGTTGTGCTTTTAGTTCTGGTTCAAAAAACTGGCGATTACAATTTGTAAGATAATTCGGAAATTCACACCACACAAAAAATAACGCAACGACTACGCCAATCGCAATTTTTATTTTTTTATTTTTCCAAAATCGCAGTAGAAAATGCGTAAACACAATAACAAAAAGAGGCAAAACCAAAAAAAGATATCGCCCCTCCTGTACAGTATTGATAATACCACGCTTTTCGATGTAACTCGAATAATTTACATACAAAAGAACAAACATCGCATACCCAAGTGCAAAGAAAATGGCCGCGTTTATTTTTTTATTTTTGAAATCATAAAATCGAATCCCAAAAAGAGTCGCAAGTAATAAAATTATTTTTATCGTTGCGAGCTGAAAGGAGGAATTTGCCATATTAGCACTTGAATTCAAAAACATTCCAAACGTACGCTTAACCATGAGTTGACTCCACTTGGAAAAAAACCCAACCCGATCTAATAAATTCGCAGAACGCTCCAACGCCGAATCATCCAATGTCATAGATCGCCGATAAATCGGATTGTGCTGCATACATTCTGAGTGACTAAAAAGTTCAGCGCATCCGGGCTGAACTTGACCATGTTGAATTATATTCTTCCCCCAAAAAAAAGTAGAAAAAAGAATCGCAACACTCGCTAATAAAAACACACAAAAACGATGAGAACGAGTTGAAAAAACTTTTTGAAATCGAAATTTAAATGTTTTTCGTTCTCGCCATTCGTTCACAAGAAAAACACACACAATCATAAAAATAATTGGCGCAAATGAAAATTTAGTCCACAAAGTCAAATTCATAAAAAGCACGCTCCACAAAAAATAAACCCATTCCGATTTTCGAAGATATCGAAAAAGAAAATAAAACGCACTCACCCCAAGTAAATTCCCGAGATTATCATAATTTACGACAGAAAATAAATAAGTATACATAAGAAGATTTGTCATCACAACGACTGCAAAAGCCACCATCCATTTGTTTTTCAAAATCTCCTGTGCCAAAAAATAAAATACAATCATCGTTCCCATACCGAAGAAAACATTGATCAATCTGAGAACCTCCAGATCTTCAGGCACAATAAAAAGAAGTTTCCCCAATAAAAGATGATACAAAAATCCTCCATTTATGGCTGTCAAAAAATAGGCATATCCTGGATAATTACTTGGCAAATCCAAAATCAATCCCGGCATCTGAAAGAAGTGAGAAATCTGTGTCAGGTGATAACCAGCATCTGGCGCGAAATTAACTGCATGCGTCAACAAAAAAATTTCTTTTCCCAAAAAATATAATAACGCTCCTAAAACAATAATTTTATCTCCGTATTTTGAGAAGAATTTTTTCATGAAAGTACAGGACGATTATTTCAAAATGAAGATAAATGGCAAGTTACTTCTGTAACGACCGAAGTAGTATAATTTTCCCAGGAATCCCCACCACTGTCAAAACTATCATTGAAACTGTTCGCCGCACAAGTGCCGCCAACAACATAATTTCTGGTGAAATATGGACAATCGTTCCCGCAAAAACAAGAAATGCTTCTGAAATTCCCAACGCACCAGGAGTAATATTTAAAAATGTAGAAAAAACTAAAAATATACCGATAAAAAGAGTATGCCATAATGCAATCTCCACTCCCATTGCATCTAAAATCACAAACAAAATAATGGCTTCCAATAGAAGATTTACCAGTACCAAAAAACTAGATTGAAAAACGATTCGCGGATGTTTTAAAACACAAATCCATCCCAAAACTACACGATTCCAATATCGAGTAAAAAAGTTTTGTACATGAAACTGATATCGAAAAAACCACAGAAAGATAGCTCCGAGCAAAAATCCTGTAAAAAGTAGAACCACTGGAATCGAAAAAATACCATACTGCGTCCACAACCAAATACACATCGCACAACCCACGAGAGCAGAAACGAAAAAAACAATCACGTAGTTTCCCATCAAACTCGCCACAAAATCCGCATAGGGAAGTTTGTACTTTTTCTTCATCCACCATGCGCGAAACCCTGCCCCCCCCCGAAAGGGCGTAATCATATTAATAAAAGATGTCGCAGCCGAAAGCCAAAAATATTGTTCTATTTTTACACCAAATGGTTTCGCAAAAATACGTAGAGTTAGCCCGTTCACCCATAAAACTCCAATAGTCCCCCCCATTAGCAATAAAATAATATCCCATGAAAAAGTTCTCAAATGAGCCAGTAGTTGAATATTTTTAGAAAAAAACCAAAGGAGAAATCCTGAAAAAATTATTAATAAAATACTACTTATCAATTTTTTATTTATCTTCATTTTTAGTGTTATCCTTTTTGTAAACAAAAAAGTCAGCATCAGATCCATTTATTGGATCCTCTTTCAACGGAATCGCTGCTTTTATAACTTCCACACATTTCCATTGAGGAAATTTTTGTTTAATATACTCCGTAAATTTTCGATGTTTCACATGTGGAGACTGAAAACGATGATTTTTACAAGTATCCGCTGCATAAATAAGAACCCATTTATCGGCACTAGAAAAAAGATCGACAAGATATTGATCAAAAACCGCTGTTTCAGTGAGATGATAAACAACATCTATTGAAAAAGCTGCATCAGCAAAAAAATCATGTCGGTTTTCCAAAAAATATTCCGAGCCATAAAGAAAAAAGGATTTTTCGGGATCTTTTTTAAATCGAAGCTTACAACAATTGAGTGCATCCGGGGATATGTCTAACCCAATGTATTTTGGAATTTTCAAAAGAGATAATTGGTTCCCATCCCCACACCCAAACTCAATAACAGAATGTACGTTATTTTTCACAATAAAATCATTCATTATGCGAGCCTTAAATTCAGCTACCGGCCCATATGAGCCACAACCAGAATTCCCTTTTTTTTTGTATCGATTGCACCAATATTTTTGTGAAGAAACAAACGAATGCTTTCTAATAAAATAACTCACACAATTCATACATTGTAATAATACTTTATTACCACGAATTATTTCTTTTATTCTTTTTTGCATAATGAAAAATTAAAAAACACCTCCCCCTCGCCCAATACTAATATAATTAAATCCATATTCCTTCATTCTTTCTGGAGAATAAATATTTCTTCCATCAAAAATTCGCGGAAACTTCAGTTTCGATTTTATTTTGGAAAAATCTGGCTCCCGAAATTGAGACCATTCGGTAATGATAATTAAAGCTTCGGCATCATCCAGACAATCATACATTTCATCCACAAAACAAATCCGACTATTAAAAATTTTCTTTGCATTCTCCATTGCGACTGGATCATACGCCGTTATCTTCGCGCCTTTTGCCAATAATTTTTCAATAATATTAATCGCAGGCGCACACCTCATATCATCTGTTTTGGGTTTGAAAGAAAGCCCCCAGATGGCGATTTTTTTGCCATCAATATCACCCATTTCTTTAATCACTTTATTCGCAAGAACTTCTTTTTGCTGTTCATTCGTGGTCTCCGTTGCTTCGACCAAATGTGCGAGATATCCATATTTTTTTCCAAGAGCAGCTAATGCTTGAACATCTTTTGGAAAACAGCTACCTCCATAACCAACCCCTGGATACAAAAAATAATTTCCGATTCTTTTGTCTGCACAGATAGCTTTTCTCACTTCTTCGACATCAGCTCCAACTATTTCACAAAGATTGGCAATTTGGTTGATAAATGAAATTTTTGTAGCAAGCATTCCATTTGCTGCATATTTGGACATTTCAGAAGATGCAGTGTCCATAAGAAAAATAGGATGTCCATTTTTGGTAATAGGCTGATACAGCTCTGTCATAACTTTTTGTGCCCAATCTTCATTAGCACCAATAACAACTCGATCAGGACGAAGCGAATCATCGATGGCATCACCTTCTTTCAAAAATTCTGGATTGGAAACAACCGAGAATTCGTACGAAACATTTCTTTTTTTCAATTCATCTGAAATTATTTTTGTAACCTCTTGTGCCGTACCCACTGGAACCGTTGATTTATTAACGATTATTTTTCGATCTTTATCCAAGTGTTCTCCAATCGTTTTGGCAACACTATAAACATATTTCAAATCAGATTGTCCAAAATCTTTGGCGGGTGTCCCCACGGCGATAAAGATAAGATCACCAAAATCAACTGCTTTTTTTAGATCCGTGGAAAAATGAATTCGTTTTTCTTGAACATTGCGGTGGACCATTTCTTGCAGTCCTGGTTCGTAAATAGGGATTTCTCCCTTTTCAAGCATATCAATTTTTCGTTCATCAATATCGCAACACAAAACATCATTCCCCAGTTCGGCAAAACAAGTTCCGCTCACAAGCCCTACGTAGCCCACACCAATCATGGATATTTTCATATTTTATGGCAATTAAATTTTTTGTCGAAAATACTCTATCGTATTTTTCAAACCTTGCTCAAGTTTAATTTGAGGTTTCCAATTCAATTCTTTTTGAGCGAGTGAAATGTCTGGTTTTCTTTGAAGCGGATCATCTTCTGGCAAGTCTTTGTAAACAATTTTACTCGTTGATTCTGGAATAAGTTTTAGAACCTCCCGTGCCAATTCTTCAATCGTAAATTCATCAGGATTTCCTAAATTCACAGGTCCAATAAAATGATCTTGCTCCATCATTTTTATCATACCGTCGACGAGATCATCCACAAATTGAAACGATCTGGTTTGAATCCCATCACCGTAAATAGTTAACGGATCATTTTTTAATGCTTGAACGATAAAATTAGAAATAACACGTCCATCATCCGGAAGCATTTTTGGACCGTACGTATTAAAAATTCTCACAATTTTTATCGGCAAATCATACTGCCGGTGATAATCCATAATAAAAGTTTCTGCACATCGTTTTCCTTCGTCATAACAGGATCTAATTCCGACCGGATTTACATTTCCCCAGTAAGATTCCGGTTGTGGATGCACAAAAGGATTTCCATACACTTCAGAAGTAGAAGCCTGCAATAATTTTGCGCCTGCTTTTTTCGCCAATTCCAACATATTTAAAACCCCCACAGTACATGTTTTTGTCGTTGCAATCGGCGAACGCTGATAATGCACTGGCGACGCAGGACATGCCAAGTTATAAATTTCATCCACTTCCAAAAAAATCGGGTTACAAATATCATGTTCGATAAATTCAAAATTCTTATCTCCCTGAAATTCAGCAATATTATCTTGAGAACCCGTATACAGATTATCGAGACAGAAAACCTGCTTCCCAAGAGATAAAAGTTTTTTGCAGAGATGGAAACCAACAAATCCAGCGCCACCAGTGACGAGAACTTTTTGCATCATGTACCTTTTATAAGTGAAGAAATTTAATAAACAACCCTTTTATAATTCCAATCAAAAAAACAATGCTTACCACCGGAAAAAGTAAAAAAACAATCAAAAAATCTTTTATATTTCTCGCCAAATAAAGAGCGATCATAATATTTGAAAGAATCAAAATCGAAACCATTTCAAATAAATATATCTGTGCGATGAGGAGAAAAATAATGAGTAAAAAACAACCAAGACCAAAATTCATTGGCCAAAAATATCGTTGTCCCCATTTATAATAATAATCTACAAAACGAGGCCCTCTCGTCATAAGATGTTTAATATTGTCTTTTACCGTTTTTCGGGTGTTATAAAATACTTTTACTTTTGAGGTTTTTAAAATTTCCTTCTTTTCCAAAACATTTCTCAATAATTTAATATCGTCAGAGGTCGCTTTATTTGTTTTATTCTGCGGCAATGATTCCAAAAAAAGCGTTTTATCACAAAAAAAGATAGTTGTTCCTTTTGCTGAAGAATCAAAATTCTTTTTCGTTATTAAAAAATCATCAAAAGACGATGTACACTGATTTTTATAAAGAACACGCCGGATTAAAAGGAAAAATATATCAAAGACACTGTCTTCTTTTTGTACTGAATTTCCATTTATGGGCTGATAATTTAATTTTACTAACTCGTCCAACGCATCCGGAAAAATTTCACATTTGCAGTCAAAAAACAGTAAATTTTCATATTTTGCCTCACGCGCCCCGGTTTCTCTCGCGATAATCCATCCCTTGTTTTTTGTAAAATTAATTATTTGCACTGATACATTTGATTTTTCTTTTTCTTGTTCAAGAATTTTCAAACTATTATCAGCTGATCCATCATTTACAATTATCAACTCGAAATTATCTCGAGGATATTTGATTTTATTAAGCGCATCGAAATAACGTACTATATTTTTTTCTTCGTTGAATACCGGCGTCACAATTGAAATTTTTTTCATTTTTTTGTGAGAAAATCTGCAATAATTCCTGTCGGAGAAACTTTTTCTGCTGAAAATTCGCCCTGAAATTTTTCGTAATTCTGAACAAATTCATCAATTTTTTTCGGATCGAGTTCGGAGAGAAACGCGCTTTTTCCAATCCCCTCCTGTCGCTCCGTCGCGTGACGAAAAAGCAGACACGGTTTCCCCAGAAAAAAACTTTCTTCCTGGTTGCTCCCGCCGTCCGTGATGAGAAATTCGCTCGCGTTCAAAATTTTGATAAAATCAAAAAAACTCTGCCGCGGAAAAAGATGGATCCGCTCGCAGGTTTTGAGTTTTTCCCAGAGACCAAATTTTTTGAGCTGCTGCTCCGTCGGCGGGTGCAACACAAACATGATGGGGAATTTTTTTGAAATTTTCAAAATCTGTTCCACGATTTTTTCGAGCACGTTTTTACGAAAAATATTTTCGAACCGGTGAACCGAGCAGAGAACAAATTTTGTGTTCGGAGTTTTTACCGGAATCGGCGCAGAATCTTTCACCGCAATCCGCACTCCGTCCAAAAGAGTGTTGTGCTGCGTGTTCACTTTTTCTCCGCGATATTTTTTGAGATTTTTCGTCGCCCACGCACCGGGACAAAAATAAATATTCGACAGCCGAAATGTCAGCAATCGCGTGATTTCTTCCGGAAATGGATGAAACCAACGGAACGATCGCAGCCCCGATTCGACGTGCGCAACACGTTTTCCAGCGAGTCGTCCCGCCAGCGCTCCGAGCAGCGTTGAAAAAGTGTCGCCGTGCGTCAAAACAACATCATCTCGTGTTCCAGCGCCAAAAATTTTTTCTCGCTGCCAGAGAATTTTCCACAAAATTCGAAACGCCCACAAAATCATCTGCCCGATTTTTGTGATGTCTCGCCCGGAGTACAAAATAACATCCGGCTCGCGAAGATTGAAGTTTTGGCGCAGCGCGTCCATCGTTTCCTGGTGCTGTCCTGTGAAAATAAATCGGTACGAAATTTTTCGTCGATCAAACTCCGCCATCACCGGCGCCATTTTTACGAGCTGCGCTTTTGTCCCCAAAATCACATGAATCTGCCGTTCATTTTTTGGCATATTTTCGAGATTTTTGGAGATACAAAATTTTTTCTTGCGTGAGTCGTTGTCGCGTCAACATGTCTGCCAAAAGTCCCATAATTCCTGTCAAAACTCCGATCAAATTCAAAAGTCCGCCGAGAAATCCAAATGCTTTGTACGGCGAAAATGTTCCCACCTGAAAATAATGCACAAACACAAAAATATCGAGTGCGATCCCCGCGAGAAAAATGAGCAGTCCCGTGTACCCGAAAAATCGCATCGGTCGGTAGTCGCGGTACGATTTCAAAATAATGAGAAACGACTGCACGGCGTACCGTCGGATGGTGCTGACAACGCGTGATTTTCGTTCGGGAAAATATTTGACGACAATCGGCACGTGCACGAGTCGAAAATTTTTGAAACAGAGATCCAAAATCGTTTCTTGCGTGTACGTAAATTTTCCCAAAAGATTCAAATTCAAAAGCGCGTCCCGGCCGTACGCACGAAATCCGCACGCCGCATCTTTTATTTTTTTCCCAGAAATTTTGGAGATCAAATGACTCATCCGCTGGTTTCCCCAAAATTTTACGCGCGACATATTTTTCGGTCGTTTTTTTTCGGCAAATCGGTTGGCGGTGACAAAATCTGCATTTTTTTTCAAAATCGGCGAAACCAATCGCGAAATGTCATTTGAATCAAATTGTCCGTCCGCGTCGATCGTGACGAGAATGTCCGCGCCGCACTCGAGCGCCTGATCCACTGCTGAGTGAAAAGCCGCCCCGACGCCGAGATTGGCTCCGTGCGAAAAAACGTGCGCGCCAGATTTTTTCGCCAATTCTACCGTCCGATCTGTGCTCCCGTCGTCGATCACCTGCACGGAAATATTTTCAACCCCGGGAATTTTTTTCGGCAACGACTCGATCACGCGCGCGATCGTGCGTTCTTCGTTGAGTGCCGGAATCGAAATAATTAAATTAACCACGGCCAATTCCTCGATAAAAAATAGAAGTGCCACGGAAATCCGCCGGCGAAAAAATATTTTTTCCATCGATCACGGTCGTCACTCCCGCGTCGAGAAAATCTGAAACTTCAAGATTTCGAAATTCATCGTGATCGGTGGCGATCACCGCCACGTCGATTTTTTTCAAAACTTCTGACAACGACTCGCAGGTGGAATTTTCCAAAACGTACGGATCAAAAATCTCCGGTTCCACGCCGCGCTCGCGCAGGATTTTTAAAATTCGGAGCGACGGACTTTCCCGCAGATCGGAAATATTTTTTTTGTACGACAATCCCAAAATCCCGATTCGCACATCCGACAAAATTTTTCGTTGTTCCGCCAAAACTTTTTCCAATTTTTCCACGGTGTACCGCGGCATCGAATTGTTGATTTCGCGCGCAATTTTTAAAAATCGATGATTAAATCCGCTGCGATCGGCGCGCCGAATTAAATAATACGGATCGACGGGAATGCAGTGTCCGCCCACTCCGCAGCTCGGAAAATGCGGCAAAAACGCGAACGGTTTGTTGCTCGCGCCAGACAAAACTTCGACCAGATCGATGCCGAGCGTGTCAAAAGATTGCGCCAGTTCGTTGACGTACGCGATGTTGATGTCACGAAAAGTATTTTCGACAATTTTGGTTGCCTCCGCCACGCGCAGAGAACTCATTTCGTTGACTTCACCAGAAAGAAAACTTCGATAAAAATCCGCTATTTTTTTGCACGCCTCCGGAGTTGTCGCTCCGATATTTCGTGGAATATTGTGCACATTCCATTTTGGATCGCCGGGATTGATTCGCTCGGGGCAGTGCGCCACGTTGAAAAATTCGCCAACTTTTTTCCCGGTTTTTTCTTCGAGAATCGGAATCACCACTTCGTCGCAAACTCCCGGATTGACCGTCGATTCGATGACAACGATTCCATTTTTTTGAAGAAATTTCGCCGCCGTCTCGGTCGCACTTTTCACGGGAAAAAGATTCGGGTTGTGGTCGTCGTCGACCGGCGTCGGAACGCAGATCAGAAAAATTTCGCAGTTTTTCAAAATCGAATCATCCGCTGCAACTTCAAACGAAACCGATTTGAAATCTTTTTCAGCCTGCGCGTCTTCGATCGGAGAAATTCTGAATTTTATTTGCTGAATTTTTTTGGAATCGGGATCAAATCCGACAACTTCGTATTTTGAATTTTTCGCCACGGCGCACGCTAACGGAAATCCCACATACCCGAGTCCCAAAATCCCAATTTTTTTCATTTTTTATCAAATCAGTGGTACCAGTTTTTTTTAAATTTTTCAACGAATTTTCATCGGGAAATCGTCGTCAGTTCAATTTTTTCGAAATTCGAGGGCAGTGTTTTTCGCCACCACGGAAAAAGGGTGACATCGCGAACCTGTTCGATTTCTGGAATATTGAGCAAAATCGAGTGCGCAGATTCGGTCGAAAGTCCCGACAATTGTTTTTGCAAATTCTGTCGCCAGCGGCGTTCCTCCGGATCCGTCGACTGCAAATCCAGCGTTTTAACTCCGGTCATTTTGACGGAAAGTTTGATCCAGCCCTGTTCTTCCAACTTTTCAAACTCGAGCACCTGATATTCCGCAGAATTATTATCGATCTGCACGAGTCGCTGCCGTTCGTCCAATTTTGCTTTTAATTTTCCGAGCAAAACCTCCGCAATCATGTCCTGATCAAACACAATTCCGTACAGATTTAATTTTCCAGAAACCTCGAACGTTTGCGTTTCGGTGCCCAGAACTTCATCGGGAAATTGGTACTCTGAAAAAACTGGTCGGATCAAATGCGGTTCGTCGAGAAAAACGTACTTTTTTTTCTCTCGCGCCGACCGATTTTTTATTTCGTCTTGAAGTTGTCGCACCGCCTGCGTTCGAAAACTTTCCGTAAGAAATTCCCGCGCGGCAATTTTGTCTTCGTCCTGCGGGAGAAAATGAGTCACCGTCAAACCGCCAGAAAACGCGCCACGATTTGCTCGCGCGTAAAAAAGTTCACGCAATTCATCGCGCAGTGCCGGGAAAAAAAGTTCGGTTCCCGCAGAAATATTTCCGCGAGTCCCGATCGGAAAATCGTGTTCGTCAAATTCGTCCGCCACGACGGAAACTTCGAGCGTCCCCGGTCCAGAATCGGTCGCCGGCGGAATTACAACTTCGGACAAAAACCGAAAAATCGAACCGTCCGCATCGGACAGCCGGGACGGAACAAGCCGTTTTGGAACACGCATTTCGTTGAAAAGTGTCACGCGTCCGCGCGCGTTTGTGATGTCGTATTTTCGCCCGCTCGCGGGAAAAGTTTCGGTTCCCACGACTTCGGTTTCAACAAAAATCCCCTGGATTTGCGGCAACTCAGAATCTCGTTCTGGAATTTTTGCGTCCGGAAAAACAATCAGCACATTTTGGATCACGGGTTCTGCGGAAATGCGCGGTTTGACCACGATCGTCGCGCGCGGCTGGCTCCACCACCAAATGCCACCGATCGCCGCAACTAAAATGAGAAACAAAAAAAACATCGAGCTGCGCCATTTTTTGAAAAACGGCGTGCGAGAAATCTCGTGCGTTTGAAAATGAGGTGAAAAATCCACTTTTGGTTTTTCGGAACAGTGCGATTTTTTCGTCGTGGAAAAATTTTCACCGGATAAAAATTGTGCGATCGTCAGCGGATTTTCTGAAACAAATTCTTCGGGCAAATGTTCGTACGTTTCAAATTCGCTCATTTTCAAAAGCCGACAGACAAACCGATGCGATGTGATGAAAATAATTTTTTTCCCACATTTTTCTGCGGTTTCTGCAAATTTTTTGACAACAGATCGATCGGCAAAAACGCCAGAATTCCGGCCGCACAAAAACACAATTTTGTCGTGTTCTGCGCGAGAAAGAACTTTTAAAATTTGCGCGACTCCGTCATCCGGCTCGAGCGAAATTTTTATAAAATCCATCGAGTAAAATGTACCCGATTTCATCGGGAAAAAAAACAAATTTGCAGAGAAAAATTTGGTGGTATTATTTCTCGTGATGAATTTTGAAAATTTTATCGGCACGATTCCTGATTTTCCCAAACCAGGAATTTTATTTCGCGACATTTCGCCGCTGTTGAAAAATCCCGCCGCATTCCGCGCCGCGACAGAAGAATTCCGAAAAGCAGCTCAAAAGAATGGCGCCACCACGATCGCGAGCATCGACGCACGCGGATTTATTTTTGGTGCGGCACTCGCGCAGGCGGCAAATTTGCCATTCGTGATGATTCGAAAAAAAGGGAAACTTCCCGGAAAAACACAGAGCGAAAAATTTTTACTCGAGTACGGCGAATCGTGTTTGGAAATTCAGGAAAATAGTTTTGAAAAAACGGATCGCGTGTTTTTGATCGACGACGTTCTCGCGACCGGTGGAACACTCGCCGCGGCGGGGAAACTGGTGAAAAATTCCGGCGCAGAAATTTCGGGAATCGGTGTTTTGATCGAACTCGATGCGCTCGCCGGACGAAAAAATTTGGAACCGCACGAAATATTTTCTCTCCTCCATTTTTGATGATTGCAATTATCACGGCGATGTCCGCAGAATCCGCAGTTTTTGTGGAAAAATTCAGTTTGCAACCGATCGCCCACCCGCGACTCAATCTCCGCGGAAATGAGAAAACAATTGTCTGCGAATGTGGCGCGGGAAAAGTGAATTCCGCGATCGCGACGACCGATTTGCTCGCGACTTTTTCTGAAATTTCGCTCGTGATCAGCTCCGGTGTCGTCGGCGCGCTGGCGGAAAATTTGGAAATTGGCGACATCGTGATCGGACGAGAAACTGCGCAGCACGACGGGTACATTCCCGCGGAATTTTCCGGAACGGATTTGAACGAAACGCTGCCGCTGCAATTTTTTGAGGTGGAAAACACGAAACCGGGAAAAATTTTGTCCGGCGATCAGTTCATTCATTCTGCAGAAAAAAAATCCGAACTCGCCGCTCGCGGCGGGACAATTTGTGAAATGGAATGCGCGGCGGTGGCGCACGCTGCACGAAAATTCAAAATTCCCTGCGCCGCGATCAAAATCGTGTCGGACAAAGCCGACAACAGCGCCTGTCTCGATTTTGAAAACAACTTTCGCACGGTGATGGAACACGCCGTGAAAGTTTTGGAAACCGTGATCGAAAAATTCGACGCGTCAAAAACTTGATTTCGGTTTTGAAAAAAATACAATCCAGTCGCTCTTTTTGAAATTTCGAAAAAAACCAAGCAAAATTCCCGGAGTCGTGAAACTTTTTTCTTTGAAAAAAATGGAACGGCCGAGGAAATTCTGAAAAAAACTTCCCCGAGCAAAATTCCCAAAACGAAAGTTAAAATGTGTTTTGCGAGGAGAGGAGGAATTGCCGGAGTCGTGGAACTTTTTTTCTTCGAAAAAAATGGAACGGCCGAGGAAATTCTGAAAAAAACTTCCCCGAGCAAAATTC
>JABGQW010000011.1:0-17978 GCA_018648585.1 bacterium | reverse complement strand
CCAAAACAAAAGTTAAAATGTGTTTTGCGAGGAGAGGAGGAATTGCCGGAGTCGTGAAATTTTTTTTCTTTGAAAAAAATGGAACGGCCGAGGAAATTCCGACGATGGGGCGTCGCCAAGTGGTAAGGCACCGGATTTTGGTTCCGGCATTCGGGGGTTCGAATCCCTCCGCCCCAGCCAATTTTAGAAATCTCGGGCTCGTCCCGATTTTTTTAAATTTATTTGTGAAGAATTTGAACCCAAATCCAGGGTTCGATGCGCAGCCACGAGCGAAGTGAGTAATCCCTCCGCCCCAGCCAATTTGAAAAATACAGACCTTGTGTCTGTTTTTTTGAAATTAAATGAACATAGATTTGAACTCCGTTGGATTCGAAAAATAGCAGTCTCTTTTTATATTTTTCCAGACAGGAATGAAATTCCTTTTTAAGAATTTTATAAAAATAGATAAATTCGTTAAAGTGAAAAAAAATAATATAAATTTAAGGATTAATGTATATAAATTTTTCTTTTCAAAAAGTTTACAGTTTTATTCTGTTGGTATCGCTTTTAAGCATTTTTTCAATAAATGCTTTCGCAATAGGAACTCGATTAAGTACCTCCGAATTATTAACACTTGAGGCAACTGATGGACTTACGATCGGGTATAACTATTGGGATACTGATTTAAAGATATATAAAAAAGCTATTGCAACAGACACGTTACAAATATTGACGGCTCCAACCGAATCAATGGTAACCACGGCTGAACTCGATACACTTAAAAGCTCAAACCAAATCGAACCACGACGGCTATACTGGAATTCTGACACAAAAACCTACTCAATCGGACAAACTATCGCGACAACCACAACGCCAAATACATCTACTACGCGACGATCAACTAATGACCTTAATACAATCAACACCGAAAAAACGGCAACCTGGGGAATAAATTATTGGGATATAATACTTAAAAAATTTTTTAAGGGACAAGTTGATGGATCGTTAGCAGAGACATTCACTGACAGTTCCCCCATAACAGTGACAACAATCAATCCAAATACTGGAGCGAGCCCTGATCCCCTGACCATTGCTGGAACAGGATTTGTTTCCGGTGCCACAGTGAAGCTGACTAAAACAGGACAATCAGATGTAACCTGTTCTGGATTTACCGTTGTTGATAGTACTTCCATCACAGGAGGATTGTGTGATATAATATTGACCGCTGTCGGAGATTGGAATGTTGTAGTAACAAATCCTGATACAGAAAGTGGAAATTTGGCGAATGGGTTTACTGTGAGTGAGTATGCGTTGAGGGACACAGGCCCCGCTGGTGGGTTTATTTTCTACGTCAATCCCAATTATGAAACTGATGGCTGGAGATACCTAGAGGCAGCTCCTGTCGATCAGGGAACGATCAAAAAATGGTGGAGTGAAACTTCCACCTTGATCGGAGGAACAGACACAGCGATTGGTACTGGTTTCTCCAATACCAACACCATTGTTGATGACACCGCTCCTTCTGACACCAGCGCAATTGGATTAGCATACAATTACGAAGTTAACGGATATTCCGATTGGTTCTTGCCTTCACAAGACGAATTAGGATTGATGTATATGAATTTGCATCTGGAAGGAGTGGGCGGGTTTGTAGAGAATGGGTATTGGAGCTCATCTGAAGTAGATGCCACACAAGCCATCCGAAGAACATTTAGTGGAAATCCCGATACTCCTGAGACCAGGAACAAAACTGCATATTATCGAACGCGAGCAATACGTCGCATTGGAGCAGCAGAAACGGTAGAAGAAGAATCTGGAACATATCATATCACCTACGATGGAAATGGGAATACCGGAGGAACCGTGCCCATTGATAGTAATGACTACGAAACAGATAGTGACGTGACGATACTGAATGCCGAAAATTTGGTAAAGGACGGACGCACCATTGAGAGTTGGAACACTGCTGCAGATGGAAGTGGTATAACATATCAAGTGGGAGAGACCATTACCATGGATGAGTCAGATATCACCCTTTACGCCATTTGGGACATAGATTTTAATGTCGCCATCTTTCCAGACACACAAAGTCTCGTTAACTGGAAACGGTCAGCCATCACCAGTAATATTAATTGGTTGATAGACAATAAAAACACCGAGGACATCCGTTTTGTTGGTCATGTGGGAGATATAGTTGCAGAATGGGATGAAGATTTAACCGAGTGGGAATTCATACAAGATGAACTGGGGCAACTCGGAGCCGCAGGGATCAACTACTCCACACTTCCTGGTAATCATGATTACGCAAAAAATGACCCAAGGAATAACACCATGCTGAACAGCTATTTCCCACTTTCAACATTTAGCGGTATGTCAAGTTATGGTGGCGCTTATGATGGAAATAGTGATAACACCTACCACATTTTGGATGTAGGAGATGAGCAATTGTTGATAATGTCACTTGAGTTTGGTCCCCGAGACGCAGTAGTCGCGTGGGCAAATGGAGTGATTCAAGCCAATTCAGATAAGAAAGTTATGATCCTAACTCATGCATATATCAACATCGATGGAGACTTGCTTTCAGACGGAATGAACCACGCCGCAAGTAATGGTTATGGATTGGGAGAGGACGTAAATGACGGCGATGATTTGTGGACAAAGTTAGTGTATCCAAATAACAATGTAGCCTTTGTCATCTCTGGGCACGATAGTACTACTACAGACGGAGCCGCCACAAGAGAATCAACTCACGCGGATGGTAGCCCAGTGCATCAAATATTAACCAATTATCAATCTTATTCTTCTTTGACTGAGGGAAGTTATCTACTCTTCTTGAACTTCACAGATGACTCTGTTGCTATTACAACTTACTCTCCTTACTCGAATCAATACAACACTGACAGTGATGCTCAGATGACTTTCGACTGGAGTTTTTGAAAATAGAGCTGAATCCTTCGCTAATTTTAGAAACATCAGCCTCGTCCTGATTTTTTTAAATTTATTCGAATCCTGAAGAAATCAAATCTTCTATTTTCTGAAGTTCTTCCGCGACCGCGTTCCATTCTTCCCAGCATGTTTCCAGTTTTTGGTGGAAATTTTGGTACTGAATTCCCAGCGTGTCCATTTTTAATCGATTTCCCTGCCTCTCGGCGATTTTGAATTGTTCGACATTTTTCTTTTGAGAATCTTCCAGTTGTAAAATTTTTTCTTCGATTTTTTCAAATTTCCGTTTGAGCGGTCGTAAAAGTCGATCGCGTTCTTTTTTATTTTCACGCAAATTTTTGTGATTTTTGGAAATTACTGGCGATACAGAATTTGCGTCTGGTTCTTGTTCTGATTGAAATCCTTTTTCCTGGAGAAATGTTTCGTAATTGTGCGGATAAAAAAAGACCGAATCGCCATCAAAAACGATAAGTTTTTGCGCCACCGTCCGGAGAAAAGATTCGTTGTGCGAAACAAAAATCATCGCTCCCGGAAACTTTTGTGCCGCAGAAATAAAAGATTCGATCGACTCGTAATCCAGATGATTTGTCGGCTCGTCGAGCAGGAGAAAATTGACCGGCGTCAGAAATATTTTCCCCAAATTCACGCGCGCTTTTTCTCCGCCGGATAAAATTTTTATCTGTTTGTACGCGAGACTGTCCGAAAAAAGTAAATTTCCCGCAACATTTCGCGCCATTTGTTCGCTGATTCCGGGAACTGATTGAAATTCTTCCAGAATATTTTTTGTCGGATCGAGCCGCTCGATGTTGGATTGTCCCATGTACCCGATTTCCGCATTTTGGTGAACTTTGAGCGTTCCGGTTTTGAGTGGAAATTCCGCATTCAAAATTTTCAAAAGTGTTGATTTTCCTTTTCCGTTCGCGCCAACGATTCCAATTCTTTCTCCGGGCAAAATTTCAAAATTGAGATTTTTCAAAAGATCCGTGTCGCGCTCGTACCCGAACGAAATATTGTGCGCATCAACAATTTTTGCGCCGGTAAAACTGGACGCCGCAAACTGAAATCGAATCGGCGCCAACGAAGAAAGTGCATCAAGTGATTTCCGTTTTTCGAGCATTTTGATCCGCGACTGCACAAGTCCCGCCGACCGCGCGCCCGCCCGAAACTCGCGAATAAATTTCTTTTGTTTCTGTTCTTCTTTTTCCTGATTTGCGCGCGTCCGCTCGTGGAGTTCTTCTTCTTTTTGAATTTGTTGGAAACAGTGTGCCGGCGATCCTTTTATTTTTTTGAATTTTTTCCGGTGCACGGCGAGCGTGTGCGTACTAATTTTTTCGAGAAAAGATTGATCGTGCGAAATGCAAATAATCTCGTTTTTCCACGATCGCAAAAACCGTTCCAGCCACCGAATCGCCACGATGTCCAAATAATTTGTCGGTTCATCGAGCAGCAACAAATTCGGTTCGGAGAGCAACAATTCTGCCAATTTTACCCGAATCT
Organism: bacterium; assembly: GCA_018648585.1. Lineage (GTDB taxonomy): Bacteria > Patescibacteriota > Gracilibacteria > UBA4473 > UBA4473 > JABGQW01. The sequence goes on along the minus strand of JABGQW010000011.1, from coordinate 13,559 downwards.
GAAATCCACCGGAAAACGTGTCTGGCGATTTTGAAAAATCCGCCACGGAAAATCCCAATCCCGACAAAAGTTTTTCGGCTTTCCAGCGATCGTGTTTTTGTTCTGCCGGCAAACTCTGCGCCACTTCGTCGAGAATTGTTTTTTGGGAAAAAACCAAATGTTGATCGAGCGCGCCGATTTTATAATTTTCTGGAAAAGAAATTTCACCGTCATCGATCGTGTCTTCGCCCAAAATCACGCGAAACAGCGTTGATTTTCCCACTCCGTTCCGCCCGACCATTCCCAGGCGTTCGCCAGAATTGAGCTGGAAATCTGCAGCGGAAAATAAAAGCTGCGCCCCAAATGATTTTGTAATATTTTTGCAGAACAACATTCTGAATAATATTATTGAAAAAAATCAAAACTGAACAGCAAAATATTTCATTTGAAATTAAATTTCTCCGTCGGCAAACTGTTGCACGCACGCGTCCACAATCACGTCCGATGGTTTGAGATTTTTTTTCAAAACCAATCCCGACAAACTCGTGCACCGACTCAGCGCAACGTACGTTTGCCCGTGCGCGAAACTTCCCCACCCCAAATCGATCACCACGTTGTCGAACGATTTTCCCTGACTTTTGTGAATCGTGATCGCCCACGCGAGCTTGAGCGGCATTTGGCTGAACGAGCCGATTTGTTCCCGAACAAAGTTTCCGTTTTGAAATTTGTATTTTGAAATTTCCCATTTGTGCGGCAAAACCTCGACCAAATCACCGTCGTGTATTTTTACGAGCAAAATCGTTTCCATTTTATCCGTTTCTTCGTTGTATCGATCCACACAACTCCGCACCACGCCGAGCGTTCCGTTGACCCAGCGACGTTTGGAATCGTTCTGAATAAACATCACCTGCGCCCCCACTTTTACGACAATTTGTGGATCATTTGGCTGCAAATTTTTCGCAATTTTCCCCGTCTTTTTTGCATCGAAATTTATTTCTGGTTTTCCGATCTGCGCCAGTTTTTGTAAATTTATTTCATTTGCCGTCGCGTTCGTCGTCACGAGATGAATATACGATAAATCTTCTTGGGGAACGAATTCCTCATCCACTCGGGAATTCAGAATATCCAAATGTTTCTGCTCCATTGAATTATTTCGCACGGCGTTCAAAACATCGATAAAATTTTCATCGGTTTGGCGATAAATTTCATCCAGCTCAATTCGTTCGAGATGAAACGGTTCGATCAACAAATTTCGAGATTGAAAAACGTCTGCGGAAAAAAAATACGGCGACGAATATTCTGAATAAAATTTTGCCCGATCGGTGCTGGTGACGACCGGCGGGAGCTGAAACAAATCGCCGAAAAAAATCATCTGCACGCCGCCAAACGGTTCGTCATTTCTCCTGACTCGTCGAAGAAAAATATCCACCGCATCGAGTAAATCTGCACGCACCATCGAGATTTCATCGATCAAAATGGTTTTGATCGTGGTGTACATTTTTCGTTTTTTGTCGTCAATCCGCATGTTTGTCGCCTCGTCGCGCTCGAATCCCGGTTTGAGTTTGAAAAAAGAATGAATCGTCTCCCCGCGCACGTTGATCGCCGCCACGCCCGTGGGCGCGAGCACGATCATTTTTTTGTTCGCGTTCGTGCGAACGTGCTCCAGCAGCGTCGATTTTCCCGTTCCAGCTTTTCCGGTGATAAATAAATTTTTGTTCGGATTGTCGATCAACTCAATCGCACGCTGTGCTGCTGCAGAAAATTTAAATTCCATCTCGGGCAGTGTAGCGAAAAGAAAATTTCCTGTCTCATTTTTTTGAAAACACGCATAAAATCTACAAGAAACCACTACTTGTCTTTTTAGAAAAATTGTTTTAAAAAAATAAAATAGCTTTTTTTTTCGAGACACGCTACTCTCCGCCCCGCGTCGATTTGAACGCGAAAAAAGTTTCTCTCATGACATTCGAAAATCTCAATCTCATCACTCCAATTCTTCTGGCAATCAAAACCAAGGGATACACTGCGCCCACGCCAATTCAGGCACAAGCAATTCCAATAATTCTACAGGGACGCGATTTGCTCGGATGCGCGCAAACTGGAACGGGAAAAACCGCTGCATTCGCGATGCCCATTTTGCAAATTTTACACGAAAATCGAAAAATCGGACGCTGGCCAAAAGGCATAAAAACACTGATCATCACTCCCACTCGCGAACTCGCGATTCAAATTGATGAAAGTTTTGCGGCGTACGGAAAAGGAACAAATCTCCGCCACACGGTTATTTTTGGCGGCGTCAGGCAGCACGCACAAGTTCGAAAACTCAAAGCGGGTGTCGATATTTTGGTGGCAACGCCCGGACGATTGTTGGATTTGATGAATCCGGGATTTGTAAATTTGAGCGATTTGAAAATTTTCACGCTCGACGAAGCGGACCGAATGCTCGACATGGGATTTATTCACGACGTGAAAAAAATAATCGCCAAACTTCCCCCGCGACGACAAACGCTGTTTTTTTCAGCGACGATGCCGCCCGTCATCACGAATCTCGCGGAAAAACTTCTGACAAATCCGGAACGAATCGAAATTTCTCCAGTTTCTTCGACGGCCGACACGGTCACGCAGCACCTGTACATGGTGGAAAAAGGAGACAAAAAATCGCTGTTGACGCACGTTTTGAAAAATGACGAAATTCCGTCTGCGTTAATTTTTGTGCGAACAAAACACGGAGCCGATAAAATTACAAAATTTATCAATCAATCCGGTGTCAACGCCGAGGCGATCCACGGAAATAAATCACAAAATGCGCGACAAAAAGCGTTGAAAAATTTCAAAGACAAAAAAACGCGCGTGCTTGTCGCAACTGACATCGCTGCCCGCGGAATCGACATCAACGAACTTTCGCACGTGATTAATTTTGAAATTCCCAACGAACCAGAAACCTACATCCACCGAATCGGACGAACCGGGCGCGCGGAAAAAAGCGGAATTGCGCTGTCTTTTTGCGATCGAGACGAACAAAAATATCTCCGCGATATTCACAAATTGATCGACAAAAAAATCCCCGTGATCGACGAACATCCATTTCACATGAAAGTTGCGCCGCTGGGAATGACGCCAAAATCTTCAAGAAAACCACAGCACCGACGTTCACAATTTTCTGGAAATAATCGACGACGCAGTTTTGGACAACGACGATAAAAAATACTCAGCGGATCACGATAAAAAAATCTTGAAAAATCGCGAGCGCAATTTTGTTTTTTTAAAAATCTGAAAAAAGTCGCGGCTGCACCAGATGCGTGCGAAGCGGTTCGTAGGTTTTGCGGTGCTCGGGCGTAAATTTTCGCTGCTCCAAAAGTCGCAGGTGAAACTCGCTGCCGTACCCTTTATTTCGAACAAAATCGAACGCGGGAAACTGCCGCCCAAAATCAATCATCAAATCATCGCGCACAACTTTTGCCACGATCGACGCAGCAGAAATTTCTGAAATATGAACATCTCCGTGCACAAAATCCTCCGACGGAATCGGGAACAAAAACCCGTCGCGTCCGTCCACCTGTAATTTTTCAGGACGAAATCGGAGCTGCTGAATCGCTTCCCACATCGCTTTTCGCGTGGCGCGTTTGATTCCGATTTCATCGACTTCTTCCGCCGGGACAATCCCAACTCCCCAATCACAACTTCGACGAATCAAATCGCATGCTGTACGACGTTTTTTATCCGAAAGTTTTTTTGAATCATCCAACGTGTCTCGTGGAAAAAGATCGGGCAACACCACTGCTGCGGCCACCACTGGCCCTGCCAGGGCCCCTCGTCCGGCTTCGTCGATTCCTGCTATGATCATCGACTGAAATATACAAAAAATAAAAGGGAATGCAACGAATACACATCACATTCCCTCCGGCTTTCACCTAGTTAATAAACCTCGCACTAACCTAAAATCATAGGTAATCCTTTTGCCAATATAAACATTAATGCCACGGCAAAGGATGTCATAAAAAGACATCTTCTAATCACAAATGTCATCTTTTCGCTACTCCAAAAATTCTCCATAATTCGCTATTTTTAGTTAATGAATGCATATCGAAATCGGGACGCTGTTCCCCATGCCAACGTTCCGACTTCGATAACCGATTGATTTATTTTATTGTGAAAGAACGAGAGCTTTTTTCAAGCGAAAAAACTCTACAGAGACTTTTCTAATCCAGAGTTGATCACTTGTCAAAAGAATTCGACTTTTTCAAAAAAATGTTTCGAATTCAGTTGACCATGGCGATCACTTGTTTTATAACTTCACAAGTTCTTTTACAGTACGGTTTTTGCCGTCGTAAAAAAACGAGTGAATCTCGTTATTTTTTTGAAATTCAAAAAAAGACGTGGTTCCATACTTTTTTAAACACGGTGAAAAAAATTAAATAAAACATTATAAATAACTAAAATAAGTAAAAATAATTTAAAACTAAAAGGAGGCAAACGTATGAATCAAACAAGAAGCCCTAATCGGGGCAGTCCTGGAGCAATGCTTCAGGTTTATTTAAATAATAGAAATAATCAAACTAAAAATGAATAACTATGGAACACTTATTTTCAGATGGAGTATATTGGTCAGTACCAATTGCTTCTTTTTTAGCACTGCTTACTGCAGGTCTTCTTTATAATTGGCTTTTGAACCAAGAGGAAGGTAGCTCAGAAATTAAAAAATGGGCACATCGAATACAAAGAACCGCAGACACTTATTTGAAGGCAGAATATAGTACTGTCGCCAAAACATTTGTAGGCATCTTTATTTTATTAATGATCTTGGCTTATTTAAAACTACAAAATGCATTTGTACCTGTTGCATTTTTAACCGGTGGATTCTTTTCTGGTCTTTGTGGGTATCTCGGAATGAAAGTTGCTACAAAAGCCGGAGGAAGAACTGCCAATGCAGCACAAAAATCTTTATCTGCAGCACTCAATGTAGCAATTAAAGCTGGTGCAGTAACTGGATTAATGGTAACTGGATTTATTCTTGCTGATATTTTTGGCTGGTTTAATTTCTTAGACTCTGTTGTCTATACTGCCGCAAACATGGAAAATGGCCTCATTTTTTGGGGACTTACGCTAGTACACGAAGGAACCACTGTTTTTGAAAAGTATGCTGAAATCTCACTTACAATGATGACATTTGGTATAGGCGCTACAATTCAAGCTCTATATTCTCGTGTGGGCGGTGGTATTTTTACAAAATCTGCTGATATGGGATCTGACCTATGGGGAAAAAGCGAACAAGGCCTACGTGAAGATGATCCAAGAAACCCTGGAGTTATTGCCGATGCAGTCGGTGACAATGCAGGTGATCAAAAAGGAATGGTTTCTGATTTATTTGAAAGCCTTGCTGGAATCGTATTAGGTGCTACCGTATTAGGAGCTATGATTCCGTGGATCATTGCAAGTGACCTTGGAATTAATCCAATGAACTTGATCCTATCCCCTATCGTTCTTGTTGCGATTGGAACACTTTCTTCCATCGTTTCAATTTTCTTCATTAAAGCAAAAAGTAATGCTAATCAAGAAGAGCTCTTGAAATCTTTTTTAAGAGGAACTGGAATAAGCTCTATCTTTGTTGTAATAGGTGCCACCGGGCTCTATTTTATGAACTGGATAACACTTGGTCTTTTGATCTCTGTGTGTATAGGTGCAATCGCAGGATTTCTAATTGGACAATTAACTGAGAGAAGTACATCAACCGCACATGGAGGAAAGGCAGTAAAAAATGTTTTGACCGCGAGTGATTATGGATCTTCTACGAATACTATTGCAGCAATGGCTGAAGGGTTTAAGTCTACCTTTTTACCAAGTATTGTGCTTGGGGTAGCGATGATTTCATCTTTCTACTTTTCTGGAGGTTATGAGTCTATACTGCTTGGCTTGTTTGGAATATCCATAGCGGCAGTAGCAACTTTATCAAATTTAGGAATCACATTGGCCACGGACGTATTTGGTCCCATCGTAGATAATGCTGGTGGGATTGTTGAATTGGCTGGATTAAAAAAGATTCGTAAAGTCACAGATGCACTTGACTCTATGGGAAACACTACCGCTGCTATTGGAAAAGGATTTTCCATCCTTTCTGCCGGGCTTACCTTGTTGGTGTTGATTTTTGTAACATTGATGGAACTCGGATTATCTATCTCAAGATTGGCAACGCAAAATGGTGGAACCTTTACCCAAGGAGACTACACTTTCTATCACGAAATCGCTCCTGACTTATTTGACGGAACGTATGCTGTGGAAATTTCTTTTAATATGTTCAATGAACTAATTCAGGCCTATGGATTAAACATTGGAAATCCCATATTTATCGTTGGAGCAATTTTAGGTGCAGCAATTATATTTTTATTTTCAGGGAACACTCTGGAATCTGTTGGGAAAGCTGCTCAAGAAATGATGAAGGAAATAAAAAGACAGATCCGTGAAATTCCTGGATTGAAAGAGGGAACTGTCGACCCTGATTATGATGAATGTGTTCTTGTTGCAAATAAAGAAGCACACCAAGGAATGAAATTTCCTGTTGTATTAATCACAGGAATGACAACTCTAATTGGCCTCATTTTAGGATTTACTGGAATGGGAGGCGCACTATTTGGATCACTCATTGTGGGATACCCACTTGCTCTTCTTCTAAATAACACTGGTGGGCTTTTGGATAATTCTAAAAAAGCATTCGAAGAATTCTTAGATAAAAACCATCCTGATTTGGAAGATGACATCAAGAGTTTACGAAAACTGCTTATCGATACAGCACAAAAATTTGCTATTAAAAATCCTGAGATAGTAGAAGAATACGAAAACGACAAAGAATACAAAAAGGTTGCATCTGACCTTAATGCATTAGAAATCATTAAAAAGAAAAAAGATGCCCTTGTTGCAGGTGATACCGTTGGTGATCCATTTAAAGACACCACTGGCCCCTCTATCAATGTCGCAATGAAACTCATGGCCATGACAACGATTATTGTCTTGCCATTAATAATTAAATTTAATCTTCTTTCATGGATTTTATCTTTGATTTATTAATTAATTTTTTTCACTCACTTAAAAAAGGAAGCCCCCTTCGAATGAAGGGGGTCTTTCGCTATGTCTCTAAATTTTATTTCTAGGAAATTTAAAGTTGAAAAATTCAGAATTCCCCAGTATCAAGGAATGGAAATCTTTTTGAAAAAATGACAACAAATCACACCCATTTTCTTAAGCTGTTGAAACGCGAAACAGAGCGAATTGATTCACTGGGAATCGCAAAAAGACAGGAAAATATTATTGAAAAATTTGGAGATGAAAAAAATCCGCATGCCATCATCGACGGCAAACCTTTTTTGATTGCCAATTCCAACGATTATCTGGGACTGCGGCATCATCCGATTGTCAAAAAAAGTGAAATCGAAGCAAGTGAAAAATACGGTGCCGGCCCCGGTGCGGTTCGTTTTATTTCTGGGTCGTTGAAGATTTATCGAGATCTCGAAAAACGACTCGCTCAATTCCACGGACGAGATGACGCTATGATTTTTTCCAGCGGATTCGCTGCCAATTTGGCGGCATTATACTGCCTGTGCAAAGGAATCTCCCGCGACGCACTCGTCACCAGTGACGTCCTCGTGATTTCGGATGAACTCAATCATCGCAGCATCATCGACGGAATCCGACTCGCAAATTTACCAAAAGAACAACGAAAAATATTTTCGCATCTAGATGCGGACGATTTGAAAAATATTCTCGAAGAAAGCTCCGGCACACGCGAACGCGTTATTGTCGTCACAGACGGCGTTTTTAGTATGTTGGGCGAACTGCAAAATTTGAAAGAAATTCGTGAGGTCATCGATCAGTGCCAACATTTGTATCCGCTAGGCATAACGCTCATGGTCGACGACTGTCATGGAGTCGGAATCAGCGGAAAAACCGGACGCGGAACAGAAGAAATTTTTGATACGCAAGCTGATGTTTTGGTGGGAACCCTCGGAAAAGCTCTCGGCAGCGATGGCGGATACATCGTCGCAGACCAAACCATCATCGATTATCTCCGCGAATCGAGCGCCACGTACATTTATTCGAATAATATTTCGCCTGGATCCGCGGGAGCAGCACTCGCTGCGATAAATATTGTCGATTCACCCGAAGGAAAAAAACTGCTCGAATCTTCCCGCGCCAACACCGAATATTTCCAGGAAAAACTGAAGCAATCTTCTTTTTCTCTCGCAGCACCCAGTACGCATCCGATCCAACCCGTGCTGATCGGAGACACTCAAAAAACAAAAAAACTCGTCGATGGTTTTTATGATCACGGCATTTTGGTGACCAATATTTCGTATCCCGTCGTCCCAAAAGGACGAGACGAAATCCGCATCCAGATCAGCGCCACGCACACCACTGACGATATTGAAAAAATAGTCCGCACATTTCAAAACTGTCAGTGAAATTTTTTGTACATTCTCCAAATAAAATTCCAAGCAAAATTCGCACAGCGTGTTTTGCGCGGAGAAAGGAAGAATAGCGACGCAGTGACAGTTTTTGTTGTAAAACAAAAACAGAACAAGCAAAGCTTATTCTGACGTGGTAGCGCCAAGGGGAATCGAACCCCTGTTGCAGGAATGAGAATCCTGAGTCCTAACCACTAGACGATGGCGCCAAAAAGCGCGTGAATTGTAGAAAAAACATCGAATCTGTCAAAGTGTTTTTTGTTGCAAAATCTCCCCCACTCCGTACAAATCAAAGTACATTTCAAAAAAACATGAAAAAAATACTTCTCGGTTTCGCTCTCTTTTCATCCGCAATTTTGATTGTCGGATGCGAGGAAAACATTTCTCAGGAAATTAAGGAACCGCCAATAAATCCCCCAATCGAAAATATCGTCGATAAAACAGTTGCTGATCCTAATTTTGGTGCGAGTGTCCCAGTTCCCGACGAACACACGAACGGTTTAATTTCAGAGATCAACGTCCCCAAAACTGGAAATGAAACCGTCGACGCAGAAGTGCAAGCACTCATTACGAAAAAAATTCAGGAACTCAACGTCGTCCATCAGGAACTCGTCATGGCCGGTAGAGAAATGCGCGCGAGTCTTTTAATCGACGGAGAAATTTTTGATTCTGTGGCAGGGACACATTCGCTATTGCTGACAGTTGATGAATATGCTGGCGGCGCACACCCGAATACGCATTTTGAAACTTGGACATACCGCGACTCAGGAGAGGTTTTGAAATTTCATTCGCTGTTTCAGACGGAACATAATCCGTACACGGTAATTGCCCCAATCGCAAAAACAATGATCACCGAATCCCTCGGCGAAATGGTCGATCCAGACTGGCTGGAGCGCGGCACGGGTGAGGATGCGAAAAATTACGAAGATTTTACTTTGGACGGCGAAAATCTAGTTTTGAATGTTGAACCGTACCAAGTCGCTCCGTACGCAGCCGGACCGCAGATCGTTAAGATTCCATTCACAGATTTAAACGCGATTCTTGCTCCCCCATTTTTGGCGGGAACAGAAGATGTCGTCATCGATCACAGCGAGATCTGCACCTCTTCTGGTGGAAACTGGCTGGCAAATCACAATGAGTGTGAAAACGTCGGCCGCGACTGGTGCGAACAGGAAATGGGTAAATTCAACGAATGCGCCTCAGCATGCCGCAACGATCCAGAAGCAATGATGTGCACGATGCAGTGCGTACTGGTGTGTGAGTTTTAAAAATCCCAACTCCCCTTCATCGAGCTCGACTGCGTGTAGTTGACCACCGTGGATTCGAAAAAGTTTGTTTTTTCAGAATTATTGTCTGCCATTGCCTCGAGATGTTTGTACGGACTTTTGGTGATCTCAGGATACTCCGGATCGAGCTTGAGGATCCGCAGACGCTCATTCGCAAGAAATTTGGTGTATTGGGCCGTTGATTCTTTTGAAATCCCAGGAATGTCATTTCCGACGATATGGTTTGTCCACTTGATTTCTTGATCCACTGCCTCACGAAACATTTTTCGCAACTCGGATTCGTCAAACATTTCGGGAAATTCACGGCGAATTTCTTTCATGATATTGGCAAAAAGTACGACGTGCGAAAGTTCGTCGCGCCGAATATAATTGATCATCCGCCCGGTGGCGATCATTTTTTGGTTGTAGACCAGCGTGTCAAAAAATGCGAATCCGTTGTAAAAATACAAACCTTCCAAAAGATAATTGGCAACCAGCGCTCGGAAAAAGTTTTGATCACTCGGATCATCAATAAACGTTTGGTACAGTTTTCCGATGTACTCGTTGCGCTCAAGCAGCGTTTTGTCGTTGCGCCAAAAATAATAAATTTCGTCCCGCTCCCGCGCCTCGACGACTGTTTCCAAAATGGTTCCGTAACTCTGCGAATGGATCGCCTCCTGAAAACTCTGAATCGCCAAAATCAAATTGACCTCAGGACTGGTGATATACTCAGAAAAATTCGGAAGATTCACTGTTTGCAGACTGTCGAGAAATGTCAGAAACGAAATGATCCCTTTGTACCCACGGCGTTCTGCGTCGGTCAAACTTTGTTTATACATGATCGCATCATCGCCGAGTCCTGAGACTTTTTCTGGCACCCAAAAGTTCCCAATCATCAACTGATACATTGATTTTGCCCACGGGTATTTGACCGCGTTGAGATTAAAAAGCCCAGTTGTGTTTCCTTTTATAATCGTGCGATTTTCGAGGGAATCGTCACCGGTAGCGTTGAAAATTTTATTTTTATCCATGACAAAAAGAGATTACAAATTATTTTATCCGCTGCAACTTTCGCAGACGGCGTTGGCGTCGCCGGACATCGATCGCAGGTAGTAGACTGTCTTGATGCCCGATTCCCATGCACGTATGTACCAAGAGAAAAGGTCAGCGGGTGAAGTTTGTTCTGGATTCATCATCCACTCAAATGAAACTGACTGATCGACCCATTTGTACACGCGCGCCATCAGATCGATCACGTCTTTCATATCGAGATTTTGATATTCTTTGTAGTGCCAAAAATTCTGCTGCGACAAATTTGGCGCAACCGTCACCGTCGGTGCAATCACGTTCGTTTCGACAAAGAATTTTTTGTACACGGGCAGCAGCCCCGCAGTGGTGCCTACTACCCCGGAAGTAGAAGTGTTGGGCGCTGGCGCGAGATGGTAACCAAACCTCAATCCATTTTTTTTGATTTTTGAAATCAACCCGGACCAGTCACGATCGGTTTTCGCATTTTCGGTGTACCATTTTTCGTCACGACCAAAGAGGAGTCCTTTTGACCACTCGCTCCCAGGAAAAAGTTCGTACTGCCCACGTTCTTCGGAAAGTTTTTCGGAAGCGTCGAGTGTCGCGAACGCAAATTTTTCAAAAAGTTCGTCGACATGTTCTCGCGCGTTGGAAGAATCGTACGAAATCCCGCTGCACGCCAGATGTTCTGCGAGCCCCATAAAGCCGAGCCCGACGGGACGATATTTTTTGGCGGTGAGTTCTGATTCGCGGATCGGATAAAAATTGAGCGAAATCACGTTGTCCAAAACCCGCATCGCAACCGGAAAAACTTCTTTGATTTTGGCGTCGGTGTTCACTTTTGAAACGTTGATCGACGCGAGATTGCAGACCACCGTGTCTCCCGGTTCGTACCGAATCTGCACTTTTTCATTTTCAAAAACTTCTTCAACAAATTTCGATTCGGATGTGTTTTGGCAAATTTCCGTGCAAAGTTGCGTCGAGTACACATTTCCGACATGTTTGTTGGGATTGACACGATTGACCGTGTCGCGGAAAAAAACGTACGGCATCCCTGTTTCCACCGCTGTTTTCAACATTTCTTTCATCAAATCTTTCGCCGAAATTTTTTCTCGAAGTTGGAGCCGATCGTCGATTTCACATTTTTCGTAAAATTTTTCAAAATCGATGTCGAACAAATTTTCCATTTTTTGTCCGGTAATTTTGAAAACTTCGTGCGGATCAAAAAGCGTCCACTCCGCGCCAGCTTTGACGCGGCGCATAAAAATGTCGGGCACCGAAACCGCCGGAAAAACATCGAACGCTTTTGAGCGAATATCGCCGGATTCGGTTTGGAGATTGAGAAAATCGTTGATGTCGCGATGCCAAATATCCAGCGTGGGCGAAATCGCGCCGAGCCGCGAGCCGAGCTGATTGACCGCCGTCGCCGTGTCGTTGATCACGCGCGTCCACGGAATCACGCCGCCGGACGAACCTTTGACTCCACGGATCGCCGAACCTTTTGACCGAACGTGTCCGAGGTACACGCCGACGCCGCCGCCGAATTTTGAAATCTGCGCCATATTTTCGATCGAGTGATAAATCGATCGCAGGTCGTCATCGACATTTAATTTGAAACAACTTGAAAGTTGGTGAAACTGCGTGCGCGCGTTCAAAAGTGTCGGCGTGGGAAGCGACAATTCTTGTTTTGAACAGACTTCGTAAATTTTGCGCGCGACCTCCATCCGGTTTTCTGGTTTTTCCGGAATCGCGAGAAAAAGTGCCACAGCCAAATACATTTCCTGCGGAAGTTCGTGGAGAATTTTATTCGGATTCAAAAGGTACCGCCGATCAAACGCCAACATCGTCGAATAAATATACGTGAAATCGCGATCGCGATCGAGCCATTTTCCTGCTGCCAAAATCTGTTCGTCGGAGTACGCATCGGCAAATTTATTTGAATACAAATCTTGCTCGCAATAATTTTTAAAATGCGAAAACCACGCGTCAGAAGTGTAAATTTCGTCGAACGAGATTCCTCGATTTCGCGCCACTTCGCCAAAAAATTCAAGCGAGTACAACCGCCCCGCAACAATTTGCCAGTTAATATTTTCAACCGTGACCAGGTCGATCGCAGATTTTCGCAGTTGTTTCAAAATATTTTTCGTTTCGATTCCATCGGTCAGCGTGATTTTGAAAATATCGAACAATTCGTCGAACGGACATTTTTCTTCGAGGCCAATCGCCGCTCGCTCCCAGGTTTTTCGAAGTTTTTCCGTTGAAAATTTTTCAGTTTTTCCGCTGCGCTTTGTGACACGCAAGAGATTTTTTTCCAATTTTTCGAGCTCAAGAATTCGTTGTTCTGCCCGTATTTGTGCGTGCTTTGCGCGGTACAAAATGTACGATCGCGCCACGGAGAAATTCCCCGATTCGACCAAATTCCGCTCAACGAAATCCTGGATGTCTTCGACACTGGGAATTTTTTCGTGATCGAAAAATGAATCGTACAGCTCCTCCACGACAATTTCTGTAATTTCCCGAGAAAACTCCGGCAGCGCAGAAATCCCGTGATCGGGCGTCGCCACAATGGCTTTTTTGATCGCAACGCGAATCAACTCTGGATCAAATTCAACAATTTGTCCCGTACGTTTTGTAATTTTAAATTCCGATAAATTACTCATTTTTTTATTTTTAAGGAAACACAACATATTGTGTTGGGCTTGGGATTTTAAATACAACATTTTCGAATTTCAACCTTTTTCCTCTTTTTTTGTTGCAGGAAAAATGAAACGTGGTGGAAAACCATTCTCCGTACAAAAATAGTACTCGGAAACATTCTTGTGGTAATTGCAATGCGAGT
>JABGQW010000009.1 GCA_018648585.1 bacterium | reverse complement strand
GCACAAACGAAATTGTTTTAAGAATCTCAGTAGCTTGCTGCTGAGTTCTTCAATTCCAATTCAAAAAACTGTCACGACTGTTTCGACATGAACGGTTCGGAGGATTGCATGCACGTGCAGTTGGGATTTCAAACGAAAGACTTGCTCGACTGCTCAAATATGTACGTGAAACCGCAGCTGTCGTACCAAGCGCTCGGGACGCTCGAAACTTTCAACTGTCATTTTTGTCTGTACGTTTTTCACTCGACGGATTTGTGGTACTGCGAGCAGTGTTTCAATTCCAAAAATTGTTTCGGCTGCGTTGGACTGCGCAACAAACAATTCTGCATTTTTAACCGTCAATTTTCAAAATCTGAGTACGAAAAAGAAGTTGCGAAAATTATTTCCAAAATGCAAAAAACCGGCGAGTGGGGACAATTTTTTCCGGTCGAAATTTCGCCGTTTCCGTACAATGATTCGGTGGCGCACGGATATTTTCCGCTCTCAAAATCGGACGTTTCGTCCTGCGGCTGGAAATGGGGCGACCGAAATTCCCCGCTCAAAAGTGAGGCGAAAAAGTCCTCCTTTTTAAAGGAGGATTTAGGAGGATTTAAAATTCCCGAAAAAATTTCTGATGTTTCCGACGACATTTTGTCCGAAGTTTTGGCGTGCGATTTGTGCACAAAAAATTACAAACTTCAGAAAATGGAGCTCGATTTTTACCGAAAAATGAAACTCCCGATTCCACGAATTTGTCCGGATTGCCGGTACGCATCTCGAATGAAACTGCGAAATCCGCGCCAACTTTTTCCGAGAAAATGTGACGAGTGCGCCGTTGAAATTTCTTCGCCATTTTCGCCAGATTCTCCGGAACGGATTTTGTGCGAAAAATGTTTTCTTTCAAAAATAAATCGATGAAAAAAATCTGCACCGTTTCGAAAAAAGAATTTGAAATCACGGACGCGGATTTGGAATTTTACAAAAAAATAAATGTTCCGCCGCCAACTTTGTGCCCGACGGAACGGCGACGTCGTCGACTTGCGTGGCGCAACGAGCGCAATTTGTACCGCCGAAAATGCGACGGTACCGGGCAGTCGATCGTGTCCGTTTTTCCGCCGGAGGTTCCGTTCCCAGTTTTCAAAAATACGCACTGGTGGGGGGACGCGTGGGACGGACTGGATTTTGGGCGGGACTTTGATTTTTCGCGCGATTTTTTTCCTCAATTTTTCGAACTGTACTCGGTCGTGCCGCAGATCGCGACGATGAACGATCACAGCGTCAAAAGTGAAAATTGTGAATTTTGCCAGGATTTTTCAAACGGAAAAAACTGTTTTCTCGTGTCGGGATCGTGGTTTATTCGCGATTCGATGTACTCGGACAACTGCAATCATTGCACAGATGTGGTGGATTGCACGTCGGTTAATTTGAAATGTGAGCTGGTGTACGAATCGCTGAATTGCCAGCACGTGTACTCGAGCGCGTTTCTCGAAAATTGCGAAAACTGCTCGGACTGCTGGTTTGGTTTGGAATTGAAAGGGTGCAAAAATTGTTTCGGGTGTGTGAATCTGCGCCAAAAAGAATTTCATATTTTCAATGAGCCACACACTCGTGAAGAGTATTTTGAAAAGCTCAAAAAATTTGACTCCGGGTCACATGCGCAGGTCGAAAATATGAAACAATATTTTTCCCAATTTTCCCAAAAATTTCCACGTAAATTTGCGCAACTCCTGCACTGCGAAAACTGTACCGGCGACCAACTTTTTCACTGCAAAGATTTCAATGGATTCGAAAGTTTTAATTCGCAGGATTCCAAATTTATCGACCGTGTGGATTCCTCGCTTTGGAGCTACGACATCATCCAAACGGGAAAACCGAGCTGGTGCTGCGATTGCGTGACGCCGGACGGATCGTGGATGGTGGTTTTTTCCAACTGGTGCTGGAATTGTAAAAATCTCGCCTGCTGCGACAACTGCCACAGCTGCGAAGATTGTTTTGGCTGTGTGGGATTGAAACGAAAAAAGTTCTGCATTTTTAACCAGCAATTTTCAGAATCGGAATACCACGAACTCCGCGAAAAAATTATTTCCAAAATGACGGAGACCGGCGAATGGGGAGAACTTTTCCCGATCAAATTTTCTCCGTTTCCGTACAACGAAACGCAGGCGTTCGAACATTTTCCACTTTCAAAATCGGACGTTTCGTCCCGCGGATGGAAATGGCGCGACGATCCAGAAATTTCAAAAACCGCGGGTCAGGAAATTCCAGATCACATTTCAAAAATTGATGACGATTGGTTGAAAAAAATTTTGGTCTGCGAAATTTCCCACAAAAAATTTAAACTTGAAAAACAGGAATTGAATTTTTACCGAAAAATGAAACTTCCGATTCCGCGAATTTGTCCGCGCGCGCGACACGAAAATCGCCGAAAAAAATTGCCGTTGTGGAAACTTTTCTCGCGAAAATGTGACGCGTGCGCCGCGGAAATTTCCTCACCGTTTTCGCCAGATTCCCCGGAACGGATTTTCTGCGAAAAATGTTATTTGGATTTCGTCGGGTAAAAAAAAGACGCGATCATGAGATCGCGCCTGTAAATTTTTTCGTCAGGTTTTAGTTTGCAAATAAATCTTTTGCCAGCGGAACGACGATTTGTTGCGGCACATAAAATTGCGTATTTTCGGGTATTTCCGTTTTAAAAATCAGCGTTGGTACAAAAAATTCGACCATTTTTCCCGTGTCGTTCCAGATCGTGATCTGCGTGAGTTTGATTTCTGGATTGATGAGTTTGATTTCGATTGTTTTCTGCGGATTGGAGTACCGGACGCCATCCGATCCGCCGGTTTTTGCCATTTCCAGAACTTCTTCGTTCGAAAGTGCAGTGTATCGGCTGCTCTGTAAATTCAAACTCGCGAGATATAATCCTGATCCGCGTTCTTTTTTCAAATTGACCTGGACGTTCATTCCAAATGGCTCGCCCCACTGACTGATCGCGGTGTCATCGCCGATCAAGTACGGAAAAACCACTCTCATCGTTTCGGGCACATATTCTGGCAGCGGCGATGTTTTCAGGTGTTCCCAGTATTTTTGAATGATCGGTTTTCCGAAATTTTCCGTGGAAACTTTATGCTCCGCCAAAAATATTTCTGCCCAACGAATTATTGTGCGATCTTCGGGAAGTTCTGACATCGGAATCGGTTGGTAGCAAGCTTCGCCGAAACACGGTGGATGCCATTGTTCGTAATTTGCGTTGATGTCGATCGATCCGGTTTGGAAATCCACGTTCATAAAAAATCCAAGTTCGTCCACATTTTCTGCGAGTGAAACGTTTTGAATTTCCAGATTTTCAAACGTTGTGAGATCGACACGTCCCATTCCGAGTTTTTCGATCTGATTTTTAAACGACGGTCGAACCGTCGCGTCGGACATTTTTTTGAAAACATTTATTTTCTCCGCGAAATCTGGCAGTTCGCCGTCAAAAATGTAGTCGACATTTGTGCGTCCGCCGAGTCCGGGCATTGGCGCGATCGAACTTTCCATCCGCATTCCGCCGCCACGTCCGTACGCCGCGTCCGAGGAAATTCCAGCGTTGCTCGCGGTTTTTTTCACCGTTCCAAACGCGTTGTCCGCGGATTCCGCGATGTTGACGACTGCCAGATTTTCCATGGTTTTTTCCAGGGAAACCGCGGCGACTTCGTCCAAATTTTCTTCCGATTCTCCCGAAAAAATTGCTGGATTTTTCGCCGAAATTGGCGTCGCGTCCGCGACGGTTTCGGTTTTTTGCATTTCCAATATTTCCGGACTGTCCAGCATCGGAACGACCGCGACGGCGGTGACCGCCGCTCCGCCGAGAAACCACAGCGAGCCGATCCACAAATTTTTGCGGCGGGACGGTTTTTCTGCGGATTTTTGTTGCGCGATTTTCCCCAAAATTTCTTCGTGCAGCGCGCGTTTAAATTTCGCATCGATTTTGTCGTTCGGTCGAGATTCGATAAATTTCACGATAAAATTTTTCCAGTCGGATTTGTTTTTTTTCAGTTCGGGCATAATTTCAAAAAGTTCATCGAGCATTTTTTCAAGCGATTGCGGGGACGGTTTTTTCATGATTTAAAAAATGAGAGAAAAGAGGAGAAACGCCAAAAAATCTTTTTTCATCGCGCGCACCGATCGCGACACGATCATCCGAACGTTCGCCTCCGATTGATCCGTGATTTCTGCGATTTCCGCGTACGAAAGATCCTGCCAAAAACGCATCGTCAAAATTTCACGCTGGGCGGGTTTCAATTTTTTCATCGATTTTTGCAGCGACTCAAAATTCAAACTTTTTTCTGCGCATTTCCGCGCGTCGTCGCCAGAATTTAAATCCCAAATGTCGTCGATATTTTTTTCAAAATGCTGCGTGCGAAAATGATCGATCACGCAATTTCTCGCGATCGAGTACAGCCAGGTTGAAAATTGAGATTTTTGAAAATTATAACTTTCGATTTTTTCCAGCGTTTTCAAAAAAATCTGGCTGGTCAAATCTTCCGCTGTTTCGCGATCGAACGTTTTGTGCAGCACAAACGCAAATATTTTCTGCGCGTACTTTTCGTACAGCGGTGAAAAATCTTCCAAGTTTCCGCGTTGGCAGTTTTTGATGAAAATTGATTCGTCCATTTTTTTTGCGTTGGAGTCTCCACTAATTTCTACGATCTGATTTTGAAATTGCAACACTTTTTTCCAAAAATATGCTACGATTCCGACCGATGAAAACAATTATTCTCGCAGCGGGGTACGCGACACGGCTGCACCCAATCACGCTCGACACGCCAAAACCGCTTCTCGGAATCGGGGAAAAACCGATCGCGGAACACATTTTAGAAAAATTAAAATCGGTCGAAATTTTGGACGAAATTTTTGTGGTGACAAATTCGAAATTTTTCCCACATTTTTCTGCGTGGGCGGCGACGCTCGATTTCCCAAAAAAAATTACGATCGTCGACGACGGCACAATTTCCAACGAAACGCGGCTCGGATCGCTCGGCGACATCCAGTTTGTCATCGAAAAATTTCAAATTTCGGACGACATTTTGGTCGTGGCGGGCGACAATTTGTTCGATTTTTCACTCGAAATATTTACCGAGTTTTCCGTCAAAAAAAATGCCACGACGGTTGCGTTGCACGATGTCCAAAATTTCGATCTTGCAAAATTATACGGAATTGTTGCGGTTGATGAAGATTTTCGCGTCACCGATTTTCTCGAAAAACCAGAAAATCCGCCCTCGACGCTCGCGTCTACCGGGGTGTATTTTTACGCGCGTGCGGATTTGCCGCGGTTCGCCGAATTTACTGCAAATTTTGATTCGGATCGTGCGGGAGATTTTCTCGCGTGGCTTTTTCCGCAGGTTCCCGTTTTTGGTTTTCAAACCTCCGGGCGCTGGTTTGACATCGGATCGATCGAGCAGTTGGAAATTGCGCGGCGCGAGTTTTCCAAAAAATAAAATTAAAAATTTCTGAGATCAAAAATGCAAAAATTTCTCTCGCGAATTCGGTTTTGGTTCGAAATTGTCGCACTGCCGGCGTTCGCGTTTCTCGTGATGCATTTGGCGGGACACGGAGTCAGCACTCTTTTTGAAAACGGCGCGCCGGCGCACAAACACGCGTCCGAGTTGCTGGCACATTTTTTCAGTGTTGAAACAGGAATCGGAATTTTGCTGCTGATTTTGTTCGTCTGGATTTGGCACCGTCCGGCGCTCAAAAAATGGATTCCGTGCAGTCACGAGCACTGTCATCATCAGGTTGGAATTCCGCACGTGCTGGCGATCGTTGCGCTGTGCGTTCATTTTTTCCCCGAAGCAGGCGTGCGGCACTCGCTGCTCCAAAATTTGCAGGAAGGCGGATTGGTCAACATCGTCGGCGCGATCGGATTTGTCGCGCATTTTTTTGTTGACGTGATCGTGGCGATTTTACTGGCGATTCATTTTCCAAAACTCGAGACGAAAATTTTCGTATTTTCAGTGATCGCTGTCGCGTGGCTGACAGCATTTTTCATCGGAAAAAATTTCATCGAACATTTACCGGCGATGGCGGAGGGGATTTTGTTTCTCGCGAGTGCGTTCGTGTTGGCGATGTTTGTGCACGCGCCGCATCGACCGATTCGTAAATGTCATACGTGCGATCACTGAAAAATATTTTTTATTCAAATCGTACGGGAATTTTTATTGCAGCATCATTTTTTGGGAGACCGGATGGATTTTGGTACTGAAAAATTACAAATCCATTTTTATTGGAAAGATTCTCGGGAAGTTCAAATTCGATCGTTCCTGTGAAATCCAGAAAATCCTCGGTCATCCAATTTTCAGCGGTTTGAATATAATTTTTTGCGAGTATATTTTCTTCATTGTCTGTCACCAAAAGAGTTGCAGTCGCTTCAAAAAACCACGTGCCGCGAGCCTTTCCTGTGACGAGAAGTGGACTTGAAATTGCCTGGTTTGGTCGTGGTGTCGCGACTTCAATTCGGTCTTTTACATTTATTTTTATGATTTTTCTTTCGATTTGAGTTGAGACTTCGACCTGGTCTTTCACCTCTATTTTTATGATTTCTTTTTCAATTTGAGTGTCGAGTTCTTCGGTTATTTTTTCATTTCCACACGCGGTCAAAAAAAAGATTGCAATGAAAACTAAAAATATTTTTTTCATATTTTAATTCTAAAAACTAAAAATTATTTTGTCGAATTTATTCGTTTCTTTTTGACTTCTTATTTTTCCGCGCTAAAACAGCTGCGACTCAATTTTTTTCTCGAATGCAAATCCGAAATATCGCGATCATCGCGCACGTCGACCACGGAAAAACTACGCTCGTGGACGCACTTTTGAAAGCTGGTGGCGTTTTTTCCGAACACGAAACTGTCGCGACGCGAGTGATGGACAGCGATGCGCAGGAACGCGAACGAGGAATTACGATTTACGCAAAAAATGCGGCGATCCAGTTTCACGACACAAAAATCAATATCGTCGACACGCCGGGACACGCGGATTTTGGCAGCGAAGTTGAGCGCGTTCTCAAAACTGTCGATGCGACAATTTTAGTCGTGGACGCGTACGAGGGGCCGATGCCGCAGACAAAATTTGTCCTGCGAAAATCGCTCGAACAGGGAAAAAAAGTTCTCGTGGTCGTCAACAAAATCGACAAACAATCGGCGCGTCCCGAGTGGGTGATTGATCAGATTTTTGATCTTTTCGTAAAACTTGGCGCGACAAACGAACAGCTCGATTTTCCGTACATGTACTCGATCGCGCGCGAGGGAATCGCGGTTCGCGATCTCAGCGACGAACGAAAAAATATCGAGCCGCTTTTGGATTTTATTCTTGAAAATGTTCCCGAAGCGTCGAAAAACACGGAGGCAAATTTTCGGATGCAGCCGGCGATGCTGGCGTACGACAACTTTCTCGGACGAATGGCGATCGGCCGCGTGCACGAGGGAACTTTGAAAATAAATCAAATGGTGACGATTTTATCTCCGACGGGCGAAAAACGTTCCGGGAAAATTTCAAAACTGTTCACATTCCGCGGAATGCAGCATATTCCCGTTGAGTCTGTCAGCGCGGGCGACATCGTCGTGGTGGCGGGATTGAGCGATATTTTCGTCGGAGAAACGATCGCGAGCAGCGCAGAAGTTGAGCCGCTGCCGGCGATTCGAGTTGATCCGCCGTCGCTGGCGATGAATTTTATGGTGAACGATTCGCCGTTCGCGGGAAACGAGGGAAAATTTGTCACGAGTCGCCAGATTCGTGATCGACTCGAAAAAGAACTCGAAACAAATGTGGGACTGCACGTGGATTTCAGCAGCGACGAAATGCGAGTTTTGGGGCGCGGAGAAATGCATTTGGCGGTTTTGATCGAATCGATGCGCCGCGAAGGATTTGAACTTCAGGTTTCGCAGCCGGAAGTTGTTTTCCAAGAAATAAACGGAGTCCAGCACGAACCGATCGAAAACGTCGTGATCAATATTCCAGAAGAAATTGGGGGAAAAATTATCGAACTGATGTCGCAGCGAAAAGGAAAAATGACAAACATGAATTCTGAAAACGGAATGACGCAGATGGAGTTTGAAATTCCGATGCGCGGACTGTTGGGAATTCGCTCAAATTTCATCATTCTCACGAAAGGCGAGGGAACGATGTACAGCTCGTTTGCGCGACTCGAGCCGAATGTTGGCGTGATTGAAAAACGCCAAGTTGGTTCGTTGATTTCTGGCGAAGCGGGGATTGTCACCGGATATTCGCTCTGGAAATTGCAAGAACGCGGTCCGATTTTTATTCATCCCGCGACGACGGTGTACGAGGGAATGATCATCGGGGAACACAATCAGGGAACTGATTTGACCGTGAATCCGATCAAAGGAAAACAGCTGACGAATGTTCGTTCGTCCGGAGCGGATGATGCGATTGCGCTCACGCCACCGCTGGAAGTCACACTCGAAAAAGCGCTCGAGTACATCAAAGAAGACGAGTACGTCGAAATCACACCGAAAAATATTCGACTGCGAAAAAAATGTTTGACCGAGTTGGAACGAAAAAGAAAGAAATAAATTTTTCTGTTTTGTTTGAAAAAAGTTGAAACTCAAAACTTAAAATTCTCAGAAAGAGCGGATTTAATTTTTGAATTGGTAACACAAAGCTTCAAATTTTATTTTACCAATCCGTATAATAATTTAAACCATGTTCGAAATGCTTCGGCCATTTGGGCATTTACAATGACGGTGAAACTAAAATCTTCCCCAAACCCTCCAGTATTCAGATTCGAAAGCAGATTTACCCGATCACCAAAAATATCAACAGAACAATTTGTTGAGAATTCTTTCGGAAGAAATTTAAAATTTTCCCCGATGTATTTTGTTATTTCAGGCAAATCTTCTCGAACTTCATGATCAAAAAGGTGCCAACACGTAATGGAGCTATTTTTGAGATGTCGTTCAAAAATAGGGAAAAAGTTTTTTACTCTTTCATCGAGCCAACCGCCCTTTGCCCCAATGCAGTAAACATCTTCCCCCGTTCGGATGATGTCTTGCATGTAATTTTTTGCGCCCTGGGCTCCCTTGTAAATATAAACTTGTTCTTGCGTTTTATGGTGTGAAAAAAGTTTACTGAGATCCGGCATTACCTTCTCGAGCATTTGAGATTTTTCGGCAATATGTTCGCGAAGTTTTTCAGGATTTACGCCTTCGTAGAGATTTTCTTTGCTAGAAATAACCTCAAATACCATTCCTTTTTCAATCAATCGTTCCAGAGAATCGTAAATATTCCGTCGATGAATTTTTGATTGTTTTGCTAAAAATGAGACCGAATTTTGACCAAAAATAAGTAATATTTCATAGATTATCGCTTCGTTTTTTGCGAGCCCGAATTCTTGGAAAATAGCTTGATACATAGGTTTTTTTAATTGTGAGTGGTTTGCGCCACCAATGTGTGGCATTTACCACTCTTTATTATTATTTATTTTTATAGTGACTTTGTCAAATCTTTTTAATCTCAAATTGATTATGTCACCACTTATTATTCTTTTCGGTTTTGCTCTTGCGATGATAGGGATTAGCTTTCTTTCTCGTCAAAAAAACATTGGGACAAATGTTTCAGAATTTCTTTTGGCTTCGCGAAACGTAGGCACAATTCGCGGGGCGTTTTCAATCGCCATTTCGTGGGTGTGGGCGCCAGCGATTTTTATTGCAGGACTTCAAGCATACACAAAGGGACTTGCCGGAGCTTTTTGGTTTATTATTCCTAATATTCTTTGTTTCTTTCTTTTTGCTCGAGTAGCAAAAAAAATCAGAAACGAATTTCCAGAAGGTTTCACTCTTCCGCAGTACATCAAAGAACGGTTTAAGTCGAAACGAACTCATTATGCATTTCTCGCTATCTTTTTTGGTTATCAATTAGGAGCGATCATTATAAACTGTGTTGCTGGCGGAGCTTTGCTCAATTTGCTCACAGGGATTGATTTCAAAATTGCAGTGGGCGCTATTTCAGGAACGGCGCTTATTTATTCCCTTGTAGGTGGAATGAGGGCTTCGATTCTCACGGATGTTATCCAAATGATAATTGTTCTTGGACTTGCAGTATTTATAGTTCCTTGGGTTGTTGTAGAAGCGGGAGGGATTTCGGCAATCACGGGAGGATTCGCAGGTATTTCTGGCGAGGGTGTGAGTATTTTTAATCCGAGTATTGCGTGGATGTTTGGTATTCCGATGACGATTTCACTTTTGTCTGGACCGATTGGAGATCAGCAGTTTTTTCAACGAGCTTTTGCAGTCAAAAAAGAATCTGTGACGTCTACTTTTAATATTGGAGGTGTCATCTTTGGCCTTATTCCAATAATTCTTTGTCTTCTTGGATTTATCGTTGCGAATCCATCCTTGGGAGTAGAAGTGAGTGATCCTCAAATGGTAGCGCCTGCAGTTATTGGCACCTTTCTTCCTTCTTGGGCGTTGGGACTTTTTACTCTCATGGCTTTTGCAGGTCTCTGTTCTACGATTGATTCTGCGTACTGTGCTATTTCAAGTTTTGGAGTCGCAGATCTTGGTGACATACAAGGAGAAGGAAAAACACAAATCAGAAAAGCCCGATGGGCAATGGTTATTCTTGGTCTCATTGGAACAGGATTTGCGTTGCTTGAACCGAAACTCCTTTGGGTATTTCTTATTTATGGAGTAATTGTTTCTATTGGATTTTTTCCAACTTTGTTTTCAGTTTTTTCTAAAAGGTACAACGAACAAACTGCTTTTTATTCTATTCTTTTGGGATTGATTGGTGCCGTTCCTCTCTCGATTTATGCCAATGTTTCTGAAAACACCGACATGGTGGTTTATTCAGCAATTTTAAGTGTTTTGATTGGGCTTTTGGTGAGTGTTATTGGTCTTTTTCTATCCAAACGTTCTTCGTGAGCTTCGCTTTGCTCGCTATTGAACCCGGGGTTTAATTCCTGAATCTTCCAGATTCAAAAACCACCAGAAGCCACAAGGGCTTTTGGTGGTTTTCGTTTGGTAGCGCCAAGGGGAATCGAACCCCTGTTACCAGGATGAAAACCTGGCGTCCTAACCACTAGACGATGGCGCCGCGTTGTCGCTCGACGGCGCGAGTTTTATTTTTGCGGAACAAAAATCTCACTGGCGTGGCAACTTCTCTTTTTCCTCGCAAAACACGCTGCACGAATTTTGTTCGGATTTTTTTCAATTTTCAAAAGAGCGCGGAGATTTTAGAAAATTTTGATGAGACGTCAAATTTTTTCTCACGGAGAATTGGCGGGAATTTTTGTTGCTTCGGGTTGTGCCGGATTTTCATCTCGTAAAATCAGCTCGTTGTATTTTTCTGCGGCGAGATTTACCACGGAATCGAACGGTTTGTTTTTTCCCAGCTCGTACGCTTTTTTGTACAACTCTGCGGCGTTGCTAAATTGTTCTTGTTTTTCCGCCAGGAGTCCCAAATTTAAAAATGTTCGTGGTCGAGTCGGATCGAGTTTTTGAGCCGCTTTTAAAATTTTCTCCGCATCAAAAAATTGTTTGTTTGCGATCAACGCCCACGCGTTGAGATTCATCGCCAGGACGTCGCTTTGATTTTCTGCGAGCAATTTTTTCGTGATTTCCAGCGCGATTTCCGGTCGTTGCAAAATATCGATCGACGTGTGAACAGCGTCCACAAATTTTTTCGGCTCAGGATTTTCTGCGACGAGTTGCTGGTACAACTCGAGTACGCGGTCAAATTTTTGTTGCGCGGCAAAAATTTCAATCAGCTTCCATCGCACCTCACTTGAAAACTCAAAATTATGTTCGAGCGCTTTTTCAAAAAACATGGCGGCTTCTTCGTCGCGGCCGGTTTTGTCCAGTGTCAATGCGAGAAAATATTGCGTTTCGGGGCGCAGCGGATCCATTTCGTATGCGTGCTGAAAATCGCCGAGCGCTTTTTTGTAATCCTGCATCAAAAACAACGAATATCCGCGCAAAATCCACGCGTCGATGTATTCGATATCTTCTTTGATCGCGAGCTCTGCGAATGCGTGCGCGAGCGCGGATTCTTCATTTTCTGCGAGTTTTTTCGCAATCAGCGCAAAAAGATGTGGGTTTTTTCCGTCTGCAAATTCGTCGAATTCGTCGTACACGGAGAGCACATCCGTCACTTTTTTTTCCAATTCTGGCGGAATCGTTTCTGCGGCGGCGATCACTTCGTCGACACCGGATTCTGACACGGTGAGCGAGGATTCCTCGATGGGAAGTTTTTTCAACGCATTCAAAATATCGCGTGCGCGCAGGTGATCATTTTGTAACGCGAGCAGAATTGCGTGATAAAATTTCAATCCAGAATTGATCGTTTCTTGTCGTGTTTCCAGGATTGCGAGCGCCGACACAAAATCTTTTTCCGTGATTAATTTCCGCGCGCGGAGCACGTCAGTTTCGGGATGATTTGGAAATTTTAACTCGATCTGCGCGATGAGATTTTCCAATTTTTCTGGTTGTTCGGATCGTAGGTACACTTCTCCGAGTAAAAAATACGGCTGAGAAAGTTGCGGTTTTTCAGCGATTGCTGCCGAAATTTCAATTGTTGCGAGCGAGTGGTACTCGTGCTCCATTAATTTTTTTGCTTCCCGAATTCGTCCCAAATACGAAATGCGCCGCGGGACGCCGATGGTGGTTTGTTTTTCGACTCCGCTGGGGACAGATTTCGACAGATGTTCTTCAAAAAATTGAGAAATATTTCCGCGGAAAACCCAGAACACACCGCTCAAAATTGCCAGCACGATCACGCCATTCAAAACCCGAATAATTTTTCGTTTCATCGGGGCGATTGTACGGTGGGGTGTTTTTTTTTCAACTCGTTTTTCTGGGGAATCTAAAAAAATGAGCGAAATTATTTGACATTTTTAGAAAGTTCGTGAAAATTCGCGGGAACTAAAAAATTTTGACATGAGTGACGACAGCTTTTTAGCCCAGATCCAGGACACAGAACAGCAGGCAACGGACACGATTGAAAAAGCGTTGCAAAAGAAACAAACGGATCTCCAAAATTACAAAACAGAGCTGGCAAAATTGCGCCAGCAGAATTTAGAAAAACACCAAGAAACTTCTCGTGCAGAATTGCACGCGGCGCGCGTTTCTGCTCGCCAAAACTATGAAGTCGAGGTGGAGCGCGGCGCTTCGGATGCGAAAATGTTGGAAACCGAAAAAAAATCGAGCATTGCGTCTTTTTTGAAAGAGGCAACTAGTATTTTGACTCAAACGATCTGAAAAATGGCCAAAGTTCCTCTTCAAAAAATTCGTGTCACGGGGCTGAAGCAGCATTATAAAATTCTGTTGCAGGAGTTGCATCGAAAAGGCGTGTTGCAGATTTCTGAAAATGAGAAATTTGAAACCGCTTCCACCGAGCCAACGGAACACAGCCGTTTTGACGCATTCGATCTGGCGCGACTGGATTTTGCGATTAAATTTCTCACGCCGCACGCTCCCAAAAAAGGAAAATTGGAGGGAATTTTGACGGGTGGAAAATTAATTATGCCGGAGGAGGAAGCAAGAAAACGGTTCGAAACATTTGCTCCGAAAGTTGAAGAAATTGTTTCCGAGTGTGAAAAATTGGAAGAATCGATGGCACGTTTTAAAAACGAGATTGTGAGTTTTACCGGCAAAAAATTAGAAATTTCACATTTCAAAAAATACAAACTTGTGGTGGGAACTTCGTTGGACACCGAACAAACGGTGAGTTGGGTCGGCGCGGTGCCGATTTCCAAAAAAGAGCAATTTATTCAGGAACTCGCAAAAACTTCACATTTGATGGATTTGAAATGTTTCGCGGATGTGGGAAAACAATCGTACTTGCGATTGACGGTTTTGAAATCCGAGACGGCGAAAATGCCCGAAATTTTTCAGCGGCACGGATTTGTAGAAAAAGATTTGGCGGCAGATTTTATTGAATTTTCAAATTGTACGCCGTTGCAGATCGGAGAAAAATTGGACGAGGAAATCGCTCGATTTCAATCCGAGCAAAAAAAGAGTGAGAACAAAATTATCGAATTGGCAAAAAGTGTGGACGATCTCAAAATTACGCGTGATTTCCACGCGTGGCGAAAAGACAAAAATGATGCGCAGCACAAAGTGTTGCGAACTTCGCGAGTGTTTGCGTTTGAGGCGTGGATTCCGACATTCCGTTTGAAAAAAATGGAACACTGGGCGCAGCAGACATTTCTTGGAGATGTGACGATCGAAAAAATTTCTCCAGAAAAAAATGAAGCCGCTCCAACGCTGCTCCAAAATCGTGGTGGAATCAGTTCGTTCCAAATTATCACGGAAATGTTTGGATCACCGAAAGATAAAGAAATTGATCCGACTCCGGGGATGGCGCCGTTTTTTGTCATCTTTTTCGGTGTGTGTTTGTCGGACACTGGGTACGGACTTTTGTTGTTTTTAGTTTCGTCGTTGTTGTTGCTTTTTGGGAAATATTCTCGAGAAGCGCGCTCGACAATTTGGATGATTTTTATGTTGGGAATGTCCGCATTTGCGGGCGGAGTTTTGCTCGGTGGACATTTTGGAATGACAGCAGAGCAGGCGCCAGCATTTTTGACAATGTTGAACGATGCCGGAGAAATAGTTTTCCGCGGCCAGATTCTGGATCCGATGAAAGGAACCGGAGCGATGAGTTTTCTTATTTTCACGTTTGCCGTTGGAATTTTCCAATTGCTTGTGGGACTCGTGATGCAGTTTGTTCAAAACGTACACAACAAAAATTACATCGCCGCATTTGCTGACAGCGCCGCGTGGTTTTATTTCCTCGTGATGTTGATTTGTTTCGCACTTGCAGATCAGTTCGGGCTCGACAAAGCACTGTTCACAAAATTGGCGATTTCTGGTGCAGGAATTTTAGTTTTGACGCAGGGACGCAGCAAAAAAAATATTTTCGCCAAACTTTTGTTCGGCGTTTTGGGATTGTACGGTGTGATGGATTATGTTTCCAACATGCTCAGTTATTCGCGTCTGATGGCGCTGGGACTCGCGACCGGAATTATCGGATCGGCGATGAATATGACCGCCGTTGTCTTGGGAGAAATGCTTCCGGGCGTGCTGGGGATTTTGATCATGGTTTTGTTTTTATTGTTTGGGCATTCGATCAATTTCGGATTGTCGACACTGGGCGCATTTATTCACACGATGCGTTTGCAATTTATTGAATTCTTCGGAGGTTTTTACGGTGGCGGATCGGCAAAATTTAAGCCGTTTGCTCGCGTGAAAAAGTATTTATTATTTCGTTTTTAAAATTCATTTTTTAATTTTTTAACCCTTCAAAAAATGGAAGAAGTAGCAACAACCGCAATGCCAGTTCTCGAAACTGCAGCAAGCGTAAACTGGGGATTCATTCTCTCGATCGTCGGTGCCCTGTTCGCAGTGGTTCTCGGAGGAATGGGATCCAGTATCGGTATCAAAACTGCTGGACAAAAAGCAGCAGGTGTTTTGGCTGAAAAACCAAACATGTTTGGATCTCTCGTGACGATGGTCGTTTTGCCAGGATCACAAGGAATTTACGGACTTCTGATCGCAATCATGATTTTGAATAAAATCGGAGCGATGTCGGGGGAGTTGGTCGAATTGACCGTTGGAAACGGAATCGCATTCTTGCTTGCCGGTTTGATTATCGGTATTTTGGGATTGGTTTCTGCCATGTTTCAGGGACGAGTGGTCGCAGCTGCGATCGGCGGACTTGCGCGTGACGAATCTATCTTTGGTGGAGCGATTACGATGTCGGTGTTGATCGAGACGTACGCGATCTTCGGATTGTTGATCTCAATCTTCATCACAGGAGCAGCATTGTCATAATTTTGCGCTAAAACTTTTATAAAATGGCTTTGAAAGACATTCTTCAGAAAATTTTGGACGAAGCGTCCGTGGAAGTTTCCCGGATCGAGGACGAATTGACGGCGGAAAAACGAAAGTTAGAAACAGAATCGAAAACGTTGGAACAACAAGAAATTCAGAAAACTGACGAACGAAAGGTTTCCGCCCGAGAATCACTCGACCAAAAAACTGCCGCGATGGCGCGACGAGAAACCAAAAAACTCGTGCTTGGCGCGAAACACGTTGTGATGACCACGGCGCTCGACAAATTTCACGAGCACTTGTGTGCGTTGGACGACGAGACGTACGGAAAAATTTTAGAAAAACTTTTCGTGAAAGTTTCCGACACAGATGGGAAAATCCTTGTTCCCAAAAAACGACTCGAAATCACGAAAAAATTTGCACCGACGGGGTTTGAAATTCTTTCTGACGACGTGATTGCGGGAGGATTTATCGTGCAAACTTCAAAATCCGAAGTTGATAATTCGTTTCAAAATCTTGTTTTTTCAGAATTTCGCAACGATGTCGAAATCTTTTTTGCTCAAAAACTTGGATTGATTTAAAAAATGACAAAAGAATTTTTGTTTCTCGGCGGGCTGATTCGGGCGTTGCAGTCAAAACTGCTGACGATTCCGCAGCTCGACCGAATGATTGGCGCCAAAACGCCTGCAGACGCGTTCCGCGTTCTCGTGGAATTGTCGTACGCAAAATATTTTGACGAGTCGACGCGACCGGAAGATTTTCATCGCGTAATTCGGCAGGGAATTTTGGAAACAAAACAACTGATCAAAGACGGCACGGATGACGATCCAGCATTTGAATTTGTGTGGCGAGAATTTGATCTCAATTCACTCAAGCGTGCGCTCAAAATTCGGATCATGGAAAATGGAACCGAACTGGGAGATTTTTCGGAAGAAAACGGATTTTCCGACTACGGTGAACTTTCAAAATCCGATTTGGAATCGATCGTGTTTCGTGGCGAAAAATTAGAATTACTGCCACCGGAGTACGTTTCTGTCGTGAAAATTGCATCGAAACTTTTCGAAAAAGGAAACGCGTTTCAGGATGTTGAGTTTGCGCTGGATCGAGCGCATTTTGATTTTCTTGCTCGCGTGGCGACAAAAACCAGTCACTCGTTTTTGGGTGATTTTCTCAAATTTCAAGCGGACGCGACAAATGTTCGTTCGTTGGCGCGAGCCGTTTTGGTGCACGAGATTTCGTTGCCGGAGGCCGGATTTGTGTCGCACGGAACATTCGATTTTTCAGCCGTTTCAGCAGTCAAAACGCAGGATCAACTTTTGAAATTTCTCAAAAGTACACAATTTGAAGCGGTTCTTTCTTCTCTCAAATCTGATCAGAACTCAGAAACATTTTTGTTGCAGCTCGGACGAGCCCTCGACAAAAAGTTTGAAGTGTTTCTCAACGAAGCAGAGTCCGGAGAAATTGGAGCGATTCAGATTCCATTTGTGTACCTGGAGCGACGATTGCAAAACGCACGTCAGCTCAAATTTATTATGTTTTCTAAATTCTACGGTTTGACGCCGGAGAAAATTTACGCGACTCTCCCAAATCTTTGATTTTGTGGGGATAAAAAATTAAAAAATGACTCACCAGTTTAAACTCTCAGTTGTCGGACACGCCAGTTCAATCCTGATTTATCGCGCGATCGGAGTCGAGACGCACGCCGTTTCTGACGCCGAATCTGCTCGAGAAGCCGTGGAAAAATTGGCAAACGAAAGTTTGGGAGATGAACAAAATACGCCAGCGTACGCAGTCATCTTTGTGGAAGAAAATTTTTACCAAGATTTGCCGCTGGATTTGATTGAAAAATTTACGCGTCGGCCGTTGCCGGCGGTGATTCCGGTGCCGTCTCCGGATTCGGGCAAAGAAAGTTTTGCAAAAAAACGGCTCTCTCTGATCGTCGAAAAAGCGGTTGGAAGCGATATTTTTAATTAGAACTTTTTCACTTTTTAAATTATTCATCATGAGTGACAAACAACCAATCATCGTTAAAGTCGCGGGACCGCTCGTCGTCGCGAAAAATATGGAAACGGCGAAAATGTACGAAGTGGTGCGCGTCGGAAACGAAGGACTCGTGGGAGAGGTGATTCGTCTCGAAGACGGTTCTGCCTCCATTCAGGTTTACGAAGAAACCGCCGGAGTCGGACCGGGAGAACCGGTGAAATTGACGGGAAAAACGCTTTCTGTCGAACTGGGACCGGGATTGCTCGAGACAATTTATGATGGAATTCAGCGTCCGTTAAAAGTTTTGGAAGAAAAAGCTGGAACATTTCTCGCGCGTGGAATTGACGCAGATGGACTTGATCAGACTCGAAAATGGGATTTTGTTCCCACGGTCAAAATCGGAGACACTGTTTCCGAGGGAGATGTCGTTGGAACGGTGCAGGAGACGTCACTCATTTTGCACAAAATCATGGTTCCATTTGGCGTGCTCAACGCAAAAGTGAAAAAAATTGAATCGGGTCATTTTACCGTTTCAGAAATAGTTTCGATTGTTGAGACAGAAGATGGAAAATCGCACGAATTGGCGATGCGACATTATTGGCCAATTCGCGAATCACGAAAAGCAAAAAATAAACGAATTCCGGACACACTTTTGAAAACTGGTGGACGATCGATCGACATGTTTTTTCCACTCGTGCACGGAGGTGCGGCTTGTATTCCGGGACCGTTTGGATCTGGAAAAACGGTGACGCAACAAACTTTAGCAAAATACTGCGACGCGGAGGTGATTGTGTACATCGGATGTGGAGAACGTGGAAACGAGATGACGGAGGTTTTGAACGAATTTCCAGAATTGGTGGATCCAAACACCGGAGAGCCGCTGATGCGACGAACGGTGATGATCGCCAATACTTCAAACATGCCGGTGGCGGCACGTGAGGCGTCCGTGTACACGGGAATCACGATTGCGGAGTATTACCGAGACATGGGATACAATGTTGCGTTGATGGCGGATTCGACTTCTCGTTGGGCAGAAGCGATGCGCGAGATTTCAGGACGTTTGGAAGAAATGCCGGGAGAAGAAGGATATCCAGCGTATCTCGGATCAAAAACGGCTGGATTTTACGAACGAGCCGGTGCGGTGGATTGTTTGGGATCAGATAATCGACAAGGAGCTTTGACGGTGATCGGTGCGGTTTCGCCTCCGGGTGGAGATTTGTCCGAGCCGGTTTCTCAAAACACGCTTCGTGTGACGAAAGTGTTCTGGGGATTGGATGCAAAACTCGCGTACCAGCGTCACTTTCCTGCGATCAACTGGCTCAAATCGTATTCGTTGTACGTTCCAAATTTGGATCGATACATGAAAGAAAATGTGGCTGCTGATTACTGGGAAGTGCGAAGTGCGGGAATGGCGCTTTTGCAGGAGGAATCCAAACTTGAAGAAATCGTAAAATTGGTGGGACCCGAAGCGTTGAGTTTTCGAGAAAAACTTGTGCTTTTGACCGCAAAATCAATTCGAGAAGACTTTTTGTACCAGGATTCTTTTAATCCAATCGATGCGTACATCACACCACAAAAACAGTATCAGATGCTGAAAACGATCGTGTCGTTGTACTGGGAAGGGCTCAAAATTTCCGGACGAGACGATTTTGATTTTCGACGAATTGAAGAATTGCCGGTGATTCAAAAAGTTGCAAAAACGAAAGAACTGGATTCAGAAAATATTTCAGCGTTCGAAAAAATTCGAGACGAGATCGCCAGTTCGATGGCAGCACTCTGAGCGAGTTTTTAAAAATAGAAATAAGAAAAAATCCCGGATTTCCGGGGTTTTTTATTTTGGAATTTTCTTGCTGAGCCCGGACTTGGCGAAGTGCTCAGCGGAAAAAGTCCGGGCTCTTTCTCTTTTAAAAAAAATCCCCCGCGGATCCGAAGATCGCGAGGGATGGAGTGTTGTGTTCATAAATTAATTTTCAATCCGTTGTTGCGGAACTCCGCGATCGTACGGAGATTTTTGTGAGAATCCATTTCGGGATTTTTGGGTGGTGGAGTGCTTTTCTTTTTCTTCCGTTTTCCAAAAATTTTTCCGAAGATTTTTGCGAGTGTAATTTTCATATTTCTTATTTTTGATTGTGAATACTTCTAATAATTTCTGTTTGTGCTGAAAAAATCATGAACAACAACATGAATTATTTCCGTTACGTTCTTTTTCGGAGTTTTGAGAATAAGTTTCTGCTGGGATAGAAATGGAGTGGTTGTTCAATATTTCTCCGAAATCATATTCCTTTCCTACAACATCTCCAAAATACCACCAATATACTACCCAATCATTTTCATCTTTTTTTATTCCATTTGAAAAAACTTGTTGAAAAAACAGTATAAATTCTGGTGCAGTATCTTTGGGTTTCATCCACACACTGAGTTCGTGGAAAGGCCGATTTATCCATACTTGAATTTCCTTCGCTCCATTCAGAAGTGTGAATAATTGAGTATTTCGATCTTTTTTAACAGTAACGTTTGAACATGAAATGTTCGAAATCCCTACAATTTTTAAAAGATCTTCCGCATTTTTGTAATATTCATTTTCCAACATCCACACGAATGCATCTACTGGAGATTCCACCCGCTCAACAACCGCTTGAAGAGGAGTCCCTTTTAGATATTCCAGCTCGCTTCCCTCGAAAGTATGGAGATATTTTTCTTCGACAGCACTCGATTTTTCATCGAGATGGGAACCCTTTTGCCAGATCAATGTGAAACACGGTTTGCTGTTGGCAGTTTGAGCGTCCTCTCTTGATTCCGTTTTATGGGTCCACCAAGGTATTGAGCCATTCATAGGGGGATCCATTATTTCCTCTCTTTTTTCTGTGATAGGAATTCCCATCATTTCAGAAATGTCATCAAAAAAATTATTTTTCTCCAAAGAAAGAATCTCAAATATCTTCTGGGATATTTCCATACGAACGGTTTCCCGTTCAAAGGAGCGATTTCCATCATTTTTTTGTAGTATCTGTCGAGAAGTTCCTCGAAACATTTGTCCAGAATTCCAGGCTATGGAGATGGTTCCGACGTAATCACCAATGTTAACAGAAATAATTAATCGATTTATGCGGTATGTTTTGTTGGAGCCAGTTCTGGAAATTACTTCCTTGATATCCAATGAAGTAATATTTGCTTTCAATAGCGTAAGTACTTCTTCTTTCCCCTCATCTTTTTCGAGCGCCCATCCTCCTTCTGATTGTTCGAAACTTCCCATTATTTTTTCATATAATTCATGAAAAAAATGTGATTTAGGATTATTGGAGTAGCTTTCTTTCAAAAACTTTGACCATTTCTTTTCTGCAATTTCTTTCCATTCTTGATTCATAATTTCTAATTTTTTAAGTTCAACAATAATTTTCATTTTTATTCCGTGCCGATCTGTCAAAGAACACAACACATTTAAAATTTTCTGAGTTTCCATTCCTGGAACTCAAAAAACAAAAAACCGGCTTTGCCGGTCAGAGCTGCTCACGAATTTATTTTTTCAAATCATGCGTCAGATCCCGCCGGCGAAACCGATTCGGAATGTCGATGCAGCCGGTCGAGCACGAGCTGGTACCCGCCCCATTTTCCCTGTAAAAATTTCGAAATCCGCGCGATCGTCGTCGAACTCATCCCGGTTTTTTTCTCGATTTTTGCGTACGAATTTTTTTCTGCCAAAAGTTGTGCGACTTCCCAGCGGCGCGCAAACTCACGGATTTCGTCCTCGGTCAACAGATCGCGCAAAAATCGCTCGGTTTCGTCCTCATTTCGAAGCACGAGAATCGCTCGGAGCAGCGCGCGAACATTTTCAGAAGTTTTCATTTTCTCGCGCACTTTATTCGAGTAAAGTATTTTTGTCAAACTTTTTTTTCTTATTTGTCATTCTGAATTTATTTCAGAATCTCAAGATCCCGAAACAAGTTCGGGATGACAGACGAGAGGGGTCTCTGCTACAATCTCCGCGATGGCAAAAACGAACGTGTCGGCACCGAGCGGATTTCCCGAATTTTCTCCGGCGCAGCAGCGTGTCGTTCAAAAATGGAAACGTACGATTTCTGAAATTTTTGAACAGCACGGATTTCCGATGCTCGAAACGCCGCTGGTGGAGCGCGCCGAAAATTTTGTCGCGAAAGGCGGAAACCCAAAAGAAATGTATGTTTTGGACAGACTGCTCCGCGAGGACGCAGTCGATCAGGAAAAAGATCAGCGCGCGATTCGGTTCGATCACACGGTTCCGTTGGCACTTTTTGTCGCGCGGAATTTCAACGAACTTTCGTTCCCGTTTCGTCGCAGCGTGATCGGTCCGGTGCTCCGCGGGGAGCGGGCGCAGCGCGGGCGGTTTCGCCAATTTGACCAGTGCGACATCGACGTGATCGGTTCCGAAAAATTATCGCTCGCGAACGACGCGCAGATGGTCGCGATCATCGCGCAGATTTTTGAAAAATTGATGTCGGAACAAAAATTCAAAATAAAAATTAACAACCGAAAAATTTTGACTGGATTTTTTGCGGCGTTCGACGCAGATCCGACCGAGTTCAAAAAAATTCTCGATTTTGTCGACAATCTCGAAAAAACGCCGAACGCAAAACTCGCCGGGCACCCGATCGAATTTCAGGAACGGATTTTGGAATTCGTCGAAATGTCGGGCAGCGCGGACGAAATTTTGGGAAAATTAAAAAACTTTTCTGATCACGAACTTTTTCAAACCGGTGTCGCCGAACTTTCGGAAGTGGTTCAAAATCTTCGGGCGATGGGAATTTCAGAAAATTTGTGGACGATCGATCTGCGCGTCGCGCGCGGCCTGGATTATTACACCGGCACAGTTTTTGAAGCGATATTTACGGAACACGAAAGAATTGGTTCGCTCGCGGGTGGCGGACGGTACGACGATCTGGCGGAAGTTTTTACCGGGAAAAAATTGCCGGGCGTGGGAATTTCGATCGGGCTGACGCGACTTTTGTGGCAGCTTTTTGATGCGAAAATAATTTCTCCTGAACGCGCGAGTTCGTCGGATGTGATCGTGCTTTCGCGGTCGCCGGAAGTTTTTTCAAAATCGCTCGAAATCGGTGAAAAAATTCGGAACGCGGGAATTCCGACGGAAGTTTTTTTCGAACCAAAAAAAATCCAGAAACAATTCGACTTCGCCAAAAAAATGGGAATCCCGTGCCGGGTGATCGTTGGCGACGATTTTGTCGTGGAGTGCGACGACGAAAATTTGCGCGCGATGATTTCCGATCTCGTAAAATGACAAAATTTTTCCCAACATTTGTGCCCTCTCCGCTGCGCGGAGCACCGATTTCCACCGCGTTGCTCGCGATCAACGGCGTGATTTTTTTCGCAAACCAGTTTGGCGCGCTGCCGTGGACGGTGAGTTTTCCCGGCATTTTTTCGTCCGGAACCGTGCTGGCGCATTTTTCACATTTTTCGTTTTTGCATCTCGCGATGAACGCGTACGGAATTTTTCTGTTTTCGCCGATTCTCGAAAAAATGTTCGGACGCGCGCGGTACATTTTTTTCCTGCTTTTTTTGTGGATATTTTTATCCGTTGCGATGCCGTTTTTCCAGACCGCGCCGACGCTCGGATTTTCAGGAATGATGCTCGGAATGATGTCCGCGCTGGCGCTGATTTTATTTTTCAAAACACAAAAAAACGCAACGCATCCGCTGCGACAATTTGCAAAATCTCTCGCGGTGCTGCTGGTGATCAATCTCGCGCTGCCATTTTTTCTCCCACAAATTTCGTTCGCGGGACACGCGGTGGGAGCGGTCGGAGGTCTGATTTTTGTGCCGATTTTTTTTCTGAAAAAAAGTTGACTCTTTTTGCGTATAAAATACTGTCACAGCCTTGAAAAAGATTGGTTTTTCTGGTAGAATCAACAGAATATTTTATTTTCATGGAAAAAAAGAAAAAACGGCTCAATTGGAAAAAACTCGGAATCGCGGTGGGAATCGTGGTTTTGATCGTGGCGGTGCTGCAATTTTTTGCACCAGAAAAAGAAATCGAACCGGTCGCCGCAGAAATTTCGATCAAAAAAGTACGAGTGATCGAGTTTGGCGCGTGGGATCCGGACGCGCAGCGTGAAATTCTTGGGACGATCGAATCGGGAACGAACGTGGATATTTCCGCGGAAATTTCCGGAACGATCGAAAAAGTTTCGGTCAACATCGGCGACAGTGTCGTGGCGGGACAGGTTTTGGCGCAGTTTCGAAAAACAAACGATTCGACGCAAATCGCGTACGAAAACGCGATTCAAAATTTAAACGTCGTGCGCATTTCCACCCAAAATTCGGTTCGTTCTGCCGAGATCGCGCTGGAAACGGCAGAGCAGGAATTGGCGCAGACGCGAACCAAAGAATCGCAAACGTACTCGCAGACTTTTGACACGCTCCGCACGAGCGCGCGCAACGCCGAAACAACGTTCGAAAATGCGCTGGATTGGGCGGATCGGATTTTGCAGGGATCCAATAAATTTCGATTTGAAATGGATTCGGTCGGGATTTTGATCGGTTCCAACGATTCGGTGAAAAAACAGTCGGCGAAAAATTTGGCACAGAAATTGTCGCAGACCGCTGCGGAGTTTTCCAGTTCCACGCGTGGATTTGAAATGACGGATTCAGAAATTTTGAATTACGCGGAGCATCGACTGGAATTGCTCTCCGCAACACAAAATTTACTTCGCACGACGGACGAACTTATTCGCGGAACGCCGATCACGTCTCGATTTTCTTCCGCAAATCGCAGCACGTACCAAACACAAGTTGAAACACAAAAATCGGCGGTGGACGCCGTGATTTTGTCGCTCCAGACGCAGATCGAATCCGCAAAAACAGAGCAGGCGCGGAACGGACTTTCGGTTCTCACTGCAGAAAATAAAGTTCGCTCGGCCGAGGCCGCGCTCGAATTGGCGCAGGCGACCGCATCTTCGCAGGTTTCCACGGCACAGAGTCAGCTGCGAGTCACACAAAAATCGCAGTCCGATTTGTCGGTGCGCGCGCCATTTTCTGGAAAAATTTCTGCAAAAATGATCAACGGGTACGATCGTGTTTCGCAGGGACAAACTTTATTTTCGTTGGTCGGCAACGACGTGAAACCAAAAATTGTGGCGACCGTGACGCGCGACGAACTCGAAAAAATGCAGCACGCTTCGGAACGAATTTTCGTGCGATTTGCAAACGGTCAGATTGAAAATTTACCAGAGTTTCAAATGAGCGGTACGATCGATTCACTCACTCAAAAAGTTGAAATTGAATTTCCGCTCGAGACACTCTCGGAGGGAAGTTTGGTCGGAAGTTTTGTTCGGATTCAGTTGCCGCTGCGCAACGGCGTTTCAAATCTCGTGCCGATTTCTGCGATTTCTTTCGAACCAGGCGGCGCGGAAGTTTTGACGATTGACGAAGAAAATATTGTTCGTCGTCAAGAAATTGAAACCGGAAAAATTATTTCGGATGCGATTGAAGTTTTGTCCGGATTGGAAAATGGCGCTTCGGTCATTTTATTTCGCAATCGAACTCACGCAGGAGAATCTGTTGAAATTCAACAATGATTGAAAAACTTTCAGGATTTTGGACATTTTTGCTCGACCGATTTCGTGTCGTGGCGCTGATTCTGATTTTTATTCTCGTGGCTGGATCGGTCTCTTTTGTCACGATTCCGCGAGAAACCGAACCCACGGTTGAAATTCCGATGGCGACTGTCACGACGGTGTGGCCGGGCGCGAGTCCCGCTGATGTCGAAAAATTGGTGACGCACAAAATTGAAAAAGAAATCAAAACGCTCGACGATCTTGAAAAATACACTTCATTTTCGTTTTCCGGTGTTTCCGTGGTGATGGTCGAATTCGACGTGGATGCCGATCAAAATATCGTGCTCCAAAAACTCCGTGAAAAAATTGATGACGCAGAAAAAGATTTGCCCGACAGTTTGTCGGATGATCCGGATGTTGCCGAAGTTTCAATTTCAGACGTTCCGGTGGTGACGATGATTTTATCCGGAGATTTCGCGTGGTCCGAATTGAAAAGATTTGCGGATATTCTCGAAGAAGAATTTGAAACAATTTCAAAAGTAAAACGCGTCGATGTGCGCGGGGCGCCGGAGGACGAAGTGCACATTATTCTCGACCCGGTAAAACTTGAAGTGCAAAAAATCGGCGTTGCGGACATTTTGTCGGCGCTGCAGTCGGCGCATTTGGACATGCCGCTCGGCGTGATTTCCGTGGACGGGCAGTCGGTCGAAGTGACCGTTCGTTCCGAAATGGAATCGGCGGCGCAGTTTTCTGAAATTCCCGTAAAAATTTCTGGAGATTCTGTCATAAAAGTTGGAGATCTGGGAGTGGTGCGTCGTGAGTTTGAAAAATTTGAAGTTGAAACGTATTTCGCCACTTCTGCCGCGGGACAACCGGCCGTGCAGATCGAAGTGATCAAATCCGCCGAATCAGGAAATGTGATCAAAATGGTCGGAAATATTCTTGCGCGAGTGGAGCAACTCAAACTCAAAGGTTCGATCCCCAAAACATTGGAAACGACGGTTACGTACAATCGTGCAGACGAAATCCAAGAAAGTCTCGACACGCTCACCACAAGTGGCGGTCAAACGTTGTTGCTGATTGCGATCGTGATGTTGGTTTTTGTTGGATGGCGCGAAAGTTTTCTCGCGGCGATCTGCATCCCGCTGTCGATGTTGATCGCGGCGATGGTTTTGAATTTTACTGGGCGCACGTTCAACGGAATTTCACTTTTTTCGCTCGTGCTCGGGGTGGGACTTTTGGTCGACAACGCGATCGTTGTGGTCGAAGGAATGAGCGAGGCGATTCATGAGAAAAAAATGAAACCGCGTGCTGCGGCAGTTGAGACGCTTCGAGTGTTTCGGTGGCCGTTGATTGCCGGAACATTTACGACGGTGTTTGCGTTTTTACCGATGTTGTTTTTCATCTCGGGCGTGAGCGGACAGTATATTTCTGTGATTCCGATCACGGTGATTGCAGTTCTGGTTGCGGCACTTTTTGTGTCATTGCTGGTTTTGCCGTCTGTGGCGCGACAATTTTTTCTTCTCATTCCACCGAAAAAAAATAGAAAATCTCGTCATCTCAAAAGAATTCAAAAGTGGTACGAACGAACGATGCGAGCGATTCTTTCCAAAGAATCTCGTGTCTGGGCGGTGCTCGGCGTTGCGATTTTGACGTTTGGATTTTCTGTGAATTTGTTGCGGACAAACCGCGTTCCGGTCGAAGTTTTTCCGTCGTCGGATTTTACATTTTTTAATGCGAATTTTAAATTTCCCGAAGGAACGAATCTCACTGAAACACGAGGGCTCGTCGAACCGATTTCTGAGCAGTTGCGGACATTTTTTGCGCCACGTGAAAATGGAGAAATTTGGCTCGAAAGTTTCACTTTTACAGTGGGATCAGAACAGAATTTTTCAAAACGTTCCAATTCGACGGGAACACCGGAAGAAAATGTGTTGGGATTGACGGTGACGCTCACAGAAAAAGAAGACCGTGAAACGAAATCGTACAACATCATGCCGGCGATGCAGAAAAAAATTGAGGCGATTTTGCCGCTG
The DNA here is from genome assembly GCA_018648585.1 of bacterium. Classification (GTDB taxonomy): domain Bacteria; phylum Patescibacteriota; class Gracilibacteria; order UBA4473; family UBA4473; genus JABGQW01. The sequence continues at coordinate 17,408 of JABGQW010000009.1, read as the reverse complement.
CACGTGGAGCCAGAATTTACCGAAATAAAAGGTGGACCATCGACCAGCGCGGCACTCGAAATTCGACTACTTGGAGACGATTTGAACCACCTGGTTGAACTTTCAGAAATTTTGAAATTGGATGTTGAAAAAATGACCGGAACGGTCAATCCACGAACAAGCGCTGCAGATCGTACGTTGCAGATGGCGTGGGAATTTGATCGTGACGTGCTCGCAAAATTTGGACTGTCTCCGGCTCAAGTTGTGCAAACGCTGCGTGCGGGAGTGCACGGAGTGACGGCGGTGCATTTGACCGAGGGCGACGAAGAAATCGATGTGGACGTGCGACTGGATTGGCAGGGTGATGCGAGCTGGGATGATCCTGAATCGCTCGATATTTTGAATCGCATTCCGATGTTGACGCCGTCTGGACATTTCATCACGCTGTCCCAAGTTGCAACCCCAAAACTTTCGTCTGAACTTTCTGAAATTCAGCACCGCGACGGACGACGAATTGTTTCGGTTTTGGCAGACATGAAAGCTGGCGTGCCGGTTTCGACACTTCGTGAGTCGATCGATGCTGCGATCCAAAATTTGGATTTGCATCCAGGAGAAATGGCGAACGTCGGTGGTGATTCAGAAGAAGGAAATCGACTGATGACTGAGTCGGCAAACGCAATGATGTTTGCGCTGGTACTGATTTTGATCGTGCTCGTGACGCAGTACAATTCGTTTTACCAATCGCTTGTCACGCTGTTTTTGATCCCGCTGTCGTTGACGGGTGTGTTTCTCGGATTTTGGGCGATCGGGTTTCCGATTTCGTTCCCGACGATGATCGGGATTGTGTCGCTTGCTGGAATTATTGTGAATGATGCGATCGTTTTGATCGATCACATAAATTTGCATCGAAACGATGGAATGGATTTGACAACTTCGTACATCGAAGCGGGGAAAAAACGAATGCAGCCGATTTTTCTCACCTCGATCACGACGGTCGTGGGAATGTTGCCGTTGTCGCTCTCGGATGAAATTTGGGGCGGACTCGGATTCGCGATCATTTTTGGAATGTCTCTCTCGACGGTTTTGACACTGCTTTTGATTCCGTGTTTTCTTGCAGCGGGGAGTTCAGCAGCACGGTTTTGGAAAAAAGCTTTTGGTTTCGTCGGGAACTTTTTTACTACGTAAAAAAACCCCTGATTTTGCAGAGGTTTTTTATGTAAATTTCTAAGATGAAATGGTTTAGTTTTTTTGTGCTGGTGCCATTTTCAGCACATCCGTGAATAATTGAAAAAACGGCTCAACAGTCGCAATTTCTAATTTTTCATCGGGAGAGTGGACATGTTTCAGAGTTGGTCCAAATGATATTACGTCCCAGTTTGGATATGCTTCGAGGAATACGCCACATTCCAAGCCAGCATGAATAACTCTTACTATTGGTTGTTCTCCAAAACGTTTTTTGTACGCTGCAACCATGATTTTTAACACTTCAGAGTCCACGTTCGGAGTCCAGCCAGAAAATGTCATTGGACTTTCTGTTTTGGCACCCGCTTTTTCAAAAATATTTGCAATTTTTTTGTAAAGATTCAGTGTTTTTTCATTACTAAAACTTCGTTGCACTGCCACGGCGGTTGCGACTCTGTCTTTTATTTCGAAAATACCAAGATTTGTGGATGTTTCCACAATCTTAGGATCGAGATCGCTCATTTCAATAACTCCATTTGGAATTTTTAATACGGCTTGTAAAATTGCCTTTTGGGCGACTGGCTCCATAACTTTTTGTGAAGATTCACATTCACATGGTTCGATTGTGATTTTGAAATTTTTGATTTCATCTTCGTTGGTCAGTTTTTCTTTTGCCCAGTTCATCCAATAATTTACAACCTCGTTTGTGTTTGATTCTGGAGGAAGAAACACGATGGCATTTCCTTCTCGAGGAATTGCCGTACCACCAGTTCCAGTAGCCATCGAGGCGATACGTAATCCAGGAGTACTCGCCAAAACTTTTGCTAAAATTCGGATCGCATTTTCAAATCCTTTGTCGATGTCGTCTCCTGAGTGACCACCTTTTAGTCCAGTGATACAGATTTCGTACGATTTTAAATTAGATGGAAGTTCTTCTTTATAATTCCAAGTGCTTTTTATTTTTTTTCCACCTGCGCATCCTACAAATATTTCGCGCCAGGCCTCGGAATCTGTGTTTAATAAAATTGCATCTTTTGGAAGAAATCCTGACTTCAAGCCAAACGCACCAGTCAGTCCAGTTTCTTCATCCGTGGTAAATAATCCAATAAATGGTCCGTGTTCGATGTCGGTCGCTTCGAGTACTGCCATAATTGAAGCAGCACCAATCCCATTATCAAAACCAGCAGAAGTTCCCTTGGCGGTCATCCATTCACCGTTGATAATAAATTGAATCGGATCGGTCGCAAAATTGTGAGAGGATTTAGTATTTTTTTCGCATACCATGTCGAGGTGTGCCTGTGCGATGATAGGTTTGCGATTTTCGTATCCAGGTGTTGCTGGTTTGAAAATAGCAATATTTCCGGTGTCATCTCGCTTTGTGTTTAAGTCAAGATTTATTCCAAATCTCCATATAAATTCCTGAATTGCAGCTTCATTTTTTGATTTTCTTGGAATTTGAGAGATTTCATCGAAATTTTTCCACAAAGGGATCGGAAGTAATCCTGTCAGTACTGAGTTTGTATCCATAATAATTTTTGATTTTAAAGCTCTCGCTTTTTGATTAATAAAAAAATTTAATTTTTACCTAATTTTTACTTTTTCATGAGGTAATCTCTCCGGATTTCCGTTCCAGAAAAAATACCCCACGAATTCATTTGATCTTGTCAAAGAACATGGAGAAAATAAAAACACGCGGTTTTAATTTTCATCAGATGGTTTTTAAAATAAAATAAAGAAAAGATCAAGTTATTTGAAAAATAGAGTGGTGGCTGGGGCGGGGATTACTCGCTTCGCTTGTGAGATTTTACTGAGTGCAAATTTTTTCCAAATAAATTTAAAAAAATCGGGATAAGCCTGAGATTTCTAAATTTGGCTGGGGCGGAGGGATTACTTCGTGATCTTCGCTTCGCTCGATATCGAACCCCTCATAAATACTGACTTCAAGCCCCATAAGACTTCTTGAGATTCACGGAAGAAAAAATTTGAATATTCTATGTCCTATAGTTCACGGGTCATGTAGAACCCTTTTTGTCTTTTGGATATTTTATGGATAAAAATTTGATTTTTGGATATTTTTGGATATAATCTCAATGAAAATATCCATAAAAAATGAATACCATTCTCTCAAAATCGTTAAAACAAATCATAGATCTAAAACAAAGGATTGATAGACATCGACCTTTTGATTCAAATCTGAATCAAGCGATTCAAGAAAAAATGAGAATTGAGTGGATCTATAATTCAAATGCACTGGAAGGAAATACACTCACTCTTGGAGAAACTGCTTTTTTTCTTCGTGAAGGCCTTACGTCAGAGGGAAAACCACTCAAAGATTTTTTAGAAGCGAAAAATCATGCTGAAGCGATTCGTGTATTGGAAGACATGGTTCATGATAAAAAAAATATCACAGAACATTTCATTAAATCGCTTCACCAAATTCTTTTGGAGGGGATTGAATATACTTATGCAAGGGGACTGAACGGAAAGCTTGTTCAGAAACCCCTGACCCCAGGAAAATATAAAATCCGTCCAAACCATGTTTTGACTGTTTCAGGAAATATTCACACTTACACTGAACCAGAACAGGTTCAAATTGAGATGGAAAAATTAATTCAGTGGTATAACTCTGATGAAGCTCAAAATATATCTGCCATAGAACGAGCGGCAATATTTCATTACCAATTTGTGAGCATTCATCCTTTTGATGATGGGAATGGGAGACTTGCTCGTTTATTGATGAACTTGATATTGATGAAGGACGGATTTCCTCCATGTATTATTCAGAATGAAAATCGAAAACAGTATTTATCAGAATTAGAAAAGACAGACTTAATGCCGAATTCAGAATCATTTCAGATTTTTATTGCAAAAGAACTCAAAAGAACAATGGAAGTAATATATAATTTATTATTACAAAAAGAATTTGTAGAACCTTGGATATCTCCAACACCAAACCGAGAAGAAAGAAGAAAAATGATTCTTTTTATCGCTTGGGGAAAAACATTTTCTATTGGTCAAATGCATAATGAAATGCCTGAGATAAAACGCCCAACTCTAAAAAAAGATTTACAAGATCTTGTAAAAGAGGGGAAACTGAAAATGGAAGGTGTTGGGAAAGGCATGGTTTATTATTTGAGTTAATAGAAATAAAACTTTTCTTTTCGTTTATATCTCTAAAAAGATGACAACGAAACAATGAAAATTGTTTACATTTACATACTTACTTAGTGCCTCTTCGCCATAGGCACACGGGTTTATCAGAATCTCACAAAGCATACAAAAAAAACGGGTCTAGAACCCGTCTTATCTTTTTGTACGTGGGACACTATTGAACATAGTGCAGGTATTGGCTGGGGCGGAGGGATTACTTCGTGATCTTCGCTTCGCTCGATATCGAACCCCGGGCTTGGGTTCATAATCACACGACTACAAATAAAAAACATCGCTAATCCGCAAGGGATTATCGATATTTTTTGGCTGGCATAGTGAGTCTATAACCTTTCAACTTGATATTCAAGCATCTTTCCGCCTTGAAATGTTACAAATGTTACACAGAGAGGACTTGTTTTATTCTTGAATACATTATTTGTTCAAGGTTTACTGTGATCAATTCTTTTAACCCCCTTCCGATTGAAGTTTAAGTCCTATCTCTGTCACGACAAGCAACGCCCTTATTTGATCAGTAGCTTCTTTGTCAGAAATTTCTTCTCCAAAGTGTTTCTTGTAGAGTGATTTGAATTCCTGGATTGTCTTTTCTGGAAGTTGCATGATTTTAATTTTTAGAAAAACCCAGTCCTTCTACAAATTCTTCAATTTGTTTGCGATTATAATATTTTTTATTTTTAAGTTCATATGAACCAAAAAAACCACCCATGGCCATGTTCATAATCAGTTCTAATTGTTTTGGATAAAATGTCTTAATAAATTTTTCATCAACAATCTGAAAGGTTTTTATTTGATATTTCAATATCGCAATTGGATTTCCTGGTTTTGATTTTTTTAGTTCGGCAATATCCCTCAATGCTTCGGTTTGTTTCGGCATAGGTTTGTCACGATTTACAATAAGGAGCGGATAGTTTTTAGGGATAAGCATTTATTTAAAGGTAGACTGTTTTGCAATGTTTTTCAAAAACTCACTCTCCCTTCCTGTCTCTGTCAAAATATATAATTGTTCTTTTGCTCTGGTGACTGCCACATAAAACAGTCGTTTCTCTTCCTCTAATACGTTTTCTGGCAGACGTCCGAATATTTCGAATAATTCATTGGAGGGATGAATTGATGGGATTACATCTTCACAGACATCCAAAAGAATAACGACATCGTCTTCTAATCCTTTAGAACTGTGCATCGTTTTGAATCGTATTTTATCGTACTTGGTTATATTTCTTAATTTTTCGCACAAATCTGATGCATCTTCATATTGTAAAATTTTATTATTTCTCGCGAGTAATAAGATGTCTTTCCCTTTGTTTTTTTCGACTATTTCGGCACATATCATTAGATAGGTTGCAATATCATATTTGTACGGTGGCATTTTCTTGTTTTTAGATTCATCCTCTTCTCTATACTCTTTTTTAAACTCATTGTGTTCGAGTGGACAGCAACCGTTTTTAAGTCGGTTATCATGGTTTATGAATACATTTGAAATATCGATTTTTTCAATATGAGCAAATCCCTGTTTATTATGCGTGGAAAGTGCTCCATCGAATGTCTCCCTATGATTTATAGCAAAATCATTTCCATATTTAATTATTCCAGGAAGGCTCCTATAACAAGTAGTTACTTTCTTTTCGTTAGATTCTTTACGGATATTTTCAAAAAAACTAAGGTCAGATCCTGCAAAACCATTAATCATTTGCCAAGAGTCACCTACGTAAAATCGTTTTATATTTGGATTTTTCTCTAAAATTGAGTCTATTAAATTTTGAAATAATTGCGAAAAATCTTGGAATTCATCGATTAATATCCATTTGAACTCGCTCACGTCATATTTTCCTTTTTTTATTTTTTCAGTTGCTTTGCTCATCAGAATATTGAAATCAATTTGTTTTTCGAGATTCAATTGTTCTGAATATTTTTTATAAAAAAATGTTCCAATTTTTATAAATTTTTCTTGAGCCGAGGAAAGTTTGATTTTTTGTTTTTCATTATTTACATCCTCAACTGACCATTCTTTTTTTTGCATCCATCCAATAAACTGAGAGACATATCCATCCAACTTCTTTTTTAATTCATTTTTATATGCAAGTTGGATTAATTCTTCTATTGAGCGTTTCTTTAAATTAATTTCAAACTCTTGTTCTATCAAATCTCTTAAAATATCTTCAAAAAATTTGCGTCTATTTTGTTTATCTTCGTAATCAATATTACAAATAGACGTTTCTAATAATTTGTATTTTTTGTTTTTACAAAATTCTCTTTTTCTTTTCATTTCGTCTTTATATTCACTCCAGGATTTCGTCCAATATAAAGGGACCTTTCTATCTGAACTTTTTTCATCTATCCCCCAGTGCTCTAAAATAATTTTTTCACACTGTTTTTTCCCATTTATTTCGTATATAGAAAAATCGGGATGATAGTATTCATTATTAATCTTGTCCCATGAGATTCGCTGTTCATAGCGGTATTTAATTCCGTGCTCAAATAAAAAATCTGCAATCCATTTCTCTCCCATAGATTTCACCATCTCACCATTCAGTGTTTGATGTTTAATATTCCGAATTTTTTGGTATTTATTTTCAGTATATTCTTCTTCCTCTTGAAAAGTTTCTACACCATTCCAATCTCGAAAAAAGTTATAAATTTTTTTACGGAAAGTAGGATCTGTGTTTTCAACTTCTCGTATTATTTGAGAAATAAAATTAGTTAATTTCTTGGGTGCAAAATCATGACCTCTTTCGTCAGATAATAATCTTTCTGGTCGGACTATTCCATATGAAAAACTATGGAAAGTCCTGGCATTTTTAAAGTCGGGGACAAATTCCTGAATGCGTTCTTTCATATTTCTCGCAGCACTATTATTAAAACAGAGTACTAAAATCTCCTCTGGTTTTATTCCGTATTTTTTACACAAAAATGCGACTTTTCCTGAGATAGTTTGAGTTTTCCCGGATCCAGCACGAGCGGAAATTAAAACATTCCCCCCTAAAGCCCCAATAGCTTCTGATTGTTCTAAATCAGGAGCATGTTTAATTATTCCTTTACGAACAAATTCATCTTTGAAATATTCTTCAATATATTTTGCTTTTTTTGTTTCATAGTTAAATTCTTCTAAAAAGGATTTTTTGTTCTCAAGAAAAGCATCGTCCGCTTCTTGGAATCTGGTTTCTTTTAAAAATTCCAAAACTTTTTTTTCTGCGTCTAAACTTTCCTGTTGGATTCTCTTTTCTTCTTTTAATTTTCCTACCTGTTCTTTTATTTTTCGCTCTTTGTTTTTTTCCTCTTCAACCTTTTTCAATTCTTTCTGATAGCGAGCTTCTTTTATTAAACTTGGCAAATCATCTAATTCTTGCTGAGTAAGGAACTTTTCTAGTTCTTTAAATATCCCCCATTCTGTTTCATCACCGGATCCTGGGTTATCTCTGAGTTTTGGGATACGTCTTTTTAGGTAATAATCCTCTCCTTTCATTCCTTCAAACACAGGAAGTACTTCTTCCCATTGTCCCCAATAGTCGGATAATTTTATGAGCAAATTTTCAACTTCTGTTTTCATCTATTTATTTCCTATAATATATTTACCTTTAGATCTGTCCCATCCAGATTTAGTTTGAGAATTCCCCCTGATTCAGTTGTTTCAGGTTTTATAACATAGAAATGCTCAAATGAAACATTGCAAATTTTCATATAAAGGTTCTAGCAATTCTGACGTTTAAAATCAATCCCGATGCAGTAAGTTCTTAACTTTTCATTAAATAATTGAGAACATTGGAAATTGTCTGTTTTAAAGTATTATCTATGCAAATTAACATTAGAAAATGAATACCAACGATTTTTTTAACAAAGTTGTAAAGCTTTACCAAAATGCACGAAAATCTAAATTTGAACACTCTAGAATATTCAGAGGGAGGAGTTCTTCTATATCCAGTCAGTTAGAAGATCTTCTGGCTTTATATTTAGTAGAAAATTCTTCAAAAAAATATTCTTATTTTGTAGATCAGTCTATTAAAGTCGATGGCACAAAAAATAATAAGTATCCAGATATTGTTCTTTTTGATAAGGGAAAAATATTCCATCTGATTGATGTAAAAGCGGATATCGGTTGGAACAGAAACACTATGTTCGAGTTTTGTGAGGAGTGGAATCAAATTATTGAAAAATGGAAATTAAAACAGTTTTCACTTAAAACAGGGGAAACGAAAGAATTGATTTCAGGAACTTTCGATGAGAATTTAAAACTACACATTGTAATTATATCTCTGAAGAATTCTGGTAAGAAAATATTAGAAGACAAGATTCAGATAGATAAAAAATTAAAGAATATAAGACTTTATATTCTTTCTGATGGGGTGCATCCAAATGAGTATAAACCAGCAAAGGAAATTCTTGAAAAATTAGATATCAAAAATGATGAATTCTCAAGATTACTAAAAAATATATAATACAAGGCATGAAAAAGGATTCTTTAAACAAAAAACGAAAACTAACTACTGAACAACAAAGTCGAATATTATCTATAGGAAAGTCTCTGCAAGAAAGCATTGATTTACAGATAGAACCAATGAAAAAAGCAATCGAATCTGTAAAACATTCATTTCCAAGCATACGTGCGATTGAATCCCTCGCTGAGCAAGCACAAAGGATAAATGAAATTTTCATTCCAGATATAAAACTTTTCAATGAAGTAGTAAAGAAGTCAGGAGAATGGGAAAAACAAAGGGAAAACATGGAATTCATCACACAGAAAACTCCTGTCTTCCTCCCTCCATGTCATCAAAAACCGATGCATCCAGAGGACAGAAAATTTCTTGCTGGATTTTTGGGAGATAAAACAAAGTCAGATGCTTCTCAAGAACAGTCTGTTTTTTGCTGGAATACAATGAAACTAAAATTTCCAGAAGGAGCGATTACGTTGTCTCCAATCGAAAAGAACCTTTGTTCCTTTTTATTTAAAAATCCAGAACAAAAGGTTTTTAAATACGAACAAGTCGAAGTTGCCGTATATGGAGGAAATAATTCAGCTTCAAAAGCCCTTGATCAAGCTATTAAGAGGTTAAATTCAAAACTTAGAAAGAATGGATGTTCGAATTTATTTCGTCTTGAAGGGGAAAATGTGATTGTTCTTATTTAACGATTTGTACCTGAAAACGTCCTATTTGTACCTCTGGTGTACCAATCGATGTGGACAATGGGGTCATGGTTACAAACACATCGGCATCGGCATCCCCACTTTCTATTATTCAAGTTCCCGTAAAAGACCTCCATCCATCTCAATACAACCCTCGCAAATGGAGCGAAACAGCAATCAAACAACTTACAGAGTCAATTGAGCGCTTCGGATTAGTAGATCCGATTCTTGCCAATAGTGCTCCCAAACGAAACAATATCGTCATTGGGGGGCATTTTCGGCTCAAGATTGCGAAAGATTTAGGATATACAGAAGTTCCCGTTGTCTACATCAACATCCCTGAAGAAGGAAAAGAGCGAGAACTCAATCTCCGTCTTAATCGCAATACGGGAGATTGGGATTTTGAAATGCTCAAGGATTTCGACATGGATTTGCTTTCGGATATTGGGTTTAATGATGAAGATCTTTCGATGATCTGGGATGATGAATCCGAAGTTGAAGGTGACAATTTCGACACTCAAAAAGCCTTAGAAGAAGCCAAGAAAAATCCACAAACAAAAGAAGGTGAACTGTTTCAACTCGGAAACCATCGTCTTATTTGCGGAGATTCCACGGATTCAACAGTTATTACCAAGCTTCTCGAGAAAACAAAGATCAACACAATTTACACAGATCCTCCGTTCAACATTTCCCTTGATTATGAGAAAGGACTGGGAGGGACAAAAAATTATGCTTCTGCAAAAGTCGATGACCAGAAATCATACCAAGACTACCAAGTGTTTTTGGAGCAAACGCTCAGGAATGGACTGAAACATTGTAAAAAGGATGCACACATCTTCTATTACTGCGACCAAACCTACATCGGACTTTTGCAAATGCTGTATCAGAAGAACGGAGTCAAAAATAAGCGTGTTTGTTTGTGGATTAAGAACAACCAAAATGCAACACCCCATGTGGCGTTCAATAAATGCTACGAACCCTGTGTATATGGAACCATTGGAAAACCATATTTGAGTCCGAAATCTTTAAATTTCACAGAGATTCTCAATCCGGAAATCGGTACTGGAAACCAAACCATCGAGGATATCGAAGATTTGTTGGATATCTGGCTCGTAAAAAGACTCCCCACGGCAGCATACCTGCACCCAACGGAAAAGCCCTGCACATTGCACGAACGTCCTCTAAAACGCTGTACAAAACCGGGAGATGCCATCTTGGATTTATTTGGAGGAAGTGGATCAACATTAATCGCTTGTGATCAACTCGGAAGAAAGGCGTTCTTGGTAGAAAAGGATCCTGCCTTTTGTGATGTGATTATCAATCGATGGGAACTGCTAACAAAACAAAAAGCACAAAAAATGACTAAAAAATGAGCGGAAGACCACACATATCCGAGAAAGAAAAAGAAAAGAAGAAAAAACTTCTTGTAGAACTCCTGTCGAAAACACCCATTGTTGAAACGGCGTGTCAAAAGGTGAGTATTACTCGGATGATGTTTTATCGATGGAAGGAAGACGATTCCGATTTCACAGAAGCTATTGAAGAGGCTTTATCTGTTTCCAGAGAAAGAACGAATGATTTAGCGGAATCGCAAATTATCAATAAAATCAAAGATGATCATTTCGGAGCTTGTACCTTTTGGCTTCGAAATAATTGCAAAAGATACCACACCAAAAAAGCTATCACTGCAGAAGTAGATAACACTAATAAACATTTTAACATCACCATTTCAGAGGCACGAGGGGCAAACAACGTTGATGAAATACGAAAGTTAAAAACACAAACAAAAGAAAAAATAGAAAGACTGTTGGATCTTGTTTTTTAACAGAATAACCTAGACTTCCCCCTTTTCTCTGGCATCAATAGGGGTAATGGAAAACGAAATACCGCTAAAATACTGCCTTTATGCTCGTAAATCTTCAGAAGCGGATGAACGACAAGCCATGAGTATCGACTCACAAATCATGGAAATGACTCGTCTGGCAGAAAAAGAAGGTATCGAGATCATAGAAATTGTTCGAGAAAGCAAATCTGCCAAAGAATCAGGTCAAAGGACAGGGTTTAAAGAGCTTCTCAGAGGTCTTCAAAATGCCATCCTTACGTGGGCTCCTGACCGTCTCAGTCGAAATGCAGGAGATCTGGGAACATTGGTCGACATGATGGACAAAAAGGTGCTGGCGAAGATCCAGACGTTCGGACAGGCGTTTACAAACACGCCCGATGAGAAGTTTCTGCTGATGATTCTGTGTTCTCAGGCGAAACTAGAAAATGACAATCGAGCAAAGAATGTAAAACGAGGACTTCGAGCCAAATGTGAAATAGGAATACGGCCGGGACAACCACCGATTGGGTATACATTAATCAGAAGCACAAGGTTTGGAGAACCAAGTAAAGTGGTCATAGATGAAGAAAGGGCGCCTTTTATCAAAAAGGCATTTGAGTACCTAATAAACGGAGGACTCAGCGGACGACAGGTATGGGAATATCTCGTTGATGAAGGATTTAGAACCCGTTCCGGGAAAGTTCCTCCGATTAGTATGATCTTTCGGATCTTCAAAGACACCTACTACTACGGAGAATTTGAATTCCCCAAAGGTGGGGGGAATTGGTACAAAAGCAACCACGAACCAATTATTACAAAAGAGATTTTCGAGAAGGCACGAAAAGCACTGAAAACTTCTGACAAAGGGAAATGGGGACGGAAAAATTTTTACTTCAACCACATTCTCAAGTGTGGGCATTGTGGAAGTGGGATCTCTGGAGAATCACACATCAATCGCCACGGGAAAGAATACACATACTACAAATGCAACAAGCATGGGGGGCGAAAGAGTTGTAAATCAAAATACATTCGAGAAGAAAAACTCGTTGAACAGGTTTCAATACTTGTCGATAAAGTTTCTCTCGAGAACATTCATCTCAAGAGAAAGATTATGCATGAGGTGAATAAATGGAATCAGTTGGAAAAAATAAGACACGGAGAACAAGGGAAATCTATTACCGCAAAGGAATACATCAATTTCATTCTTTCTCAGGGAAGTGCGAAGGAAAAAGGAGAAATGTTGAAGGAATTAGGGGAGAAATTGGTGTTGCAAGAGGGAGGAATCACCATTGTATGTAATTCTTTGAGTGTTTGATTTTATAGCCAAAAAAGCGTATTTTGTGGACAAAATCATGAAGATAACTGATTACCACGCAAAATATTATGCTTACGAGCTAACAAAGAGAAGTTCCTCTGATAGTTTGGAGAAACTTACCTCCACTTTATCTAATGCTCAGGTTGATCTTAATCCTCATCAGATTGAAGCGGCTTTATTTGCTTTTCGTTCGCCACTTTCCAAGGGTGCTATTTTGGCGGATGAGGTAGGTTTAGGAAAAACAATTGAAGCTGGTTTGGTTATTTCTCAAAAATGGGCTGAGCGTAAAAGAAAAATGCTTCTCATTGTTCCGTCTAGTCTTCGTAAACAATGGAGTACCGAGCTACAAGAAAAGTTTTTTATACCATCAGTGATTCTAGAGGCTAAGTCTTTTAATCGATGTATTAAAGACGGAAATCTTAATCCATTTGATCAGGAAGACACTATTGTTATTTGCTCATATCATTTTGCAAGGAATAAAGCCCCATATGTTAAACAAATTCCATGGAATTTAGTAATTATTGATGAAGCTCACAGGCTTAGAAATGTTTACAAACCGAGTAATAAAATTGCTAAAGATATAAAAGGCGCACTTGAAAATGTTCCTAAAATTTTGCTTACAGCAACTCCTCTTCAAAATTCACTGTTAGAACTATATGGTCTTGTAAGCATAATTGATGATCATGTATTTGGGGATCTTAAGAGTTTTAAGTCGCAATATGCTCGTGTTTCCCAGGTTCAGGATATATATGAAAATGAATTAGGCTTGGTTGAACCAAAGCAAGAGATGTTTCTTGATCTAAGGAATAGATTAAAAACTGTCTGCATTAGAACGCTTAGAAAACAAGTTTTGGAATATATTAAATACACCAAGCGTATTCCTTTAACACAGGATTATATTCCATCAGAAAAAGAAGTGGAACTTTACGATGAAATGACAGATTATTTACAAAGACCCAAGCTATATGCTTTACCTGCAAGCCAAAGACATCTGATGTCACTTATTTTAAGAAAACTTTTAGCTTCGTCTTCTTTTGCTATTGCTAGTACATTGGATGGACTTGCCTTTAAGCTAAAAAAACTCATTGAAACGGCGAAAAAACAACAAGTACAAGAAGAATTAGGTATTCCGGGCATAGAAGAAAATTTTGACGGATTTGAAGAATTGTCTGACGAATGGATTGATGAAGAGGAAGATATTGATGAGGAGACGGAAGAAGATGAAAAAGTATTTACGAAAGAAGATATTATTGCAATGAAAGAGGAGAAGAAGGATTTGGAAAGATATAGGGATTTAGCCAAAAATATCTTTAAAAATTCAAAGGGAGATGCTCTACTTGAAGGGCTTAATAAAGGATTTCAAAAGGCAGAAGAATTTGGAGCAAAAAAAAAGGCAATCATCTTCACGGAATCCAGGATCACTCAAAATTACTTATTGGAGTTACTTTCTGATAATGGATACACGGATAAAGTGGTATTTTTTAATGGCTCTAACAACGATCCGAAGTCAAAAGAGATTTATAAGGATTGGTTGGAGAAGTATAAAGATACAGATAAAATTACAGGTTCAAAATCTGCTGACATGCGTGCATCAATCGTGGAGTATTTTAAAAATGAAGCGGAAATAATGATCGCAACGGAAGCAGGTGCGGAAGGTATTAACCTTCAGTTTTGCTCATTGGTTATAAACTACGACCTTCCTTGGAATCCTCAGCGAATCGAGCAAAGAATTGGTCGTTGTCATCGTTATGGTCAGAAACATGATGTAGTAGTAATAAATTTCATAAATAGAAAAAATGCCGCTGACCGAAGGGTATATGAATTATTAGATCAGAAATTTAATCTATTCAAAGGTGTGTTTGGTGCCAGCGATGACATTCCTGGAACTATTGAATCAGGAGTGGATTTTGAAAAACGTATTGCTGCTATTTATCAAACTTGTAGATCAGCAGATGAAATCAATAGCGCTTTCGATTCTCTTCAAGAAGAGATGGATGTCAGCATTCAAGAAAACATGGGTGATGCCAAACAAAAGCTATTAGAAAATTTTGACACTGAAGTTCATGAAAAGTTGAGATTAAATCTTCATGAGAGCCAGCAATATTTGGATACTTATCAAAAATGGTTATGGGAAACAACAAAGTATTACTTAGGTGATAGTGCAAAATTTGCAGATCATGAATATTCCTTTTCACTAAAGAAAAACCCATTTCAAGGAGAAGTTATTCCACCGGGTCCTTATAAAATTGGAAATAATGTTGAAGATTCACATGTCTACCGACCTGCCCATCCATTGGCTCAAAGAATTTTAAGTGAAGTAAAGGGCAAGGAATTACCAACAAACGAAATTGTTTTCGATTATAGCAATCATCAAACAATCATCTCTGTTTTAGAACCATTAGTTGGACAAAGCGGAATACTTCGTGTTTCAAATTATACTGTTCAAGCATTTGAGAAGGAAGATCGTATTATTATATCAGCCTTGGATAGCAACGGTGAGAAGCTTGAATCAGAAGTCGCCAAAAAGATTTTTGCACTTACCGGGAAGAAACAAGACTGCGAGGGGTTGAGTTCTGAAGATATTCAAAATATTAATGAATTTGAAGATCAAGTGATTACCCTTGTTTCAGGGCAAATAGCTGAGCGTAATAGTGAGTTTTTTGACGCTGAGGTGGAAAAATTGGATAAGTGGGCTAATGATATTAAAATAGCTCTAGAGCTTGATCTAAAGAAACTTGATATTGATATCAAAGTTACTAAAACCAGTTCTAGAAAAATCTTGAACTTGGATGAAAAGCTGAAGATACAAAAAGAGATTAAAGACATGGAGAAAAAGCGTAATGAAATGAGGAAGAAACTTTTTGAAGCTCAAGATGAAGTGGAAGACCGAAAAGAAAATCTTATTGAGCGTGTAGAGGCACAGCTAAAACAAAACTCTAATCTAGAACAATTGTTTGCCATCCGCTGGAAAATAATTTAAATTAATATATTTTATGAATAATAACCAACAACAAAACGGCAAGTTCCCAAGAAAGAGGAAGCAATGCCTTGAGCTGACATGGATTGGGAAAGATGAGAAACTTAAACTCGAACCTCGAATCCTCATTGAAGATCCTGAAAAATCTTATGGTGATTCGAATTTAAGAAACATGCTCATTCATGGAGATAATCTTTTGGCATTGAAAGCTTTGGAGCAGGATTATGCAGGTAGGGTGAAGTGCATCTATATTGACCCTCCGTATAATACGGGGAATGCCTTTGAGCACTACGATGATGGATTAGAACATAGTATTTGGCTAAGCTTAATGAAATCTCGGTTAGAAATATTGCGAAACCTTTTAACGGACGATGGAAGTATTTGGATTTCTATTGATGAAAATGAAGGGCATTATCTGAAAGTAATGTGTGATGAAATATTTAATCGTAAGAATTTTATTATTCAAACAACAATAAAACGTGGCGCAGCAACTGGTCATAAGGCAATTAATCCAACTCCTGTCCAAGTTTGTGATCACATGCTTTCGTATGCTAAAAATAAATCAAAGTGGACATATAAACCCGTTTATCATGAAAGAGATTACGATAAAGCATACTCGAAATTTATAGATAATTTTGATGACGATTATAAGGATTGGAATTTTATTCCGCTCAAAGAAGCACTTGCTAAATATTCTTTAACACTAAAATCCGCATTAAATAAATTTCCAGAAAGAATTATAAGATTTGCTCAACCAAGCTATTCAGGTGTTGGTAAACAAACAAGAGATCTAATTGATATTTCAAAGAAAGACAGCTCGAGAATTTATCTTCTAGAAAGAGAGGGGTATCCAAATATTTATTTATGGAAAGGAGACAGAGTCCTTTTTTATAAGGATAAAATGAGAGAAGTGGATGGAGAATTAGTAACAGCAGAATTAGTTACAAACATATGGACTGATATGAATTATCAAGGGATTGCAAAAGAAGGCAACGTTACTTTTGCAAAAAGCAAAAAACCTGAAGCACAAATAAGGCGGATATTTCAGATGTCTACAAATCCTGGTGATCTTGTGCTAGATTCCTTTCTTGGTTCAGGGACTACAATTGCAGTAGCACATAAGATGGGCCGAAAATATATTGGAATTGAACTTGGTGATCACGCTAACACACATTGTCTTCCTCGTCTCAAGGCTATTGTAGACGGGACAGATCAGAGTGGTGTTTCAAAGACTGTCAAGTGGAAAGGCGGAGGTGGATTCAAGTTTTACAATCTTGCGCCAAGCCTTCTTCAGAAGGATAAATATGACAACTGGGTTATTGATGAAAAATACAATGCAAATATGTTGAGTGCGGCTATGTGTAAGCATGAAGGGTTTAGATTTGCTCCACATGAAGAGGTGTATTGGAAACACGGTCAATCAACCGAAACGGATTATATGTTTACTACAACTGCCTTTATCACAGTTGAGCAACTAGATAAGATCCACGAAGAAATGAATGATGAGGAAAGTTTACTTATTTGCGCTAAATCTTATGCTCCCGAATGTGACTGTAGACACACTAATATCACGGTTAAGAAAATACCTCTAATGATTTTGGGCAAGTGTGAATTTGGACAAGACAATTACGATTTAAATATTATCCAAGCAACTGAGGAAATTACTAAAGATTAACAAGATGAATAGTAAAAAGCAAAAATTCATGCTGGTAACTAATAATAAAAATTGGATTTCTTGGTCTCAAGGTTATTTGTATCTAGCTGAACAAGGATTTTTATATTTTAAAAATAAGAAAAGGGTCAAGCCTAGAACAGCGAGTTATTTTTAAGAATTTCTAACATTTTACCA
>JABGQW010000007.1 GCA_018648585.1 bacterium | reverse complement strand
GTAAAATGTTAGAAATTCTTAAAAATAACTCGCTGTTCTAGGCTTGACCCAAATTATTATTCATGAGAAATAAATTACAGCATAAAATAAGAATTCTTATTTTTGTAACAATCTTGTCAATATTTCTGTGTTTGATGGAAATAGTGATGGTAAATAATGGAGGAATGTGTTTTGGGAAATTAATGAATATATTTTTTCCTTGTTTTTATGAGAATTCAGATATTTTAAACTCAATACCGTGTTATTTGAAATATGATTTAATTTTTTTATGTGTTTTATTAGGAATAATTGTATTATCAGTTTTTGGGATTCTTCTCCTTTTGATTATTCAAAAACGGAGGAAGCAAGCGGCGCGATAAAATACTAAATGATGGAAGTGAAAAATTCAGAGTCAAAAACAGCGTGCGGATTTTATGATGAATACGGAATGTATTATCCTTCCGATAAAAAATTACCGGACAATTTTTTTGATGTACCGATCGATGATGCTAAAAAATTGGTAGATGACGTGCTGCAGTTTTAGACTTCACGTTTTCAAAATCTCGATTCCGGGAAGTTTTTTTCCTTCCAAAAACTCGAGCATCGCGCCGCCGCCGGTCGAAACGTGCGTGAATTTTGATTTTTCAATTCCAAATTGTTTCAAAACGCCGAGCGTGTCGCCGCCGCCGAGAATTGTTTTTGCCGATTGATTTTGCGCGATTTCTTCCGCGATCGCGCGGGTTCCAGAATCAAACGGCGGTTTTTCGAAAAATCCCAGCGGTCCGTTCCAGATCACAACTTTTGAATGTTTCAAAACTTCGCGATAACTGGCGATCGAGTGTGGCCCGATGTCAAAAATTTTCAAACTTCCTGCGACGTCCTCCGTCGGCAAGTACACCGATTTGCCGTCCGGATCGTCCGCGCATTGCACGTCGATCGGGAGATGCACGGCGGTTTTGTGCGTTTCTGCGATTTCCAAAACTTCGCGCGCCATTTTTGCAAAATCTGATTCGCACAAACTTTCTCCGATGTCGAATCCCTGCGCCGCCAAAAACGTGTTGGCGAGCGCGCCGCCGATGATCACGTTTTCTGCGATCTGGCAAAAATGTTTCAGCACGGCGACTTTTGTTTCCATTTTTACGCCGCCGACGGCGACCGTGAGTCCGGGGATTTTTTCCGCACTCAAAAATGGCGACAAATGTTCGATTTCTTTTTCGACGAGTTTTCCCGCGACGCACGGAATTTTTCCAGAAAATCCGATCACCGAAGTTTGTGCGCGGTGCGACACGCCAAATCCGTCGTTCACAAAAATTTCCGCGCCGGTTTTTTCCAAGATTTCTGTCGCGAGCGCCGGATCATTTTTTTTCTCCCCGGGATAAAATCGCACATTTTCGTGCAGCTGAATTTTTCCGGATCCGGCCGTGAAATCGGATCGAAATTCGACTGGTTTTTTCAGTAATTTTTCCAACTCCGCGGCGACGGGCGCGAGTGAAAACTCGGGACAAATTTTTCCGCCGGGGCGACCGAGATGCGCGAGCAGGTGAATTTTTTTCGCGCCATTTTTCAGCAAAAATTCGAGCGTGGGGAGTGACTCGACGATGCGAGTTTTTTCGGTGATTTTTCCGTTTTTGAGCGGAACGTTGAAATCGACGCGCACGAGCACAATTTTTCCCGCGACGAGTTCCGGAGTCAGTGTTTTTATTTTCATCGTTCAGATTTTAAAAGAGTCGAGGAGAGTCGCAACTTTTTTTTTAAAAACACAGAAAAAAGGAACCGCGCGTTTGCACGGTTCCAAAATAACTTGATCTTTTGCAAAAATCGATTAATTTTTCCTCCATTTTTTTGTGACAATTTTTAAAATTTTTTAAAAATTGTCTGATTAAAAACTCGCGCAGGATTCAAACTACCTGCATCCACAAAACTTCATTTCGAAATCTCGTGATTGCAGGCAATTTTTTTGAAAAAGAATGATCAAAACAAGTAAAAGATCGAGAACTCGGTTTTGAAAAAAAGAAGATCGCTCGATTTCTTTTTTCACAAAAGATTGAGTCTTCTTGCATTTTGTTCAAAATTTCTCAAATGTCAAATAATTTGAATTTTTTGCGAAATGTGCGGGAGCGAGTACAATTTCGACGATGGAACTTGAAACAGTCATCGGTCTCGAAATTCACGCGCAACTTTCCACAAAATCGAAATTGTGGTGCGGCTGCGACAATGACGCGTTTGGTGCGGAACCAAATTCGCGGATCTGCCCGGTCTGCACCGGATTTCCCGGAATGTTGCCGGTTTTGAATCGCGACGCGCTGCAAAAATCTGTCCGCGGCGCTGCGGCGCTCGGGTGTGAAATTCAGGAATTTTCAAAATTTGATCGAAAAAATTATTTTTATCCGGATCTGCCGCTCGGGTACCAAATCTCGCAGTACGATCAGCCGCTCGCGCTGCGGGGCGAAATAAAAATTCTCGTTCCGGCCGAGCGGGACGCGCACGGAAATGTTGGGAAATTTCAGCAGAAAAAAATCCGGATCACGCGCGTGCATCTCGAAAATGATGCGGGAAAAAATACACACACAAAAACTTCGACGCTCGTGGATTTTAACCGTTCCGGTGCGCCGCTGATCGAAATTGTTACCGAGCCAGAACTGCGATCGCCGATCGAGGCGCGGGCACTCGCGCAGGAAATTCAGAAAATTTTGCGCGCGACAAAAGTTTCTGCTGCGGACATGGAAAAAGGAATGATGCGGTTCGATGCGTCGATTTCGCTGCGAAAAATGGGGGACAAAAAACTTTTTCCTCGATCAGAAATTAAAAATCTCAACTCGTTTGCGGCGCTCGAAAATGCGTTGAATTTCGAAATAAAACGGCAGACAAAATTGTGGGAAAAAAATGAAATCCCGGATTGCGACTCGACGCGCGGTTGGGACGACGAAAGAGGGGAGACGTTGTTTTTGCGAAAAAAAGAAAGTCAGGACGACTACCGATATTTTCCGGAACCGGATTTGCCGCCGATTGAATTTTCAAAAAAAGAAATTGAAGAAATTTCAGAAACGCTGCCGGAACTGCCGATTGAAAAATTTTTTCGGTACAAAAATGTTTTTAAAATCTCAGAACTCGACGCGCTCAAACTTTCGGATTCGCCGGAGTTGGCAGCATTTTTTGAAAAAGTTGTGGAGATTTCCGACGATCCAAAAAAATCCGCGAACTTAATTTTGTCCGTGATTCTCTCGCACGAGAATTGGCAAAATTCTAAAATTACGCCGGAGCACGCGGCGGACGTGGTTCAGTTTTTGAAAAATGGCGCGGTGTCGTCGAGCGGCGGAAAACAGCTTTTGGAATCCGCGATGGAGTCGGGCGGGAAAATCGAAAATTTGATCGCGGAGCTGGGACTCGAGCAGGTTTCCGATTCGGACGAAATTGAAAATTGGATCGCGCAGGTTTTGAAAAAAAATCCAGAAACGGTGGCGCAGTTTCAATCGGGAAAAGAAAAAGTGCTCGGATTTCTCGTCGGGCAGGTGATGAAACTTTCGCGCGGGAGTGCGAATCCGGAGGTTTTGCAGCAGATGCTTTTGGAGAAATTAAAAATAAAAAATTAAATCCTCCCAGTCCCCTTTAAAAAAGGGGGAGATTCAAACTATTCGAAAATAATTCGGATTGAAAAAATGAGAAAAATTTGATAAAATGCGTTGATCGGAGTAAAACTTCTTCGAAAATAAAAACTTAAAAATGGATTTTTTCCTCGCGAACGCACTCGAAATTTTGTATCTTTCGCTGTCTGGCGGGTTTTTGATTCTGGTATTTTTTCTCGTTCGTTTTTTTATAAAAATCACGTGGACGGTGCGCCGCATCAACGGTTGGATCGAGATTTTTGAAGAATTGATCGAAAAACCAATCCAGGTTCTGATGAAATTGCACAAAGTTTTGGGACCGGTTTTGCGACTTTTTGGAAAAAAGAAAAAGTGAGCCGAAGAATTTCGTCATTTTTTTTGATCGGGGAAATTCTGCTCTGGCTGCTGATTTTTGGTGTTCCGGTTCTCGGTTTTTTTTCCGGATTTTTTTGGAAAATTTTCCTCGGAATTTTTTGGGGATGTTTGGTTTGGGCGCGATTTTTTGAGCCGAAAATTATTCGTGTTCGGACACAGAAAATTTCGGTTTCGCTCCCAAAATTTCGTCTCGCGGTAATTTCAGATTTGCACGTTGGGCCGCTGAAAAAACGAAAATTTGTCGCACGGCTCGTGGAAAAGTTGAATCGTTCTGGCGCAGATGCCGTGCTAATTCCGGGTGATTTTGTCTGGGGCGATGCGGTGAAATTTTCTCCCGAACTCGTTCCGTTTCAAAACTTGAAAATTCCCGCGTTTGCGACACTTGGAAATCACGACCATTTTGCCGAAAAAAAATCGGATCCGGATCAGAGTGCGATCGTCGAGAATTTTCTCAAAAAATTTGGCGTGCGAGTGCTGCGGAATTCTGCGGAAAAACTTGGGAAAATCTGGATCGCGGGAACGGACGACAATTATTCTCATTTTCACGATTTGCTCGAAACTTTCAAAAAAATTCCGGTTGGTGCACCGGTGATTTTGCTCGCGCATTCTCCGTCGATCGCAGATGAAATTTCTCCGGCGTTGACGGTGTCAGGACACACGCACGGCGGGCAAATCCGGGTCCCGATTTTGGGTGCAATTCCGTTTGTCATTCCGACAAAAAATGGGAAAAAATTGGAAAAAGGTTGGTACGCCGCTCGCCGTATTTTTGTCAGCGGGGGAGTGGGAGAGGTCGGGCTGGGCATGCGTTTTTTGAACTTTCCAGAAATTACAATCCTGGAAAATGTTCCGCTCAAAAAGAGTTGACGGTGTCACTACGTCGTGCTAGAAATGCGTGGTATTTTTTGTGGTGACAATGGCATACATTCAGATTCGAATTTCGGCCGAAGAAAAAGAAGAAGCCCAAAAGGTTTTGGAAAAAATGGGACTCAATTTTTCGTCTGCCATCAAATTGTTTTTTCGCAGAACGGTGCAGGAACAGAAATTGCCATTTGAAATCAGTGTCGACAAAATTTCCCCGGAAAAATCGGCGGCAGCGCAGAGTCCGGCTACTTTTAAAATGCAGGAATGGAGCGGTTTTTCGAGGCGCAAAATTGGCTGAATGAACTTGCGAGCGAGGCAAAATTCTTTCGAGAAAATCAGTCGCCGTCGTTGTTTGCGGTTGAAAAAATCCTGGATGCGCTCGGCAGTCCCGACAAATTTTTTGATCTCCGTGTGATTGTCGGCGGCACGGCGGGGAAGGGAACTGTTTGTCGACTTGTCGAGGACATCTTGTTTCGTGCGGGAAAAAAAGTTGCAACCTTGAGTTCGCCGCACATTCAGATCGTGACGGAGCGGATTCGCATCAACGGAAAAATTATTTCTGCGGAAGATTTTGGAAATTCGATTCTCGCGATTCGTGGCATTTCCGTTCAAATCGGTGAAAATCCAACGTACTATGAAGCAATTGTGTGCGCTGGGATTTTGGCGGCAAAAAATGCTGGTTGCGAAATTTTGATCGGAGAAATCGGCCTCGGGGGACGACTCGATGCGGTGAATTTTGTCCGTGGAAAAAGAGTCGCGGCGGTGACTTTTATTGGAGACGATCATCTCGAGAAATTTGGCGGAAAATTGGAAAATTTAGCCAGAGAAAAAGCGGGTATTTTTACCGCAGATTCGATTTTGAATCTCAGTTACGAGCAAAACTTTTGTTCAACTTTTCGAAATATTGCAAAATCAGAAGTTCAATTTATAAAAGGAATTCAGCAGAAACTGAATAAAAAACTTGCGCGAAAAATCTGCGAAAAAGTTTTGGGAACTTCCGAGTTCAAAATGCGAAAGATTTTGTTGCCGTGCCGATGGGAGATTTTGAATGAAAAATTAAAAATTAAAAATGAAGAATGTGAAAAAAGGGAACAAAAAATAATTTTGGACGGGGCACATTCGGCGCCGCGGTTTGAAAATATTTTGCCAAAAATTAAAAAAATTCCCGGAAAAAAAGTGGGCATTTTTGGACTTGGAAAAAATCACGATCCGCAGATTTTTAAAATTATTTCGGATGAATTTGACGAGATTTTTTGGGTAAAAATTCCCGAATCGCGAGATTCGTGGTCGCCAGAAATTTTACAGAAAAAAATGGGGCGGGGAATTGTGTGTTCCGACGCAAAAACAGCGTTGGCATCCGCACAAAAATTGGATGGAACGATTCTCGTCAACGGATTTTTTCTCGGCGGAGAGGTGCGGAATTTATTTTTTGATCCGCAAAAAATTCTTGAACAGCAGATGGAGTTTCCTCATTGACCGCGATCCATCCGTTGATTTGCGAGGAGATCAGCGACTTTGTTTTTTTCTCGCGGAATGTGATCAAATCGGATTTTATGAAAGTTTTCGCACAGATTTTTCGCCTTTTCAGCGAGAGGTTTGATATTTGCGTTTTTGATTTTCCAGCGTCCGGACATCTGTTCGACAATCAATTTTGAATCGAGAAAAATTTGCAAATCGGTGATTTCGTTTTTTATCGCGAGCTCGAGTCCGCAGATCATTCCTGCGTATTCGGCGAAATTATTTGTCTGAATCCCGCACCAGACACTGTCTTTTTCCAAAACTTTTTTCTTCGAATCGTACAGCACGCAGCCGCCTGCAGCGGGACCGGGGTTTCCGCGTGCGCCGCCGTCGGCAAAAAGTGTGCCGGAAACAATTTGTTTCGGGACTGGTTTTTTTACGCTCGAAAAAAGATTGTCTGTCATTTTTTCAAAAATTCGATCAGTTTTTCAGTCGTTATTTTTTTGACGGTTCCTGTTTTTCGATCCACAATTTCGACGAGATTTTCCGCCAAAAGATTTTCGCTCAAAACAACACGGAAGGGGATTCCGAGTAATTCATGATCTGCAAATTTTGTGCCGGGACCTGTTTTTTTGTCACGACGATCATCGTACAAAACTTCGATTTTTTCTTTCAAAAGTTCGTTGTACAGCGCGTCCGATTTTTCAAAAACAGCGTCATCTTTTCCGATTGGCGCGAGATAAACTTGTGCGGGGGCAATATTTTTTGGCCACACGATTCCATTTTCGTCGTGAAAAATCTCAACGATTGTGCCCAACAATCGTGAAATTCCGATGCCGTAGCATCCCATTATCACCGATGTTCCGTCGATTCCAAATTTGAATGCGTCGCTGTATTTTGTTGCCAACGGGAAAATATTTCCCACTTCGATCGCGTGCGCTGATTTTTTTGATTTTTCAAATTGATCCGCAAGTTCAGCGTTGAACCACGTTTCTGATTTTTCATCCCAAAAAATTTCATCTTCTCCGATGGGGGAAATTGTTTGAAATTCGTGTGAAAATTTCGAAAATTCTCCGCCACTTGCTGCGACAAGTTTTGTCAGCTCTCCGATCCCGAGGCGCGAATAGATGCGATGATACGCACCTGTCATTACGTCGTAATATTTTTCAAAATCTTCCTGTGTGAGATGAAATGAGTACGCATCTTTCATCAAGAATTCGCGCCCGCGAAGGAGTCCAGATTTGGCGCGCGGCTCGTTTCGAAACTTTGTTTGAATTTGAAATACACATTTTGGAAAATCTTTCGGCGAGTTGCAAAAGCGCTGCACGAGTGGCGTTGCCATTTCTTCGTGACTCCAGCCCAAAATTGTTTTTTCTGTCGGAGAAAATGCGATGTCGACGTTGGCGCGGCCGGTTTTTTCCCAGCGATCGCGCGGCGTGAGCGCCGGCATTAAAACTTCGCTCGCTCCCACGGCGTTCATTTCTTCGCGGACAATGTTTTCGATTTTACGCAAAACTCGCAGCCCCAGCGGCAAATACGAGTAAACGCCCGCCATTTCTTTTTGTACAAATCCGCCCCGAATCAGAAGTTCTGCGTTTTTCGCATTTTCGTCAGAGGGCGATTCCTTCGATGTTTTCAGTAAAATTTGAGTGTACCGCATTTTTTTCAAAAAAATCTCTCGAATTGTAGCAGCTCACTTCACTTTTTCAAACCCCGCTGCGATTGCCGCAGTTTCTGTTTCGAAGCATTGTTCCGGTTGAAGTCTCTCATACCAGCCGCTTTCCGCCGTGTGAAATGTTTTCTTTGTGCCGGAAATATTTCCTTTCACCGGACAATTTTGATCGACGTCGTACGATTTTTTTTCTTTTTTCTGGGGAAGTGCCAAAATTTTTTCCACACAACTGAGCCACGCGCCGCGCGGATTTTCAAAAATTTCGAGTTGCAGATCTTCAAATTTTTCGCGGAATTTTTTATCTTTCGTGATCCAGTGGCTCCGCGCAAATCCGTTCGAAATCATTTTTTCATTGATCGAGATTTTTTCTTCCGGCAAAAAAACATACCTTAATAAGGTGTCGCGTTCTGCCAAATCAGAAACGTCTTTTTGCAGCCACACCGTTTTTCCGAGGATTTCAGTTTCTAAAAAAGTTTTTGCCTCTGCCCCAAAACACTCCAGTCCGACAGCCGATTCGTCTTTTTTTGGTGCTTGGATTCCGAGGAGCCGTATTTTTAATCCGTTGCCGAGTTGGATTTTGTCGCCGGATAAAACTTTTTCCACGCGACCGACCGCAATTTGTGCAAAAAACGGCGCGTATTTTTTTCGAAATTTTCGTGCCGCGATGCTTGATTTTGCACGAATCTGGCGCAATGATTTTTGTTCGTCCGTGTCGCCCCAAATTCCGCGATAGTCTTTTTTTGCCCGTGTTTCTGCCGTTTTGTATTTTTTATCAAATTTTATATTTTCTCCGTCGCTGGAAAAACGGGAGAATCCATTTTCTACCAAAAGTTCGGAGAGATATTTTCCGTCATCGAGTTTGACGTGGCGCGGAAAAATGCCGTTTTTTGATCGAAATATTTGGTCTTCCAGAATTTTGATTTCTTTGTTTTCGAGCAATAATTTGAGCAGCCGGAATGTTTTTCGTGCGAGCGGGCGATCACTTTTTGTGGGGAAAAAAAGATCCGGTGGATCGATTCCCAAAATTTCCACAATGTCGCCATTTGCGATGCTAAAATGTTTGTTGTCGAGGACATGATTGACTCGAACGGTTTCCCAATTGAGCGCGTTTGCACCCAAGATTGGGAATGCAAAAAGAATCAAAACAACAACTTTTTTCCAATGTGTCATCGTTTTTCAGCGTCCTCGTTTTGAAAAAATTGTCAAAATTTTTTTTTCCCGTACACTTCGACGGAATTTTTAAGCCTTTGAAAAAATGTCAGAATTTCAAAAAATGTCCGATTCGCGTGTTTCGTTTTCTTTCAAAATTGAAGAAAAAGATATTGATGAAGCCAAGAAAAAAGTGATGCAACGGTATCGCTCACGGGTTTCTTTGTCCGGATTTCGAAAGGGAAAAGCTCCGGATCACGCCGTGGTGGGCGCAGTTGGTTTGGAACAAATTTCATTTGATGCGCTCAACGAAGCGGTGGGCGAAAAGTATCACGACTTTGTCACTACAAATGCGTTATCTCCGATTGCGGCGCCGAAAACGGATTTCCCTGCACCGGGAAAAATGCCGATGGTGGTGAAAGTTGAAGTGGAGATTTTTCCAGCGATTGTTCTTGGGGATTATAAAAAATTAAAAATGGAACTTCCAAAAGTTGAAATAAAAGAGTCTGAAGTGGATGACGTGATCGAAACAATTTTGAGCGACATGCAACTTGGTAAAAAGGTTGATCGTGCGGTAAAAATGAAAGATTTGGTGGAAATTGATTTTGCTGGAAAAGATGAAAAGGGGAATGTCCTCCCTCGGACGGAAGCGAAGAATCATCGCGTCCGGATTGGGTTTGGGCATTTTTTGCCTGATCTCGAAAAAGGAATGGTGGGAATGAAAATTGGTGCAGAAAAAATTGTGAAAGTAAAATTTCCAAAAAATTATCACGCGCCAGAAATGGCGGGGAAAAATGTGAACTTTGACGTGAAATTGCACACGGTGGAGGAAATTTCTGCAAAGAATTTGGAGGAAAATATGTTGGAAAAAATCACAGGGGCGAAAAAAACAATTGAAGAATTTCGCAAAGACGTGAAAAACCTCATCACAAAGAACAAAACCGACTCGATGAAAAAAGAAAAAGTGACTGAATTTTATGGAAAATTTGTAAAACTCGTGAAAGGGGATTTGCCAAAAAGCTGGATCGCTCGCGAAGTGGACGGGCGATTGGAGCAGCTCAAAGCGTCTCCGCAGTTTCAACACGACCCAGAGGCGTTTTGGAAAAACGTTGGGAAAACTGAACCCGCGATGCGAAAAGAATTTGAATCGACGTCTGAACGCGATTTGCGAACGATGTTGGGCATGACTGAGTTGGTAAAAAAAGAAAACGTGGAACTCGATCGAGACGAACAAAAACAGGCGTTGGAGCTGGCGCAGTCTCGGCTGGGTGAAGATTCCAAGCCCGAAGAATTGGATCGAATGCTGGAGCAGGTCACGTACGATCTCAAAATTGACAAATATCTGACAGGGATTATGATTTAGGCGATGAGAAAAGTATTTTTGTCGATCTTTGGAATTACTGCGCTAATTGGGGTGATTTTGTCTTTTCAAAATATTGCCACCTCGGCGCCGGTTGGGATTCTTTTTAACACGACAAACAAAGTTTTGTTTTTTCCGCTGATGCTGATGTTTTTACTCGGTTTGGTTGGCGGTGTTTTCCTCGGATTTTATTTTTTGGCTGGACGCAAAAAATCGGATTTTGACGACGGGGGACTCTAAATTGTTTTTAGGATTTTGAAATGAGGGACCTCGCATTGGCGGGGTTTTTTGTTGCGTAATTTGAGACGTGAACAACTCTTTTTGGAGAACACTTTTTTTGTTATTTTTGAATAAACTTTTTGTTCGCATGTGGAAAAGATTTACATTCGTGTTCCTGTG
Source organism: bacterium (assembly GCA_018648585.1). Lineage (GTDB taxonomy): Bacteria > Patescibacteriota > Gracilibacteria > UBA4473 > UBA4473 > JABGQW01. The sequence continues at coordinate 35,106 of JABGQW010000007.1, read as the reverse complement.
AGCGAAACAAAAAAATCCGTTCGCAGCGCGGAGATCCGGCTTGTTTGAAAAAAAAGTTTTGACAAAATGTGCAAAATTGAATACGTTTCTTGTGCTGTCTTTCTTTGTTCACAAAAAATGCTCAAAAAAATGTTCGGTTCCGGCGCCCGAGTAAAACTTTTTCGTCAATTCTTGCTCCATCCAGGGGAAGAATTTTTTATTCGTGAGCTCACGAGAGAGTTGGACGAACAAATTAATTCGTTGCGACGGGAGTTGGAAAATCTTGAAAGGATTGGAATGCTTAAATCTTCAGAACGAAATCGAAGAAAATATTATCGAGTAAATCCTCATTTTCCAGTTTTGTTTGAATTGACTTCGATCGTTCGGAAAACGGACAAATGGAACGAGAAATTTTTACAGCGAATTTCAAAATTGGGAGAAATCGATATTTTGGTTCTTTCTGGTTCGTTTATAAATCAGGAATCAGATGTGGATCTTTTTGTGGTGGGAAATGTGAACAAAGCAGAATTGGAAACGTTTTTTGAAGAAATGATTCCAGACAAAAAAGTGAAATACAGTTTGATGACTCGAGAGGATTTCTTGTACCGCGTCACGCTGAAAGATAAATTTGTGATTAATGTTTTTGCGGACAAAGCGAATTTGATTTTGAAAAACAAACTGAAAAAAGACACGGAAAACCTGGTGACATTCTAAAAAAGTAAATAAAAACTTGCACTCGACAAAGAAATATTTACAATCCGCCCGGTCTTTCGGGCGTTTTGTTAACTCGAAAAAACAATGTCAGAACTTTTACACTCGTACTCGAAAAAATTTTGCAAAGATGAGGTGCCGGATTTAAAACCGGGCTACATCGTCAAAGTGCATCAGAAAATTACGGAGGGAAGCAAAACTCGAATTCAGGTTTTTCAGGGAACGGTTCTCGCTGTCAATTCTGGACACGGCGTCGACGACACATTTACGGTTCGAAAAATTTCTGAAGGAATTGGCGTCGAAAAAGTGTACCCGATTCATTCGCCAAATGTGGTGAAAATCGAAGTGATGCGCGCTCAAAAAGTGCGTCGCGCAAAATTAAATTTTCTTCGAGATCGTTCGGGAAAAGCGCTGCGACTCAAAGAAATTCCGTTGAAATTGCGTGGAAAAAAATTTGAAAAAGATGTGGCGCCAGTCGCGGAAGATTCTTCCGAGCCTGTGGTTGCGCCAGCAGAGGAAAAAGCTGCGGAGTAATTTTTCCAAAAAATTAAAAACACAAACCGTCGGATTCCGGCGGTTTTTTTTTGAAAAATCACGCGTCGTTTTTTTCCCCGAGGTACGTCGTGTACAAATAATTCGTCTGTGCGGGAAATTCTGCCGCGAGCGTGTCGATCTGTTTTGTGACCGGAATAATTCCGAATTTTTTGCGCAATTCCCGAACTTCCAAAAAAGTTTTTCCGGTGCGGCGCGCAATTTCTGAATCCGAAAATCCCAAAACTTTTGCGTCTCGTAAATTTTCTGCATCCAAACTTTTTACCGCGTCCAATTTTTTCGCACCGTCGGTGATCCGCTCGAGCTGCTGCAAAAACCAGTGATCGATTTTTGTCAGTTCCCAGATTTTTTCGACAGAAAATTTCCCCGAAAAAAGTGCCTGCGCCACCACGAAAATTCGTTGCGGCGACGCGATCCGGAGTTTTTTTTCGAGTTCAGAAGTTTTAAAATTCACCGGCGAATCCAAAACTCCCTCCGAGCCGATCGCCAGCATCCGAACGGCTTTTTGAATCGCTTCTGGAAAATTCCGTCCGAGTGCCATCACTTCGCCGACAGATTTCATTTCCGTTGAAATTTCTTCCGAAACTTTTCGAAATTTTTGCAAATCCCAGCGCGGAATTTTCACCGCGAGGTAGTCAAGCGCGGGTTCGAAAAATGCGGTGGTTTTTTGCGTGATCGCGTTTGGGATTTCTGGCAGATTTTTTCCGAGCAAAATTTCCGCGGCGACCGCTGCGAGCGGGTACCCGGACGCTTTTGACGCGAGCGCCGAACTTCGGCTGAGCCGCGCGTTGACTTCGATCACGCGATAATTTTGGTCGTCGTCCGGATCGAGCGCGTACTGAATGTTGCACTCGCCGACAATTTTTAAATGCCGAATTGTGCGGATCGCGATCGTGCGCAGCAGCTGGTACTCGCGGTTCGCCAGCGTCATCGACGGACTGATCACGATTGATTCGCCGGTGTGAATTCCCAGTGGATCAAAGTTTTCCATGTTCACGACGGTGATGCAGTTGTCCGCGCCGTCGCGCACGACTTCGTACTCGATTTCTTTCCAGCCGCGGAGATCTTCCTCAACCAAAACCTGCGGCGAAAACGCGAACGCTTCTTTCGCCATTTTTTCGAAATCTTCTTTTTTTTCACAAAATCCTGAACCTTTTCCCCCGAGCGCAAATCCTGCGCGCATGATCAGTGGAAATCCGATTTTTTCGGCTGCTTTTTTTGCGTTTTCAATCGAGTGCGCGGCGATCGATCGGGGAGTGTGGACGCCGATTTCGTCGAGTTTTTTCACAAAGATTTCTCGATTTTCAGTCGCGTCGATTGCGTCGACCGGGGTTCCGAGAACTTTTACGCCAAACTTTTTGAGCACGCCGGATTTTTCCAGCGCGAGTCCGCAGTTGAGCGCAGTTTGCCCGCCGAACGACAGCGCGAGCGCGTCCGGTTTTTCCGTTTCGATAATTTTCTCCACAAACTCAGGCGTCACGGGAAGAAAGAAAACCTTGTCCGCGCCGGTGAAATTTTCATTATTGTTCCAATTCGGATCCGTTTGAATCGTGGCGATGTTTGGATTGATCAGCAGCACTTCGTGTCCAGATTTTTTGAAAGTTTTGATCGCCTGGCTCCCGGAATAATCAAACTCGCCAGCTTCGCCGATTTTGAGTGCGCCAGATCCGAGGAGGAGAATTTTCATTTTAATTTTTTCACAAATTCGTCGAACAAATATTCCGCGTCCTCCGGTCCGGCGCACGATTCCGGGTGAAACTGCACTGCGGAAATTGGTAAATTTTTGTGGCGAATTCCCTCGACCGTTTTGTCGTTGAGATTTTCAAACCAAATTTCAAATTCGTCCGGGAGCGATTTTTTGTCGACGACGAATCCGTGATTTTGCGTCGTGATCAGACATTTTCCAGATTTCAAATCGCGCACCGGCTGGTTTGCGCTGCGGTGTCCGTACTTCATTTTTTTCGTTTTTCCGCCCGCTGCCAGCGCGAGAATTTGGCAGCCGAGACAGATTCCAAAAGTTGGGATTTTTTTCGCCAAACATTTTTTAATCGTCGCGATTGTTTCAAAAACTTTTTCCGGATCGCCCGGACCGTTCGAGAAAAAAATACCGTCAAATTTTTCCCCGCACGCGAATGGATCGGCATCGAACGGCAGTCGAATCACGCGAATTCCGCGTTTCAAAAAGTTTCGAAAAATTCCGTTTTTTGCGCCGCAGTCGAGAAACGCGATCGTTTTCATTTTGTCATTCCGGACTTGATCCGGAATCTCCGGTTCCAAAATTTCCATTTTTTCCGGCGAAACTTCCGGGACAAATCGGCCGTCGAGCGGATCGGAAAATTTTTCCGGGTTCGTCTCCGAAATCGCGCCGAGCACCGTTCCGTGTTCGCGCAAAATCTGCGTCAATTTCCGCGTGTCGACGCCGGCGATCGCTGGAACATCATTTTTTTCGAGCCATTTTCCGAACGAACTTGTCGCCAGCGCGTGCGAAAATTTTTCGCTCGCCTCCGCGACGATCACGCCGCGCGCCCAGATTTTTTTCGATTCGAAAATTTCATCGATAAAAAAATTGTCATTCCGGGCTTGATCCGGAATCTCTTCTTTTTTTTCTGCCTGAGATTTTGAAATAAATTCAGAATTGTGAAATGGAAAAACGCCGTAATTTCCGATCTGCGGAAAAGTGAAAACGACGATTTGCCCAAAATAACTTGGATCCGTCAAAATTTCCAAATATCCGGTCATTCCCGTGCAAAAAACAACTTCGCCGCTCGCGGATTTTTTGGCTCCGAACGATGTTCCGCCAAAAATTTCGCCGCTCGCGAGGAAAAGTTTTGAGTTCAGAGTTGAGAGTTTTGAGTTCATAGTTTTTTGAGAAGGCCGTGCAGCATTTTTATGACTTCGTTGCAGTTATTTTGCAAAGAAATTGACGCGGGTTCGTGGATGTATTTCAGTTTTTGAGAAAGAAAAATTTGCGTTTCGAGTTCGTTGCACGATCCGATGCTGATTTTCAGAAAATAAGAAAATTCCTTGTTCGTGCTGCGACCGTGACCTTCTGCGATGTTGCTGACGATCGAGACGGCTGCTCGGCGCATTTGAGAAACGAGTCCAAATCGTTCGTCGGGAGGAAATTGTTTTGTTTTTTCATAAATCTGAACCGAAAGATCGAAGGCTTTTTGCCAAACCTGGAGATCTTTGTAGTTTTGCATTTTCCAAAAACTATAAACTGTTAGCTCTTCGCTGCCTGTTGAAATTGGTGCGCAATTTGGAGCGCGCGATCTTCGCACATCGCGGGACAAATAATTTGTGTGCCGATCGGCACCCCTGTTTTCGATTTCCCCGATGGAACCGAAACTCCGCAAATTCCGGCGAGACACGACGGCGCGAGAAACATGTCTTCGAGGTACATTTTCACCGGATCGTCGAGATTTTCACCGACGTCAAATGCGGGAGTCGGGGACACCGGCGAAAAAATTGCGTCGACTTTTTCCCACGCATTTTCAAAATCCTGCGCGATCAGCGTGCGGACTTTTTGCGCCTGGCGATAAAATTTTTCAGAATATCCGGCGGACAAAACGTACGTTCCGATCAAAATTCGGCGTTTGACTTCGTCGCCAAATCCGTCGTGGCGCGATTTTTCGTACATTTTTTCGAGCGAATTTTCTCGCGCCCCCTCGCCAAATCGCAGTCCGTCGTACCGAGCCATGTTCGCCGAAATTTCTCCCGGCGCGATGATGTAGTACGCGGCAACGGCGTGCTGCGCGTGCGGCAACTCGATGTCGACAATTTTTGCGCCGAGCGATTTTAATTGTTCTTCCGCCGCGGCGATCACGCGCGCAACTTCTGGATCGAGTCCGTTTGAAAAAAATTCGCGCGGAATTCCAATTTTTATTCCAGAAATTGAGCGATCGAGATTTTGAAAATAATTCGGAACGTCCGCGTCGGGCGTCGTCGAATCTTTCGAATCGCGTCCGGCGATCGCTTGCAAAATCAGCGCACAATCTTCGACGGTTTTTGCCATCGGTCCGACGACGTCGAGCGAGCTCGCCATCGGCATCACGCCCCAGCGGGAGACGCGTCCGTACGAAACTTTCAAGCCGGTGATTCCGCAAAAATGCGACGGATGCCGGATCGATCCGTTCGTCTCCGTGCCGATCGCGCCCGCACAAAAATTCGCGGCGATCGCGGCCGCATTTCCGCCAGAACTTCCGCCGGCAACTTTTTTCAAATCGTGCGGATTTCGTGTCACTCCAAACGCAGAAGTTTGCGTGCTCGCGCCCATCGTGAATTCGTCGGTGTTGGTTTTTCCGATCAAAACCGCGCCTGCGTTTTTCAATTTTTTCCAAACCGTGGCGTCGTACGGCGACTGGAAATTTTTCAAAATATTCGAACACGCGGTCGTGCGAACTTCGCTCGTGCAGACGACATCTTTCAGTGCGATCGGCATTCCGTCGATCGGCGAGAGAAGTTTTTTCGATTTCTGCCGCGCGTCGGCGGCGTTCGCCATTTCCCGCGCCAGATCAAAAGTCGTCGTCACAAACGCGTTGATTTTTTCGTCGTGCGCTTCGATTTCTGAGATGAAACTTTCCGTGATTTCACGAGAAGAAATTTCTCCGTCGTGGAAAAGTTTTGAAAGTTCGGCGAGCGTTTTTTCACACAATTTTTGCATCACAAAATTTTTGGAATTTTTAAACAATTTTTCTCGACTGCGTGCGGCGTGCATTCGACGAGTTCTTTTTCAAAACCGCACATTTCGATTTCGTCCGCGCGGCTGACATTTCGCAGTCCCGTGACCTGCGAAGTTTCCTCGACGTTGCGCGTGTCGACCGATTGCAGCTGCGCGATAAATTTCAAAATATCGGAAAGTTGCCCGGAAAATTTCTCCGCTTCGTTCGGGGTGAGATGCAGTTTCGCCAATTTCGCGAGATGCAGCACGTCGTCGGTGGAAATTTTTTTGCTCATTTTTTTTCGGAGAAATTGTACCGTTTTTTTTTAAATTTTGGAAAAAAACTTGCAGAAAGTTTTGGATTCCGTACACTCCGCGCGTCGTCAAGCCAATCTGATTTAAGAGCGGCGGGAAGCGACACAATTTATTTTTTTAAATTTTCCCAAAATGACTGACACAACAACCAGCGACAAAAAACCGTCCGTCGCTCCAAAAATCGATCTCAAAACTTTGATGGACGCAGAACTTCACATTGGACAGCGCACGTCGGGCTGGAATCCAAAAATGAAAAAATTTTTGCATTCGGATGTGAACGGAGTTCATGTTTTTGATTTGGAAAAAACGATGGCCGGACTCGAAAAATCGATGAATTTTCTCAAAGCAGTAAAATTGCAGGGAAAACGAATTTTATTTGTCGGAACAAAACCGCAGACGGCGCTCATTCTCAACGAAGTTTTGAGCGGAAAAGCGTATTTTTCCGTGGATCAAAAATGGCAGCCCGGACTTTTGACAAATTTCAAAGAAATTCGAAAACGAATCGATCACTACCTCACGTTGAAAATGCAGTTTGAAACGGGTGAAATTCAGAAATACACGAAAAAAGAAATTTCGCACTACAAAAAAGAACTCGAAAAATTGAGCATTTTGTACCACGGAGTGGGGGAAATGAGAAAACTTCCCGGAGTGGTCGTGGTTCTCGACGGAGTTGTCAACCGGCTCGCGATCGAGGAATCACGCGTGGCAAAAATTCCGGTTGTGACTTTGTTGGACTCGAACGCCAATCCGGACGGAGTGGATTTTCCAATTCCTGGCAACGACGATTCGGTGAAATCAATTCGTTTCGTTTTGGAAACTTTGCTACAATCGGTGGCGTAGTTTCTCCCAAAAAATGATCGAAGAACAAAAACCGTCAAAATCAAAAGAAGCTGCGGTTGTTTCGTTGGATGAAAATCCGGGAGACGCGCTGCCGGGCGGTGATAAAATTTTGTCCGCGCTCGGGTACATCAGTTTTTTTTGCATTTTGCCACTTGCGATCAAACCGCAGTCAAAATTTTGCCAACACCACGGAAAACAGGGGCTCGTGCTCGCGATTATTTTTCTCGTGATCGGATGGCTTTCGAGTTTTGCGATTTGGTCAAAAATTTTTATCGCCATCGTGTACCTCGGAATCGTGATTTTCTCAATTTCGAAAGTTTGGCGCGGCGAAAAATGGAAAATGCCGTTTGTCGGCGACATCGCGGAAAAATTGAAATGGTGAGAAAAAGTTAAGAGTTGATAGTTTAGAGTTGAAAAGTTCTGCGAAATCCAGAGTTTTTTTGGGTTGATTTCCCGCGGTGTGTGTGTAAAATCTCGCCGATTTTTTACTTTTTCAAAATTAAAAAAATGGCAATTTCAGCAGCCGATGTCAAAATTTTGCGCGACAAAACCGGAGTCGGAATGCTCGCGTGTAAAAATGCACTTGAAGAATCTGGCGGTGAAATGGACGCCGCGATTGAACTTTTGCGAAAACGTGGTGAATCGAAAGCCGCATCAAAAGCCGAACGCTCGACGAGCGAAGGCGGCGTGGCGATTTCGGGACGCGCGATTATCAAAGTTTTGTGTGAAACAGATTTTGTCGCCCGCAACGAAAAATTTGTGGAACTGACCGAACTTTTGGCAAAAACTGCAGAATCTGGCGGAAATGATGCTGCGAAAAATTACTTCGAATCGGTCAAAACGGATCAGATCCAGGAAATCGGAGAAAATATGTCGCTCGATTTTGTGGAAGTTGTGGACGGCGGAACCATTGTTGGCAGCTACCTCCACACGAACCGAAAAGTTGGAACGATCGTCGTGCTCGAGGGAGGAACGTCGGAAATGGCGCGAGATGTTGCGATGCACGCTACCGCGATGGATCCGCTCGTGGCAACGCCAGACGAGGTGCCGGCGGAACTTTTGGAAAAAGAAAAAGAAATTGCTCGCGAGCAGTTGATCGCCGCAGGAAAACCGGAGCAGATTTTGGAAAAAATTATCGCTGGGAAAATTCAGAAATTCTGTGCAGAGCGCGCATTGTCGAGCCAGCCGTTTGTCAAAAATCCAGAACAAACCGTTGCTGAGTTTCTAGGAGACGTAAAACTCGTGAAATTTGTCCGCGTCGCGGTCTGAGAAAATTAAAAATGAAAAATTAAGAATTAAAAATTTTTGAAACTAAAGATGAAGCAGGTCACGCGGTGGCCTGTTTTTTATTTTAAGACTATTTTTAAAATCCGTACCACGTACTTTCTGTATGTTTTTCGAAAGTTTGAAGTTCTTTTTCGTAAATTGACATTCTTTTGTGGTTGTTTTATTGTTTTTTTGAAAATGGAAAAATGTTCACTTTTCCCGAAAAAAACAGCTGTTTGTCGCGGCAGATACAATTTGAGCGGCGTTCTGAGTTTTCGAAAGAATTTGGAGTTTGCATGAATTATTTTCAAAATAAAGCGGGAAAATTTTGCAAAAACAACTGTTCTGCCCCGAAACAGTGGGAAAAAGAGAAGTAATTTGACATTCGCATTTTTGAAGTTAATTTGTTTTTAGAGTTTTTAAATTTTGAAAAAATGGAAACAGCAAAGTGTGCGATCATGGAAGAAGACACCAAAAAAGATTTGTGTGTTGATTTGAAGGAAAGAAATGAGCGAATCATTGAAACAGCAACACCTGAAGATTTAACAGAAGTAAAAAAAATGGTGGGAAAAATTCGCGTTTGGGGTAACTCATCAGCTGCAAATCATGTTGCAGAATGTTGGGATAAGTGTGAGAAATGTATTGCTCCGCAAAATTGGGAAAATTTAGAAAAATAATTTTTTGAAATTTTTCGCCAGATCGGTACACTCCGCCGCGATGCAGCACAAAATTCTGAAAATTCGGTCCGAAAAATTTTTCGACGTGCGGGATTTGACCGACGAGGTTTCTGATTTTCTCAAAAAAATCAGTGCGCAGGACGGAATCGTGCAGATTTTCACGCGGCACACGACGACCGCGATCAAAATTAACGAATTGGAATCCGGATTGTTGCAGGATTTGAAAAAAGTTTTTTTCGAGGAAATTGCAAAAATTGATCGAAACTGGAATCACAATAATTTTGAAACGCGCGATCCGCGCACGATGTGCGCCGGCGACGAATGCAAAAATGGACATTCGCACGTGATCCAAATGTTGCTCGGGAGTTCGGAATCGGTGCCGGTTTTTGCCGGAAAAATGCAGCTCGGGGAGTGGCAGCGAATTTTATTTTTCGAACTCGATCGACCGCGAGATCGCGAAGTTGTGTTGAGTTTTCTCGGAAAAAATGCTTGAATCGCCGCGATGAAACGGATTTCTCCCGTGGTCAAAATTGGAAATGTGAAAATTGGCGGAAATTTTCCTCCGGTTTTGCAGTCGATGACGGCAACTGACACGCGAGACGTCGAAAAAACTTCGGCAGAAGTTTTGGCGTTGCACGCAGCGGGTGCGGAAATTGTCCGGATCGCGGTTCCGGATTTTGAGTCGGCGCGCGCGGTTCCAAAAATTTTCGAAAAAATTTCTCAAAAAAATGCGGTGGTGCCGCTCGTCGGAGATTTTCATTTCAACGGCGCGGAGATTTTGAAAAAAGTTCCGGAGTGCGCACGAGCACTTTCGAAATTCCGGATCAATCCCGGAAACACGGCGGATGCAGGATTTTTGGAAATGTTGGAAATCGCGCGAAAATTCGAAAAACCGGTGCGGATCGGAGCGAACGCGGGGAGCGTCGCGCCCGAAATTTTGAAAAAATCGAAAAATCTTGTGGACGCGGTGATTCGGACGCTCGAAATTTCCGTCGCGGCGGCGGAGTCGATCAATTTTCCTGCGGACAAAATCGTGCTGTCGGCGAAACTTTCAAATGTTTTGGACACGATCGCGGCGCACAAAATTTTATCTGAAAAATTTCCGCACGCTCTGCACGTCGGATTGACGGAGTCGGGGAGCGGGCTCGGCGGCGAAATTTCTTCCGCGGTGGCGCTCGGAATTTTGTTGCACGAAAAAATTGGTGACACGGTTCGCGTGTCGATCACGCCGCGTCCGGGCGAGGCGCGCACGCGCGAAGTTGAAATTGGAAAACAGATTTTGCAGTCGCTTGGGATTCGAAATTTTTTTCCAAAAATCGTGAGTTGCCCGGGCTGCGGGCGCACCGCGGGGGATTTTTACCAAAAAATGACGGCAGAAATTTCCGATCGCGTGGCGAAAAATTTTCCGATCTGGCGAGAGAAATTTTCCGGTTCCGAAAATTTGAAGATCTCGATTCTCGGCTGCGTGGTCAACGGTCCGGGCGAGGCGCGCGATGCGGATTTTGGGATTTGTCTGCCGGGACGTGCCGAAAATTTTGCGCTGGTTTTTGCGCGCGGTGAAAAAATTTGCGATCTGCGGGGCGAAAATGTGATCGACGAATTCTGGCATCTTTTGGAGCGGTTCGTCGCGGAGAACTTCAAAAAATGAGAAAAATCGTACTTTTGGGAGCGACGGGATCGATCGGGCGAACGACGCTCGATCTCGTTCGACGAAATCCGGAAAAATTTCAAATCGTCGGCGCGAGCGCGCACTCGAATTTTGGCGAACTGGAAAAAATTGCTTCAAAATTTCAAATCCCAAATTTGCTCGACACGCGGGGGGAATTTTCCGCGACCGAATTTTTGAAAAAATGCGAACCGGACATCGTTTTGAACGCGGTTTCTGGATTTTCTGGTTTGAAATTTTCGATCGCGGCGGGGGAGTTGGGAGTGGATTTGGCGCTCGCGAACAAAGAATCGCTCGTCGCGGGCGGCGAACTTTTGACCGAAATTTTTCGAAAAAATGGTGGAAAAATTCTGCCGGTCGACAGCGAGCACTCCGCGATTTTTCAGTGTCTGGCGGGGCGATCTGATTTTGAAAAAATATTTTTGACGTGCTCCGGCGGCCCGTTTTTTGGAAAAAATTCTGCTGAACTTTCCCAAATTTCCGTCGAGCAGGCGCTCGCGCATCCGCGCTGGAAAATGGGCGCGAAAATTTCCGTCGACAGCGCGACGCTCGCCAACAAAGTTTTGGAGGTTTTTGAGGCGATGCATCTTTTTTCACTGCGCCGCGACCAGATCGAAATTTTGATTCATCCGCAGTCGATCGTGCACTCGATGGTGCAGTTTCGCGACAGTTCGGTGATCGCGCAAATTTCGCCGCCGACGATGGAACTTCCGATTTCGCTCGCGCTCAATTTTCCAGAAAAAATCGACACGGATTGTCCGTGCCAGAATTTTAAAAATCTGAATTTGAGTTTTTTCGAGCCGGATTTGGAAACTTTTCGCACGCTCAAAATCTTGGAAATTTGTGCTGAAAAAATGCAGAATTTTCCGATCGTTTTCAACGCCGCGAACGAAATTTTTGTCGCCGAATTTCTCGCGGGGAATTTGAAATTTTTACAGATTTTTGAACTGCTCGAACGCGCGATTTCCGAGACAAAATTTGAGTCGGTGGACTCGATCAAAAAAATTTTTGAAATCGACGAGCGGGCGCGAAAAATGGCGATAACTTTTTTGAAAAAATGAAAAACGTTGCGATTATTTTGGCAGCGGGAAATTCGCAGCGGTGCGGATTTGACAAACTTTCCACCGAGAAATTTGGGCGGCCGGTGCTGCACCGAACGCTCGATAAATTTCAAAATTGCGACGCGATCGACGAGATTTTTTTGGTCGGCGGGGACGAGAATTTGAAGAAAACTTTCCCGAAAATTTCCGCGATAATTTCTGGAGGAAAAACGCGATTTCAGTCGTTGAAAAATGCGCTCAACTTTTTCAAAAATTCAGAAAATTTCCGAGTGCTCGTGCACAACGGCGCGAACCCGAACGTCAAAATCTCAGAACTCAAATTGGCGCTCGCGCGACCGGAAAAAAATTTAATTTTTGGATTTTTTACGCCGAACTCGATCAAAAAAGTTGTTCAAAAAAATGTGGTGAAATTTCTCGATCGGACAGAAATTTTTGAAACGCAGACGCCGCAGATTTCTGATCTGAAAACGTTGAAAAATGCCGCCGAAATTTTCTCCGGCGAGCCGGGCGACGAAGCAGAAATTCTTGCCGCCGCGGGTGAAAAAATTTCGATTTTTGAGTGCTCGCACGCGAACCAAAAAATCACGGAAATTTCAGATTTTTCTCCAAAATTTCGGATCGGAGTCGGGGAGGATTCGCATCGATTTTGCGATAAAAAAACGCCGGACGAAAAATTAATTCTCGGCGGTGTACCGCTCGATTTTCCAAAAAAATTTGACGCGAATTCGGACGGCGACGTGATTTTTCACGCGCTCGCAAACGCGATTTTGTCCGCGGTTGGCGAAAAAACTTTTTCCGAATTTGCCGACGAAATGTGCGCCGCGGGAGAAAAAAATTCAGAAAAATTTGTGGAAAAATCTTTGAAAATTGCGCGCGAAAATTTCGAAAATCTGGAAATTGAAAATGTTGCAATTTCGCTCGAACTCGAAAATCCAAAACTTCGGCCGGTGCACGAAAAAATCGTTGAAAATATTTCAAAAACGCTCACAATTCTCCCGAACCAAATCGGGCTCGGGTACACGAGCGGGGAAAAAATGCGCGAACCTGGCGTGCGCGCGCGCGTCGAAATTTTACTCAGAATCGGATGAAAAAAATCACGGGATCGGCTCCAGCAAAAATTAATCTCACGCTCGACGTGGAGCGCAAAAATCCGGGTGCGGAAAAACATCACGTGCGCACGATTTTGCACAAAATTTCGCTCGCGGACGAGTTGACACTTTTTGCGGCGGACCGGTTCGAATTGCACGGCGATTTTGACTGCGATCCCGAGGACAATTTGATCGTGCAGGCGTGGCGCGTCGTTCGAAAATATTTCCCCGATTCGTCGGCGGTGATCGTGCGAGTGCAAAAAAATATTCCGGTGGCGTCGGGACTCGGCGGCGGAAGTTCAAATTTTGCCGCGTTTGTAAAATTGTACGCGGAACTTTTTGATCTCAAAATTCCGGAAGAATTAATTTCTGAATCTGAAAAAATTGGTGCGGATATTCCGTTTTTTTTCTCGGGAAATTTATGTGCGCTCGGCGAAAATTTTGGTGAAAAAATCACGCTGCTGGATTTCAATTTTTCCGGCAAAAAAATCTGGTTGCACGTCCCGCCGAACAAAAATCTCACCGCGGAAATGTACGCAAATTTGAAAAATTTTGGAACAAAATTCACGGAGAAATTTTTGGAAAATCCGGATCTCGAAAAATGCGGAAATGCGTTCGACGAAATTTTCCCCGCGGACTGGCGAAACGTGCATTTGTCCGGATCGGGGAGCGCGTTTTTTACGCTCGAAAAAACGGAATTTCAGGGACACAAAATTATCGAAGCGACGCTGGCGTGATCACAGTTTGGTCGGATCTTCGATTTCATCCCATTCTTTTTTAAACATTTGAGCGTCAGTCAAAAAATGTAACTACGATTTTTTTAAATTTTATATTTTCATTTTCTTTATTTTTTTCATTTTCATTTTTTTTATTATTTTTTGGAATAATTTTTTCGTTGGAATCTTCAGGAATCGGCAGATTTTCTTTTGGCATTTTTGGGGAAAATTAAAAATTACGGACGCAGAATGCATTGTTTTTCGTTTTTCGTCAAATCATTGTGAATGAGTATTTTTACTTCCAATCCGGAGAAAATTCTAGTTTTCACCGATGAAACTTTTCGTCGAGTTCGTCGAACGGGACAAACCAGTGATTTGGGCGGCCGTGCGGGCAGAGATTTCTCCACTGCGTTTTTGCAAAATCGTCCAAAAGTTTTTGCATTTCCGCTCGTTCCAATTTATCGCCAAACATCACCGCACCGCGGCAAGATTTGTATTCGAGCATTTTTCGTAAAAATTTGTCAGTGAAATTTTCGGCAACTTTTTCGCCTTCAAAAAATTCTGAAAAATCCTGAAAAATCGCGTCGAGATTTTCACTCGCGAGCAGCGCGGGAACGGAAATTACGATTCCGCGATCGGAAATTTCAAATCCGAGATTTTTCAATTCGTCTCGGTGCGTGAGAATTTTTTCCAAATCGGGTTCGTCCAAATTTAATTCGTGCGGGAGCAGCAATTTTTGAATTTTTTTTGAAAGTTCGTGCCGCGCGTTCCAAAAATTTTCAAACCGTTCCCGCTCGTGCAGCGCGTGCTGGTCGAAAAACCAAATTCCATTTTCGTCCTCCGCCACGACGTATTTTTTCGCAACCTGCCCGATCAATCGCAATTCTCCAGAAATTTTTTCCGGTGTTTTTTCCGCAGAAATTTCAAAATCGCGGTGCTCATTTTTTTCTGAAAATCTGGTGCCGCTGGCGTTTGATTTTTCCCAAAAAGTTTGTCCCGGTGCCGAATTTGGATTCCAGTTTTTTGTGCCAAAATTTTGGGACGGCGCAAAATTTGGTCGTGAAAAATTCGGGTTCGAAAACGTGGAATTTGCACTGACCGAAACGGATTTTTCCAGCGAAAAAAGAATCGCATTTTTCATGGCGCGCCAGATTTCGCCTGGCTCGGAAAACTTCACTTCCAGTTTTCGCGGGTGCACGTTGACGTCGACCAGCAGCGGATCGAGTTCGATCGAAATTGCGAATTTTGGAAATAAATGTTTCTCGATTCCGGCGCTCTGCTGGTACGATTCGCGGATCGCGTGCGCCAATCGCCAGTCCTCGATTCGACGGCCGTTGACCGACAGCCACTGCGATTTTTTCGTCCGCGCGCAGAGTCCGGGCGCGATCACGAATCCGGAGATTTTTACATCCCCGATTTTTTTGTTGACCAAAATCAAATCGTCAGAATTTTCTTTCAAAATTTTTGCCGCGCGAATTTTCCGATCGCTCGCGGGCAGATCGAGAATTTTTTTTCCGTCGCGTTCCACCCCAAAATTTATCGCCGGATGCGACAGCGCAAAACTTTCGATTTCGTGCACGATCGCCGCGGATTCCGTCGCGTCCGTTTTCAAATGTGCGAGTCTCGCGGGTGTTGGAAAAAACAAATTCCGCACCGAAATTTTGGTTCCGATGTTCGCCGGAGCCAGAGATTTTTTCAAATTTTTTCCGGCAGAAATTTCGATTTTCGTCCCCGAAGTTTCGTTCGCGGTGCGGGTGACAAGTTCGAAATTTGAAACCGAGCTGATCGCGGCGAGCGCTTCCCCGCGGAACCCAAAAGTTCGGATCGCAAAAATGTCGTCGATTTTTCCAATTTTACTTGTGGCGTGTCGTTGTACCGATTTTTCTGCGTCGTCCGGAGACATTCCCGCGCCGTTGTCCGAGATTTCCAAAAATGTTTTTCCGCCGTTTTCAAATTTCACCAAAATTTCTGTCGCACCGGCGTCGATCGCATTTTCCACCAATTCTTTGACGGCGCTGGCGGGACGCTCGACGACTTCACCAGCGGCGATCTGATCAGAAACTTCTGGCGGCAAAACTTGGATTTTCATCGCGGCTGCAGTGTACTCCGTGCGGTTATTTTTTCAAACTCGGCAAGTGAAGTCCGTGTTTTTTGAATTTTCGATGCGTGAAAATTCCGAAAATAATTGCGAACACGAAAATCAAAACGAGCGGCAAAAATCCAAATCCGACAACGTACTCGATCGGGTACCCGCCGTAAATTTGCGAAACTTCTTCGCGCAGCGTCACGGAAATTAAAAATGCGATAAAAACTGGCGCCGCGTACAAAACGCAGTTGAACCATTTTCCGATTTTTAAATTTGTTGCGGTGTGGTTGATCCAGCCGCGAACTTTTTCTGCGCCAACCAGGTACGCCAACACAAAAGTTTCGAGCATTCCGACAAAAAGCACGCCGTACCCCGTGACAAAATGATCGGTGATGTCGAGAAAATACATTCCGGCGCCAGTCAAAAACGGCAGCGATCCAATCGCGATGATGACCGCGATCCAGCACGCCGTTCGGAAATAATTTGTTTTTTTCCAAAAATCGTGAAAACTTCCAACAATAATTTCAAAAATTCCAAAAATCGAATCGATCGCGAGCGTGATCACCACGAGAAAAAGCAGCACGGCGAAAATAATCGCGCCAGTTGGCATCATCGAGACAGCCGTCGGCAAAACGGAAAAAACCAACATCGGTCCACCCGTGGCCGCTTCGGAAATTGGAATTCCTTTTTGCAGTGCCATAAATCCGATCGTCGCAAAAACAGTGATTCCGGCGAGCAACGAAACGATGAAATTTCCCACCAAAATCCAGAGCGACGATTTGGCGATTTCGTCTTTTTCGCCGCGGTGACTTCCCGCGATCATAAAATAGCCAAGAGCCAAACTGGCGGAGAAAAAACTTTGTCCGAGCGCTGCTTGCCAGAGTTTCACGTCGAGCAGCGATTCCCAGTGCGGGAGAAAAAACGCGGACAATCCGTCGCTCGCGCCCGGGAGCGTCACGCCGCGAATCAGCAAAATTAGCAGCAGAAAAAACGGCGCGGTTGCGGTGATTTTCACGATCGGGGAGAGACTCAAAACATTTTTTCGCAGCGCAAAAAGAACGAACGCGCAGCTCGCCACCACCGCGGAAAAAAGTCCCCACTGAAAATTTCCCGTGGTCGAAATTCCTGGCGAAAGATGGATCACTTTTTCCGTGAAAAAATTTGTCGGATCGACGAGAAAATTTCCAGAAATTGACAATCCCAAATATTTTATTCCCCACGCCAAAATCGGAACGTAAAACATCAAAATAAAAAACAGCGCAAAAACTGGAAGCCACAAAATCCAGCTGGTTCCTTTTTTTATTTTTTCGAACGCCTGCGCGCCGGCAAGTTTGAATTTTTGTCCGACGACGGTTTCCATCATCACGAGCGGAAAAACAAGCACGATGTTGCAGATCAAAATTGCAAAAACAAACGCGCCGCCGCCGTGTTCGTACGCCAGCATCGGAAATCGCCAGAGATTTCCTAAGCCCGCCGCGCAGCCGATCGCCGCCAAAATGTACACAAAATTGCTGCTCCACTGCGGTCGCGAGTCGCCGAGAATTTTCATTTTTGGGAAATTAAATTTCAGATCCATTTTCTTGATTTTTAAAAATGTGTCAAAATCCGAGCGTGTCATCCTGAATTTATTTCAGGATCTTTCCCAAAAAGATGAAATCGTATTTTGTTTACATTCTCACAAATCCTGGCAATTCCGTTTTGTACATCGGGGTGACAAATAATTTGGAACGCAGAATCTTGGAGCACAAACAAAAAAAAATTGATGGATTTACAAAAAAATACAATTGTACAAAACTTGTTTTTTTTGAAGAAACCGACAGTGTGCACACGGCAATCGAACGAGAAAAACAGTTGAAAAATTGGCACCGAAATTGGAAAATAAATTTGGTGAAATCGCAAAATTTAAAATGGGAAGATTTGAGTCGGGACTGGTTTGATCCGGCTTTTTTCGATGCTGAAACAAAACAGCCCAACCGTCATTCCGAATTTTTTCGGAATTTAAAAAGAATAAAAAGATCCTGAAATAAATTCAGGATGACAATTTTTAATTTTAAAAAATGAAAACACTGCACGTCGTTGCCACGCCGATCGGAAATTTGGGAGATCTGACTTTTCGTGCGGTGGAAATTTTGAAATCCGCGGATCTGGTGCTGGCGGAGGACACGCGGCACACGCGAATTTTGTTTCAAAAATACGAAATTTCTCGACCGCTGCAGAGTTGCCACGCGCAAACTTCGCCGGAGAAAATTTTCGAAATTCTCAAAAAATTGCCGAACGAAAGTTCCGTCGCGCTCGTGTCGGACGCGGGGACGCCGGGAATTTCCGATCCGGGATTTCGGGCGGTGCGGGCGGCGCTGGATTTGGATTTTAAAATTTCACCAATTCCTGGCGCGAGTGCGCTCTCCGCGCTGGTTTCCGTCGCGGGCGTGCCGGCAGACAAATTCACATTTCTCGGATTTCTCCCACACAAAAAAGGACGCCAGACAATTTTGAAAAATTTGAAAACGGCGGAAATTTCCACAATTTTTTACGAATCGGTGCACCGGTTTCCGCGACTTTTGGACGAACTTTTTGAAATTTTAAAATCGGATCGCGTGATCGTCGTCGGGCGAGAATTGACAAAAATTCACGAAGAAATTTTCCGCGGAACGGTCGGGGAGGCGCAGTCGCATTTCACCGCAGAAAATACGCGCGGCGAATTTGTCGTTTTGGTGGCGCCGAAAAATTTTTCACTCTAAAATTCCAACAATGAAAAAAGTTGCAATTATCGGCGTCGGAAATGTCGGAGCGCATGTGGCGAGTGCAGCGGTGCTGCGGAATTTGCCGATTGAGTTGCTGTTGATCGATCAGTCGCAGGAATTTGAAACCGGGCAGGTTTTGGATTTGCGCGACAGTTTGCAGTTTTCGCCGCACGCGCGGGTGCGGGGAGCGGATCTCGGGGACGCGGAAGTTGCGAACGCGGATATTTTTGTGATCACCGCTGGTGCAGCGCAAAAACCGGGCGACACGCGGCTCGATTTGCTCGACAAAAATGTGAAAATTTTGAAATCGATTTTGACAAAAATTGGGAAAATCAAAAAAACGGCGATCGTGATTTTGGTGGCAAATCCGGTCGATATTTTGACGCAGATCGCGCACGAAATTTTGGAGTTGCCGCGCGGACACGTTTTCGGCACGGGAACGCTGCTCGACAGTTCGCGGCTGCGGTGGCGGCTCGCGGAAATTTTCAAAAAAAATATCGAAGACGTCGACGGATTCGTGCTCGGGGAACACGGCGATTCGGAATTTGTCGCGTGGTCGACCGTGGAAAATTCAGACGAATTTTCCGATGAAAAAAAGAACGAACTCGAACACACCGTGCGGCGCGCAGCGTACGAAATTATCGACGGAAAAGGCGCGACTTTTTTTGGAATCGGCGCGGCGACTGCGGAAATTTTGGAGCACATTTTACTCGATTCGAAAAAAATTCTCCCGGTGTCTGTGCCACTTTTTGGAGAATTTGGAATCCACGGAATTGCCGTTGGAGTGCCCGCACGGATCGGGGCGCACGGAGTTTCAAAAATCGAAGAAATCGAACTCGTCGAATCGGAGTACGAAAAATTGCTGACTTCTGCGACGGGGCTGCGAAATCTGTTGGATCGCGCGGATTATTGAGCGGCTTGATTCGCCTCGATTTGACGACGAAACATTTCGGCAGATTCGGGATCGATCGCTTCTATTTTTTTCAAGATTGATTCTGTCGAACCCGAGTTGAGTTCTTTTCGTTCGCGGAGAATTTTTTTCAATTGTTCCTGCGCGTATTTTTCGGTGATTTCTCCGGACGCGAGCTGGGTTTCCAAATTCGAAATTTCGATCTGCACGTTTTCATCGTGCGCGATATTTTCAATTTTTTCCTCCGAAGTTGGTGTGCCGCAACCGACGAGAAAAATGGCGAGACCGAGAATCAGAAGTTTTTTCATCGTGGAAATTGTACCGCCGGCGTTGATTTTTTCAAATAAATGTGGTAAACTTTTTAGATTTTTAAAAAAAAATGATGAAAAACCGCACAGAAACTCTCCAAAAAATTCGCAAATTTTTGCAAACAAATTTTGTCATTGCAGCGAAAAAAAAGGAACTTTTGGCAAAAAATCTCGAAAAATTTTCGAATAAAAAACTATTGCGATTGTTGCAGGTTTTGGAAAAAATCAGCGAAAAGGAAATTTATTTTGTCAGAAAAGCGATGAAAAAAAATCCAAATCTTTTGGAAAAAATACAAAATTTTTATCGAAATATTAAAAAAACAGAACGATTGGAAAAAGAAAATATTGATTTAAATAAGGAACAAAAAGAAATTGAGGTGCTTGAATCTCAATTTTCTGAAATTTTTACTAATTTTCAAAAATGAAATTTTTAGAATTTGGATGTTTCGATTTTCAAAAAAAATTCCAAGAATTTGTCTGGAATACACCATCAGCGCAACCTGAACAAAAAAGCATCAAAAATGTTGTTGAAGAAAAAATAGAATCGGAGAATCAAGCAGAAGAAAAAGAAAAAGCCGTTTTAGAAAAAATCGATGTTATTTTAAAACTTTTTCCGTACAAAACGGAAGAAATTTGTCAAATGTTGGAAACGAGTCTCGGCGATTTGGATTCAAAAAACCCTGAATTTACAGCATTTCAGACGGCGGTGGATGATTTGATCGAAAAAGAATTTTTGAGTGTTTTGCCGGAAAGCGAACGTGGGATGTACGCGGTAGAAAATGTTGAGTATAATTTTTCGCAAGAAAGTACGATTTCAAAATATTCTTCAGAATATTCTGTGGAGCAAAAAGCGGAAATTGTCTCCAAACTTCAAAAAACCGGATTTTTAACTCCGGAGCAAAATTTTGAAAATATCGATTCGGTCGGAGTGCAGCAAGCACTGATCGATGCGGGGTTTTTGACGGCAAATGACGACATGGCACTGGATGGAAAAATTGGTCCAGTGACGTTGGCAGCATTGGATAAATATCATGAAAATTTAGAAAATTTTGTAAAAGAACAAAAAGAAAATTATAACAATTCAGCAAAATTTGAAACGTTAGAATTGAAAAATTTTGAAACGACGAAAAATGTAAAAGCTGATTGTGCAAGTTTGAATAAAAATTCGACGGTTTTTGAGTTGCAAAATCAGTCGCGATTGTATGCTTCTGATTTTGAGCTTTTTAACAATGAAGCGAGTTTTTTGGAAAACGAATATTTTGATTTGACGACTGATTTGCAAATTTTATCTGGAAAAATTGATTCTGCGGATGATTTGAATCCGCCCGCCGAAGAAGCTGGTTGGAATTGGAAAAAAATCGGATCGGGAGCCAAAAAATTTCTTTCTTCGACACTCAAAACAGCAGCGCTTCCAGCGGTTTTGATCGGAGATTTATTTGGAGTTCAAGTTCCGGACAAACGAGAACAAAAGAAAAAATTGGAAGAAAAAAAGAAAGAATTACAAAAAAAATTCAAAGAAAATCAGGAAAAATTACAAGCAAAAAAAGGGAAAATTGTCGCGAACGGAACCGCGCTAAAATCTGCGGGAGACGGAATGAAAACCGAACAAGAAACTCAAAAAAATCAGCATTTGGCTGCGAATAAAAATCAAACAAAAACTGCCGCTGAAAATCAGAAACGCAGCGAAGAAGATTTTAAAAAATACAAACAACAAAAAGAAGAAATTGAAAATCAAAAACAAGAAATTGAAAATCAAAAACAAGAAATTGGAGACGCGAGTAAAAATGTGGAAAGTCAAAAAGAAACTCAAAAAAACAGCGTTTCTGGCGCGCTGAAACAAATCGAAAACTCGTTGGAAAAAACACCAAAACATTCTCCGCAGTACAAAAAACTTTTGAAAACAAAACAGCGTTTACTCC
Organism: bacterium; assembly: GCA_018648585.1. Taxonomy (GTDB): domain Bacteria; phylum Patescibacteriota; class Gracilibacteria; order UBA4473; family UBA4473; genus JABGQW01. The sequence goes on along the minus strand of JABGQW010000007.1, from coordinate 13,611 downwards.
AAAAACAAACCGCGCTGGATTCGGATTCACCGATGGATTATTTTGATAAAATTGGTCAAGACGTTGATTTGAATCTCAGTGAAATCGGAATATCAAATTTGATGATGGATGCGGTTTTGGCGGATCTGGAAACCGGAATTTCGGCGATGGAAACTCTTCAAAATCAAAGCAGCGATCGCGCCACCCGGATCAAAGCGAATTTCAATCAAAATATTGAGCAAATCGAATCGCTGGATGTGGGAATCGATGAAATGGTGGATCAAATAAATCCCATCACAGAAAGTCACATCACGTCTCTGGATTCAATCGGAAAAGAACTTCCAAATTTAGAAGTAAAAACACCGAGTGTTTGGCAGCAAACCGTCGGTGGAATGTGTCGCGGAATTTCAGAATCCGTTTTACCAATTTTGACAAACGGGCTCACATTTGTTCCAAAGCTGGCGAGTAAGGCAGGACAGTGGCTTGAAAATACAAATATTTGGGGAATAAAACAACTTGGAAAAACAATCGATTTTACGGCAGATGTTGTCACCGGAGTGGTGGAGGGCGCGTCAGAAATTGTGGGCGGAATTGCCACGATGATTGAAAAACCAAAAGAAGCGCTCAAAGGACTGGGCGCGTTGATCGGGCGAGATCCGGCGACGGGCAAATGGTCAGCAAAAACATGTTTTGATACATTTTCAATGATTGGAAAATCAATGATTGGAATGGATGAAAATGGAAATTGGGGAGAAGATGGGAATCGTGGAATGGCGCTGGGAAAAGCAATTGCAAATATTGGATCGTTATTTATTCCTGGATCGCAGGGAGTATCGGCAGCAAGATTGGCGGTTGCTGCTTCAAAAGGAGGAATGCTCGCCAAAGTTGCGGCAATCACAATAAAAGCGCCGCTGGCGTTTACTAAGGCCGTTGGAAAAAATGCTTTGCGCACGGGGCCACGAATGCTCAAATCGCTTGTTATGTCACCGGTGACGATACCGAGAAACATTGTGAGAACATTCGTAAATTTAACCAAAAATCCCGCAAAATTGAAATTTGGAAATATTTTGAAAACACAAAAATATTTGGATGATTTGACAAGTGCTGTGGAAAAAAATTCAAAAGTTTTGAAGAACGGAAATCAATTAAAAAATTCTTCAACAACAATAGAAAGTATCGTCGACAATGCAGGGAAAATTAAATTTGATAAAATAAAAGGACTCGGTTCAAAAGGGCAGCAACAAATTCTGGACTATGCGCGGCAACAGAGCAAAATCTCAAAAGCCAGCGGTGCGGTCAAGGCTGCGGAAAAATCAATGGAAAAATTTATCACCAAAAATCCTGCAAAAGCGGGGAAATATTTTGATGGTCTGGAAAGCTCACTGAAACAAACCAAATATTTTTCTGAACAATCGGGAAATGGGACAAGAATTTTCAATAAATCCACAGGAGAAATTAATGAAGCCGCGAAAACTATTTTGAACAAGAAAACACCGCTACAAAAATACAAAATTATCAAAGAAGCGACTGATAAAATGGAACAGCTCCAAAATTATAAAAAAGCAGCAACAGAAGCAGCAGAAAATATCGCAAAAACAAAACCAAAACTTTTCACAAAAAAAGTGGCTGACGTTAAAAGTTTTATTTCAAAAAAACAAGAGACTCTCGGAAAGTTGGCGAGTGAAAATTCCGTGCAGGCGCTGCGCGAACTCAACGCGCTCAAAAAATTCAAAAAAACGGCAAGCAAAGGAGAAATTAAAAATATTGAAAAAGCAATTTCAAAATATGAAAACGCGCTCGCGCCACAAATGGAATTTTTGGATCAACTCCGAGCGATGCTGCCAGATGGCACTTTCAATGAAGCTTTTTTGAAAGATGTTTCAAAATTTGCCGCAGAAAAAATAAAAATGCCAAAATTCAAAAATATTCTTCCCGAACTTCCAGCTGCTTTTTCAACAAAACTTTTTTCAACCGCTGGACTCAAAAACTTGGCAAAATTAACCGGAAAAGTTTCGCTCGTGACGCCGACGTACCAACTTTTGCAAAAAGCTGGATTGCTCAATAATCTGAACGCCGTCAGAATTATCGCGGCGGGACAAATTACGAATTTGACGGAACAGGAACAGGAGCAACTTGCTCAAAACCTGGCTGAAATTGTTGAAGCAAGTTGCACCGCCAGCGCAGATGTCAATGAATATTATTCAGAATTTGCTTGAAAAAATTAATTCAAAATCTGCACTTTTTCCACAAATTTTTCCGCGACTTTTTTCAAACTTTTGAGTTCGTCGGACGTAAATCCGCGAAGTTTTTCAAACGTCGGATCGAGCGTTTTTGCCGGACGAAAGTTTTGAATCGTGTATTTTTTTCCGCCAGCGATTTCGGTGGCGATTTGTTCGAGTTCTTTTTCCCCGTGAAATTTTGGCACGACCGTCGTCCGAAATTCGTGATCGAGACCGGATTTTTTGATGATTCGAATTGATTTTCGCAGGACGCGCGGATCGACCGCAATGTTGACCAGTTCGGGATATTTTTCGAGCGGATGTTTCACGTCCATCGCGACGTAGTCGACGAGTTTTTTTTCAAAAAGTTTTTCCATCATTTCTGGATTTGTGCCGTTCGTGTCGAGTTTTACGAGAAATCCCATTTTTTTTATTTTTTCACAAAATTCTGGCAAATCCGCGTGCATTGTCGGTTCGCCACCGGTGACCACGACGCCGTCGAGAAACTCTTTTCGCGTTTCGAGGAATTTGAAAATTTTTTCCTCGGGAATCATCGTCGGCATCAATTTTTTCAGTTGATCGGGAATCACAAATTCCGGATTGTGGCAGTACCCGCACCGAAAATTGCAGCCCGCGGTAAAAACAATCGCCGAGACTTTTCCCGGAAAATCCAGCAACGTGAGCGTGTTGATTCCACCGATTAACATTTTGAAAAATTACAAATTAAAAATGACAAATGAAAAATTTTGGAATTTTTTATTTTTTCAAAAAATCTTGAATTTCTGAAATTTCTGATCCGCGGAAAACTTCGTTTCCGTTTTCAAAAATAATCAGCAGGGGAGCGGCCGTCACGCCAAACTTCGCCGCTTCGTCCATAAAATGTGGCATCGTTTCATCCAGCATTTCTCCGTCAAATTCTTGAAGAGTTTCTTCGACAAATTTTTTGAAAGCGGGACATTTTGGGCAGCGAGTGGTCGTGAAAAGAAGTGCGTTCATTTTTCAAAAATTAAATTTCTTCGAATTTTCCCTCGTCCAGATTTTTTCGAACGTGGCCGGACGCAAAAAGTTCGCCGTTCATCGCGAGGAAAATTCCCGGTTCGTGAAACATCGCACCCGAAATTGCGAATCCGAGATTGAACGGCGCGTCGGTTTCTGAAAATCCGTGCAGCGGAATCATCGATCCGGTCAGCACGATCGTGCGATCGTCGAGCGATTTGAGGTTTTTTTTCAAAAATTCTGCCGTCTCCGACATCGTGTACGTTCCGTGCGTGATGACGAATTTTTTGTGCGGAGAATCTTCGATCGCGCGCACAAGTTTCATTCGAATTTCGTCGGTGACATCGCGACTGTCTTTGAAACAAATTACGTTGAACGTTGTTTCAAATTGCGGGCGAATCATTTTCGTCAAAAAATCTTTCAGCCCGGAAGAATTTTCGATCATCACTTTGTCCAGCATTCCGTCGTACTTCGAGTCGATTGTGCCGCCGGTGAGCAGAAAATGAACGTGATTTTTCATCTCAGTATTTTTCACAAAACTCAGAATTCATCGTGGCGCACTCGCAGAAATGTTCGCGCGAGTAGTGCTCGGATTTTTTTCCTGTGTTGAAATGTGAAACTGGGCGATGGTATCCCATCACGCGCGTCCAGATTTCGCACGGCTGGCGATTTTCGTTGTGATCGGAAACGGGAGAAACGTCGGTCATTTTATGTTTGTGTAAAAAATTATAAAACTTTTTTGAAATGCGGCAAGTCAGCAATTTTTGTCGCTGCATCCGTGTTTTTTGTGGTGGCGCGAATCGTATTTTTTTCGCGTCTGGTGATCCACTTTTCCGCCAGATTTTTCTCGTCCGAGTTCGGCGTCACATTTTGGACAAAAGTCGTGCTCGCCTGCGAGGTAGCCGTGTTTTGGGCAGATCGAAAACGTCGGAGTGATCGTGATGTACGGAATTCGAAATTGCGTCAAAACTTTTTTGACGATTTGTTTGCACGATTCCGCGTCGGAAATTCGTTCGCCCATGTACAAGTGAAAAACGGTTCCGCCGGTGTATTTTCCCTGCAATTTTTCCTGACGTTTCAGCGCTTCAAAAGCGTCGTGCGTAAATTCGACCGGCAGCTGCGACGAATTTGAGTAATACGGCGCGTCGGGCGTTCCAGCCTGAATAATTTTCGGAAACCGTTTTTTGTCTTCGCGAGCAAATCGGTACGTCGTTCCCTCGGCGGGCGTCGCCTCGAGATTGTACAAATTTCCCGTTTCTTCCTGGAATTCGACGAGTTTTTCGCGCATAAAATCCAGAACTTCTTCGGCAAATTTTTGTCCCCAGTCGTCGGCGATGTGGTGCGCGTCGTCGGTGAAATTTCGAATCGCCTCGTTCAAACCGTTCAATCCGATCGTGGAAAAATGATTGTTCAAATGTCCGAGGTACCGTTTTGTGTACGGAAAAAGTCCGCGATCGATCCATTTTTGGATTTCTTTTCGTTTGATTTCGAGCGACGTTTTGGCGAGATACATCAAATGTTCGATTCTTTTCAAAAATGCTTCTTTGTCGCCTTTGAATTCGTACCCGATTCGCGGCATCGAAACGGTGACCACTCCGATCGAGCCGGTCATTTCCGCCGAACCAAAAAGTCCGCCACCGCGTGCCATCAATTCTTTGAGATCGAGCTGCAATCGGCAGCACATTGATCGTACTTGGCTCGGATCGAGATTCGAATTGAGAAAGTTTTGAAAATACGGCATTCCGTATTTTGCAGTCATTTCAAAAAGTGGTGTCGTGTTTGGATTTTCCCAGTCAAAATCGTTTGTGATGTTGTACGTTGGAATCGGAAACGTGAACACGCGACCTTTTGCATCGCCACTGGTCATCACTTCGATAAATGCGCGATTGACGACATCCATTTCGGGCTGACATTCGCCGAATGTAAATTCGTACGGTTTTCCGCCCATCAATAATTTTTTATTTTTCAAATCCTCCGGACACGTCCAATCGAGTGTGATGTTTGTGAACGGAGTTTGCGTTCCCCAGCGGCTCGGCACGTTCAAATTAAAAACGAAACTTTGCATATTTTGAAGAACGTACGCGTACGTTTTTTTATCGGTCCACTCGGCAAGTTTTTCGTCCGAAATTTCCGGATTTATTTCGAGAAGTTCTTTTTCCGTTTTGATTCTGTATTTTTTGACAAACGGCGCCATGTACGTGTCAAAACTCGAAAACGCCTGCGCGCCCGCCCACTCATTTTGGAGCGTTCCGAGAAAATTCACCATTTGGCTCACCGCAGTCGAAAGATGTTTCGGCGGTTTGGATTCGGTTTTGTCCTGCACTCCGTTGAAACCTTCTTCAATCAGCGCGCGCAAACTCCATCCGGCGCAGTACCCGCTGAACATGTCCAGATCGTGAATGTGCATGTCTCCGTTTCGGTGCGCGTCGCCAACTTCTCGTGGATAAATGTGCGAAAGCCAATAATTTGCCGTGACTTTCCCCGACGTGTTCAAAACCATTCCGCCCAAACTGTAGCCCTGATTTGAATTTGCATTCACGCGCCAGTCAAGTTTGTTTAAATATTCAGAAATTGTGTTTTCGACGTTCACCACAACATCTTTGTCGGCACGAACTTGCGCACGACGCTCTCGGTACAAAATGTACGATTTTGCAGTTTGCGCGTGTCCTTCCTCGATCAAAACTTTTTCGACAGAATCCTGAACTTCTTCGACGGTTGGAATCTGATCTTTGAATTTTTTGTCCAAGAATTTGACAATTTGTTCGGTCAATTCTTTTGAAAGTTGTTCGTTCGTTCCACCGATTTCACGCGCGGCGGCCCAGATTGCTTTTTGGATTTTTTCGGTGTTGAAATCCACGATTTCACCGGTTCGTTTTTGGACTTTGAAGATCATTGAAATGTTGAGATAAAAATGTACGAATTTTTTGCAAAAACGCTGCAAATCCCTTTCTTTTCTGATTTTGAAGAGAAAAGCCCGAAACACAACATCTTGTGTTGGGGGAGAATTTTGTACCCAAAATATTGGGGGGTCAAGAAAAGGGGGTTGATTTTTTTACGTAAATATTTCGTTGAAAAAATGTGTTCACTGTCAAGCACTTTTTGTGAACAATTAGGTGCGATTAAAATTAAAAAGTCAATAGAAAATAAAACTTCTTCCAAAAAACATTGACAATTTACGACGAATGCACCAAAAGTGCGCTGTGAAATAAATTATCTTCGGATAAGAAATTTCCGTTCTTTGAAAATTTGGCAGAAACTTGATTAAACACGCTGTGTTCTTGTTGAAGAATATTGCAAGTTTAACCAATTTATAAAAATATGAAGACAAATAAAAAACCCAACGAATGTTGGTACCGTGAATTTTTTCCAAACGACAGCTTGGAATCATCAATCTTTTATCTGGGATTTAGTTCCATACAGATTTCCGTGATGCAAAAACTAAGAAAAGAGACCCTACAGAGTGTGATTTTGCTCATATTTGGAGCAATTGTAATTATTTTAGCGGGGATTATCTTTTCCTTTTTGGGAAATTTTGATCCATCCATGTCGGCATTTGTAGTAATTGTTGCGATTGTTTTCGCTGCGATCATGATATGGTTTGCTCATTATTTATTTTTGCAAGAAATTAAAGAAATAGATGGCGTCACCGAAACAGATCTAATGATATACAGAAAAAAATTAGCGGGAAACGAATAATCTGCCTCAGGCTCTCAGAAAAAATCCATGGCACGAACTGCTGTGGATTTTTTTACGTCAGTTGTTTTTTCAAAACTTCCAGCGTTGTCGTTGCGATTCCGAATTTTTTTGCCAAAATTTCCAACTCCGCGCTCGTGGATTTTTCGCCGTGCTCGTTCAAAATTTCGCAGATCACGACGGCTGGAATTTTTCCGCATTTTTTCGCGAGTTCGACCGACGCCTCGGTGTGTCCAAATCGCTCGCGTGGATTTTTTGCTCGCAGCGGAAAAGTGTGCCCCGGTCGCACAAAATCGTCCGGTTTCGAAACAGGGGAGGCGAGTTGGCGGATTGTTTTTTCTCGATCAAATTTTGAAACGCCCGTGGAAATTCCGTGCGCCGCATCGACTGAAATTGCAAAATTTGTGGAAAATTCGTCCTCCGGATTTTCGACCATTTTCCCGATTTTCAATCGATCCAAAATTTCCGGAGCGCACGCCACGCAAATTAATCCGTGCGCGTGCTGGTACAAAAAATTTATTTGTTCGGGAGTGATCGATTCCGCGAGCGCGAAAAAATCGCCCTCGATTTCGCGGTGTTCGTCCATCACGAGGATGAATTTTCCCGCGGAAAATTTTTCTAAAATTTCGTCGATCGAGTTGCAGTTCATTTTTATTTCTTCAAAAATTCAATCATTTCCACGGCGGTCCGCGCGTACTCGGCGCCGCGATCAGTTCTATTTTTCAAAATCTCAAAATTGTCGCCGACCTGCACGCCCTGAATCACGGGCGTTTTTTCGTTGAGCGCGACACGAGTGAGTCCCTGCACGCAGGATTCGAAAACGTACTCGTAGTGGTCGGTTTCACCTTTTAAAATTGCGCCGAGCACGATCACCGCTTCGATTTTTTTTTTGTGAATCAGGTGTTGCGCAGCGAGGGAAAGTTCGATCGCCCCGGGAACGGAAAAAACTTCGAAATCTTTTTTCAATTTTTTCAACTCCAAAATTGCGGAATCGCGGAGTCCGTCGGTAATTTCTGCGTTGAATTTTGCCACCAAAATCGCGATCATTTTTTCATCGGTTTGATTTCCAAAAACTCGAACGGAACGGTTCGTTCCAGTTTTTCGTCGACCCAAATTTCCACCTGATAATTTCCGGATTTTTCAAATTTTGTGTTGGCAAAATCTGCGATGAATCCAGTTTCGCGTTCATTTTTTTCGTTCGGCGGAACATTGAGCGTGACATTAAATTTCGCGATTACTTCCCGCGCTTCTGTTTTCAAAATCTGAATTTTGAGTTGTGTCGTTTTTTTGATTTTCAGATTTGTCACCACCGCGATTCGCGGATGTAGTAGTGGAAATTTCGCCGCCCGCAGCGTTCGGAAAATTCCGATCAAATTGAGTTTTCCATCCTGCGAGAGAAATGCGTTTTCGCAGAGATGAACGAAATTGAGGGGGGAATTTTTCATTTTTAAAAAAAGCGCCGCGATCGTAGCGACGCTTCTTTGTTTTTGCAAGTTTTGAAATTATGCTTTTTTTTGATCCGGGTGATATTTTTCGATGATGTCTTGCGGGATTCGTTTAAGTTCCTCGATCGGAAACGGACGAATCAATTCCCATCCGAGTGTCAGACTTTCTTCGAGTGTTCGTTCGGCGTCGAATCCTTGCCCGAGAAATTGTTTTTCGTACTGATTTGCAAATTCGAGATACATTTTATCGATGTCCGAGAGAGAACTTTCTCCCAAAACCACCGCAAGTTCTCGAACTTCTGATCCACGAGCGTAGCACGCAAAAAGTTGATCTTTCAATTTTGAATGATCTTCTCGCGAAGCTTTCATCGCCACTCCGATCAAACGAGAAAGTGATTTCAACACGTTGACGGGCGGCGTCACTTTTTGTTGGTGCAATCCGCGATCCAACACAAATTGTCCCTCGGTGATGTATCCAGTCAAATCGGGAATCGGGTGCGTGATGTCGTCTTCCGGCATCGAAAGAATTGGCATCTGCGTGATCGATCCAGTGGAACCTTTCACTCGTCCGGCTCGTTCGTAAATTGTCGAAAGATCGGTGTACAAATATCCAGGATATCCGCGTCGTCCCGGAACTTCTTTTCGAGAAGCGGAAACTTCGCGCAACGCCTCGGCATAATTTGTCATGTCCGTCAAAATGACGAGCACGTGTATATTTTTTTCAAACGCCAAATACTCTGCGTACGAAAGTGCCATTCGTGGAACGGCGATTCGTTCGACCACAGGATCGGCTGCGGTGTTGATAAAAAGAGTCGCTTTTTCGATCGCGCCCGTGCGTTCAAAATCTTTTTGGAAAAACATCGCTTCTTCAAATGTTACTCCCATCGCACCAAAAACCACGGCGAATTCTGATCCGTCGTTCACTTTTGCCTGGCGAGCGATCTGCGCTGCGAGTTCCGCGTGGGGAAGTCCCGCTCCGGTAAAAATTGGCAATTTTTGTCCGCGAACGAGTGTGTTCATCACATCGAGAGAAGAAACTCCCGTCTGGATGTATCCAGTTGGTAAAATTCGTGAGTACGGATTGATCGCCACTCCTGAAATGTCAATTGTTTTTTCTGCCAAAACTTCGGCACCGCCGTCGATCGGTTTTCCGGCTCCGTTAAAAATGCGACCGAGCATGTCCATCGACACGCCGAGCTGCGCAACTTTTCCGGTAAATTTTGCTTTGAGTCCGCTGGTCGAAAGTCCTCGTGGATCTTCGAACATTTGAACCATCGCGCGATCTCCGTTGGCTTCCAAAACTTTTCCCATTCGTTTTTCTCCGGTAGTGGTGGTAACTTCGACGAGTTCTTCGTATTTTACGCCCTCGACTCCGTCTACCACAAGAATCGGTCCAGCGATGGACTCGATGTTGTCATACGTTTTTTGCATCTCAAAAAAGGTTAAAATTGAGTTCCCGCGGATTTTAAAAACATTCGCAGAGTTGTCAACGAAAAATTGTGGCAAAATAAATTTGCCTGAAAAAAAAGAGTGTCTAAAATCAAAGTTGGCTTTTTAATTTTTAATATTTTAGAGATGTATTTTCTCAACAAAGCTCAAGTCATCGGCAATGTAACTCGTGATCCAGAACTTCGTCAGACAAAGGCCAATCAGCCCGTCACCACGATTGGAGTGGCAACAAATCGACGATGGAAAGACACGGGAGGACAAATTCACGAGGAAGCAGAATTTCACAACATCGTGTGCTGGGGAAAATTGGCAGAACTCGCGACACAACTTTTGAAAAAAGGTTCGAAAGTTTTTTTCGAGGGACGGCTCCAAACTCGGCAGTGGGACGATGAAAACGGAACGAAACATTTTCGCACGGAAATTGTCGCGCAGGACATGATTGTTTTGACCGGCGCCAAAACGGCCGCGAGTGGAAGCGAAGAAAATTTGGAAACAGAAGCGTTGGAAACACAGCCAGAAGCTCCCGCGGGAGAAGATCTTCCGTTTTAATTTTGTCACGAAATCTTCGAAAAAGCGTTTTCTCGTTTGAGAGCGCTTTTTTGTTTTTCAAAATTTGGTACAATTCGACCACAAAAAAAAACATGAAAAAAAAATTCCTCGCACTTTTATTTTTGTTGCCGATCGCGGCACACGCATCTTTTTCGGATGTGGACGTGACGCATCCGCATTTTCAGGCGATTGATTTTTTTGAAAAAAAAGAAATTCTCAGCGGATATTTGCAGGGCGGAAAAAAGTTTTTTCGATCGAGTCAAAAAGTCACGCGTGCCGAATCGGTAAAAGTTTTGTTGCTGGCAGCGGATTTCGAAATTTCTGACGCGCAGAATCCGTTCTCTGATGTTTCGGAAAATTCTTGGTTTTATCCGTTCGTCGTGACCGCCGCAAATCTCGCGATCGTGCGCGGATTCGCGGACGGCGATTTTCATCCGAGTGCGCAGGTGACGCAGGCAGAACTTTTGAAAATGGCGATGACGGCATTTGGTGCCAAAATTCCAGATCCAACTGGCGATCAAACTTGGTACGATCCATTTTTTGAAAAAGCGGCGGAACTGCAATTGATCGATGGCGATCCGACACCGTACGCCGCACTCGATCGGGGAGAAATAGTCGAACTGATTTTTCGCGCGCAGCAAGTTGCAGAAAATAATTTCACCGAACCGTTTGTGTTTCGCGCGAGCGGAGCGGCGAGTTGGTACGGTTCTGATTTTTCGGGAAAATTGACCGCCAGCGGCGAAAAATACGATCCGATGTCGATGACCGCGGCGCACCGCACGCTTCCGTTTGGGACGCGATTGAAAGTTTCGTCCGATGAAAATTTCATCATCGTGCGCGTCAACGATCGCGGGCCGTTTGTCGGGACGCGGGTTCTCGATTTGTCGGAGGCGGCGTTTGCTGAATTGGCACCGCTCGAACGTGGCGTGATCGAAGTTTCGGTCGAACAGTTTTCTGGCGCGGAACAAGAAAATCCCGAAATCCCAGAATTTGTGCGGGACAAAGTTTCGCCGGTGATAAAAAATCCGGAAATCCCTGAAATCGTCGCCACAAAAATTTTGGAAAATCGCGGCACGATCGAAAAAATTTCTCCGGTTCACGACGCGCGAATTTTTGACGAATCGGTCGCACATCTTTCGCCCGATTTTTTTGAAAATATTTTACTCCGGCAGTCCGTTCCACAAAAAGTTTTGACGGGAACCGTTCTCAATATTTCTGGAAATGTCGACACATTTGGTCACGAAAAAGTGACGGTTTTTCTTTCCGGAAAAACGGACAGCGAGCAGCAACATTTTTCGGACAAACTTTCGGGCGAAAATTTTGTGATTCCGGTCGCGTTTCTCGACGTGGGAACGTACAAAATGGGAATCGTGATCGACGACGGAACGCGCAGTCGTGTTGGGGAAATCAAAGTCGTGCGGCCGAGACGAGAAAAACGGTTTTCGTCGAGCGATCAGGATTTTTCCGCGTTTCAATTTGGGACGCGAATTGTGCCGGAAGAAGAAATGGTGAAATTTGATTTTCAAAATCTGTCGTCGTCAAATCTCGTGAAATTAATTTTTTCCCAGGATCCGGTGCGCGAGGCGCTGCTGATCGAGGGAAATATTCCGACGCTGTCGTTGCCGTACGATTTTTTTGAGAAATTTTCACACGGCGATTCTTTCTCCGTTTCCGTTTCGGTGGCGGATTCCACGGACGGAACGCTCGCGGGACAGATTTCAAATTGGAAAAAATTGGCCGACGAAAAATACGAATTAGTCGCCGGATTTCGTGACACAGAATTGGAAAAAATTTCGGTGCATAATTTTTCGCGGTTTCTCCGATCGACGGAATCGTTCATTTTGTCTGGGAAAATTTTGGATCAAAACACAAAACTTCGATCGGCTGTTTTTTTGCGAACGCCGGCGGGACGAATCCGCGAAATTCCGGTCGCGAACGGTGAATTCGATTTGTTTTCGTTTCGCGTGACGCCGGAGGAGTGGGGAACGCACATTTTGGAAATTACGTCGGACGCGGGCGAAATTTTGTTCAATCGAGCAATTTATTTTTCAGAAAATTTTGTGTTGCCGGTGCTGCCGTGGTCGCACGAAATATTGCGCGGAAAAAGTTCTGTCGGAGTGCGCGATTGGGTCAACAAAATTCGAAAAAAATACGGACTCGGCGTCGTCGTGACCGACACAAATTTGCAGGCGCTCGCGCAGCAGTACGCAGAAAAAATGGCACTCGAAAATTTCCTCGGGCACACGAGTCCCACGGGAATGAAATTTGCCGATCGATTGCAGCAGGCAAATTTGCAGGGAGAATTTGCTGAAAATCTCAGTTTCGGATCAACACTTCAGATCGCACTCGAGGGAATTGAAGATTCGTCGTCGCATTTTTCACACGTGGTAAATCGAAAATGGCGTTCGCTCGGCGTCGGAATCGCGAGCGGAAATGGCGGCTGGTACGTGGTACAGATTTTTGGATATTGAGGAGAAGACGTTTTAGAGCTGCGAGTAAAAAAATAATCAAAAAAAACTTGATCTCATTTTTATTTCAAGTACAATTTTTGTGAACATAAAAATGAAACACAAACTTTTATTGGCAGCGGCATTTCTATTTTTACCGGGAACACTTTTTGCGTTGACCTGGAGTACTTTTGACATTCCAGACAAACAAAAAGGTTCGCCGCTCCGCGTGAGTGATTTTAACAAAACAATTAATACGCTCCGAAATGTTTGGTACGATGATGTTGCGAAAAACTTAGGAATTGGAACCAGCGATCCTTCTTCGACTCTCGACGTAAATGGAACTTTTCGCATCGGAAGCCAAATCCTGGGAACCTGCGACGACGAGGATGATTCTGGACAGATTTCGTACTACGACGACGGAGATTTGGGCGCATTTTACGGATGCATCCGTACAAATTCAGGAAGCGCAGCTGAGGATTTTGCGTGGATTCATCTCGATCTGTTTGGGAATTAAAAATAGAAGATTGAAGCAGTCCTTTGTATTTGTTTTTGACGCAATTTTTTGAACTTGAATAAAAAATAAAAAAAAATACAAGTTTTTTTCTGTTTTTTTTTGCATTGATTTTTATGAATAAAAAAAAAGTTCAAAAGATCGTGCATTTACTTAAATAATCAAAAAAGACTTAAATTGAGAACACAATTATTATTCTTTTTTCAAAACATTCCAGAAGAATTGCAACCCATTTTAGTAGTCAAAAACATCTTAAAAAAAATACAGGGTCAAGCCTAGAACAGCGAGTTATTTTTAAGAATTTCTAACATTTTACCATA
>JABGQW010000010.1:35398-46271 GCA_018648585.1 bacterium | reverse complement strand
ATACGCTTTCCATCTCAGGAGCAAGCTCCTGAGTTTTTCGCGTGCGATATAAAATCGCCGGTGCAATTTTCGGTGTTCAAAATGTTCGCAAATTTGCAGATTCGTTTCGCGCGCAATTCATCGAAAAGTTCGCGCGCTTTTTTAAAATGTTTTGGATCGCCGAGAAAATCCGCGACGCGTTTTTCGTACTCGGATTTTGAAAGTTTTTGATTCAAAAAATAAAACTGTTTTTGGACAAGATTCGTGCAGAGAAAACAGTGATCGCAGCCGCGACAATCGTCGCAAAACCAGCAGTCGTGACAGTTTTGAGAAAAATATGTCCACCGGCAATCGTAGCATTTTTCGACGGAGAAACATTCGTACAAAAGTTCGGAATTGTACGCAAACGCGGTGTCAACGACGTTCGCGCATTTTTGCAAAAGTTTGCTGTACAAACAATCCTCGCAGTACTCGGAAGAATTTATCAAAAAACAATTTTTGCAAAATCCGGTACCCGTCGTGAATTTCGAATTTTCGTTGCCGATCGTGACCGTCGCCGCGTACGGAATATCGCGTTGCAGCGCGTGAAATTGTGGAAAAAACGATTTTGAAAAATCAAACTCGCGCCCAAAATCCAACGCGTCCCACCCGTCGCCGAACCAGTCGTCGCGCGAACAAACTTTCAAACCGGAATCCGGGCGATAAATTGAAATCAGCGGTTTTCCGGTGAAACAATTTTTGTTTCTGAACAGAAATTGTTCGTTGCGGTGCGCCGTTCGCTGCCGCGATCGTTCGATCGGAGATTTTTCGGGAAGCGGGATTTCGAATTTTTTCCCGGCAAACGTCGGAACAATTTTTTGGAGAAAATTTTTCTCAAAATCAGAAATCTCAAATTCTTTTTTTGAAACCGCGCAGATTTTTTTCATTTTTTAAAAATGTCATCCTGAACTCGTTTCGGGAGCTCTCCGCATTTTGAGATTCCGGATCAAGTCCAGAACGACAGTACTCATTTTGAAAATATTTTTCAATTCCTCATTTTTCATTTTTCATTTTTCAAAATTCTGCAAAAATCCGAACGATGCGCGAAAAATTTGAAAATTTCATTTTTGAAAACTGGGAGTGGAACCCGCTCGCGAAAAAACTTTTTCTCCGGTACTCGCTCGACGGCGAGATCGAGTTTGAAGAAATTTGGAAATTTGATTTTGAGTTTTCGAAAAACCAAAATCCGCGCGCGCTCGAAAATGCGATGAAATTTTTGTGGATCGCGGCGGGCGTTTCGTATTTCAAATCGGTGCTGCCGGAAAAAATAATTTTTGCCGACGACGACATTTCGGAGCCGCAGGCAAAATTTTTTGAAAAATTGTGGACGCACGGACTCGGCGAATTTTTTTGGAAAAATGAAATTGATCCGCACGGCGTCGTGAATTTTTCGTTTGAAAAAAACGAAACCGGTCTCGGAAAAATTCAAAAACCCGGGATTTGTAATTTGTCCGGAACAATTCTCCCGATCGGCGGCGGAAAAGATTCGCTCGTGTCGGCGGAGATTTTGAAAAACGCGGGAGAAAATTTTGAAACCTGGACGGTCGGCGATTCTGCGGTGCAAAAAAATTGTTGCGAAAAACTCGGCGTGCCGCGACTGCGAGTTTCGCGAAAAATCGCCCCGGAACTTTTGGAACTGAACGCCGCGGGTGCGCTCAACGGGCACGTTCCGATCTCGTCGATTTTGGCGTTCGGGAGCGTGGCAACCGCGCTGCTGGCGGGGCGAAAATCGGTGGCGATGTCGAACGAGCACTCGGCGAGCGCGGAAAATTTGGAATTTTGCGGGATGAAAATAAATCACCAATTTTCGAAATCGCTGGAATTTGAAAAAGATTTTCAGAATTTTGTCGCGGAAAATATTTCTCCCGAACTCGAATATTTTTCGCTGCTGCGACCGCTGTCCGAGCTGAAAATTGCGGAAATTTTTGCGGAAAAATGTTGGGGAAATTTTTCGGAAATTTTTTCGAGCTGCAACCGAAATTTTCATCTCGCGGGAACGAAACTCGGAGAAAATCTGTGGTGCGGCGCGTGCGCGAAATGCGCGTTCGTCGGGCTGATTTTCGCAGCATTTTTGACGCGGGAAAAATGGGAAAAAGTGTGGGGCGACCCGAAAATTTTTGTGGAAAAAAATCACGCGGATCTCCGAGCGCTGCTCGGGCTGGAAAAAAATAAACCGTTTGAGTGCGTCGGCGAAATCGACGAATCGCGCGCGGCGGTGAAATTGGCGGAGAAAAATTTCCCGGAATTTTCAGCGCTCGCTACGCAGATTTCCGAACCAAGGAAAAATTTTAACGGGCGAAAAATGCATCCGCACGCGATGCCGGCGAGATTTTTTAAAATGCTGTCCGACAAAAATCCCGGACTTGAAATTAAAAAATGAATTCTGAAAAACTCGCGGCTGCAGAAAAATTTTGGATCGCCGGACACGGCGCGGAGGGACGCGCGAGCGAAAAGTTTTTGCGGAAACATTTTCCCGCGATGCCGATCGAGATCGTCGATCCGGTGCGCGAACCGGTGAAATTTGAATCTGGAATTTGGGTGATTTCGCCGGGAATTCCACGGAGATTTTTTGAAAATATTCCAGCGGAAAATCAAACCTCCGGGACAGAAATTTTTTTCGAATTTTTGGACGAAAATCTACGCAAAAAAGTGATCGGAATCAGCGGCACAAAGGGCAAATCCACCACGACGAAATTTGTCGCAGAGTTTTTGGAAAACGCGGGAAAATCGGCAATCGCCGCCGGAAATTTTGGCGTTCCGCTGCTGGAAATTTTAGACGATTTTTTGGCGGAAAAAATTGAATTTGTCGTCGCGGAGCTCTCGAGCTACCAGTTGGAAAACTTGAAAATTTCTCCCGGGATCGCAATTTTTCTGAATTTTTCACCGGATCATCTTGACCGCCACGGCGACGCGGGAAATTATTTTCACGCGAAATCAAATCTCTGGCAGCACCAAAAATCCGACGATTTTTTGATTGTTCCAGAAAATCTCGGGCTGCGATTTTCGATGCTAAAACTTCCGGGGCGACTGATTTTGAGTCGGAAAATTTCAGCGAAAAATTTTGCGGAAACTTCTGTTTTTCGTGCGCCACATTTTTTGGAAAATTTTGGGACGGCAGAAGTCGTGCGACAGATTTTGAAACTTCCGGAAACCGCGCTGAAAAAAACGGCGGAAAATTTTATCGGATTGCCGCACCGACTCGAATTTTTTGCGGAAAAAAATGGACGAAAATTTTACGACGACTCGATCTGCACAAATCCCGGATCAGCGGCCGCGACGGTGAAATTTTTCGGGGGAACGCTCGCGGCAATCGTTCTCGGCGGACAAAATCGCGGGCTGTCGTACGAAATTTTGGCGGAAGAAATTCGAAAAAAATCGCCACGAGCGCTGGTCGTGGTACTGGATTCTGAGATTTCAAAAAAAGTTTTGGAAACGTGCGACGCGCACGATTTGGAAATTGTTCGCGCGGAAAATCTGGACGAAGCGGTGAAAATTATTTTTGAAAAAACAAACTCTGGCTCGATCGTTTTGTGCCCCGCGGCGCCGAGCTACGATCGCTGGAAAAACTTCCACGAGCGCGGAAATGCGTGGCAAACAGCCGTGAAAAATTTTGGATAAAATCGGCTCAAACTTCGTCTTCCAGCTCGACCATTTTAAATTTGATCGGATTTTCGCTCATCACCAAAAGTTCGGCGCCGCACAAGTCGCACTCGATCAACTCGTCCTCAACAATGTCGGAGTGTTCAACTTCGATTTTTCCGCGGCAGTCCGGACAAAAAATGACGATAAGTTCTTTCATTTCTTCGAAATTTTGTGGGTTTTTATCTTCTTGTTTTTTAACGAATCTGCAGGAAAAATCAAATGCTTTCTGAAATGTTTTTTTTGAGTTCAAAAATCAAATCCAGCGCTTCCCGCGGTGCGAGCGAGTTTGGATCGATTGCACTCAATTTTTCTTCGAGCAGAGATTTTTTTTCGATTTGAATAATTTTTTCGCGGACAACTTTTGCGCCAAACAAACTTGGCTGGGTTGGTGCCAAATTTTCGTTTTCGAGTCGCGTCAAAATTTCTCGCGCTTTTTGAATCACTTCCCGCGGAAATCCCGTACTTTTTGCCACTTCGATTCCGAACGAATCAGAAATTCCGCCCGGCGTAATTTTCCGAAGAAAAACCAAACCGTCCGAACTTTGGGCAACAGAAACGTGCGAATTTTTTCCGCCAGATAAATTTTCAACGCAGTCGATCAACTCGTGGTAGTGCGTCGCGAAAATAGTTTTGGCACGAATTTTTTCGTGGAGAAATTCGGTGATCGCCCACGCGATGGAAATCCCGTCGAACGTGCTCGTGCCGCGTCCAATCTCATCGAGAATCACGAAACTTTTTTCGGTCGCGGAATTCAAAATATGCGCCGCTTCCAGCATTTCGACAAAAAATGTGGACTTCCCCGCCGCCAAATTATCCGACGCTCCCACGCGCGTAAAAATTCGGTCAAAAATTCCCATCCGACACTCCCGCGCCGGCACGAACGAACCCGCCTGCGCGAGCAAAATCATCAGCGCGTTTTGGCGGAGAAACGTGGATTTTCCGGACATGTTCGGCCCGGTGATCAGATGAAATCGCGACGCCGCGTCCATCCGCAGATCGTTGGAAATAAACGGTTCGAGCGACAATTTTTCAACGACCGGATGTCGCCCGTCGACCACGGAAAAAATGTCAGAATTTTGAGAAATCTGCGGACGCGTCCACCGCCACCGTTGCGCCGTCACGGCCAAAGTTCCGATCACATCAATCGCCGCGAGCGATTCGGCTGCGCGCTGCAAATTTGAAGTGTGGATCAAAACTTTTTCGCGCAGTTCGAGAAACATCCGGTGCTCGAGCTCAAACGTGCGCGATTCGGCCGACAAAACTTTTTCTTCGTACTCCGCCAGCTCCGGAGTCGTGAATCGCTCGGCGTTGACGAGCGTCTGCCGCCGCGCCCAGGATTCTGGAACTTTTGAAATTGCGCCGATCGAAACTTCGAGACAAAACCCGAAATTTTTTGAAAATTTCAGTCGCAGCGTACTGATTCCTGTTTCTTTTTTTTTCGTGGATAAAAAGTTGGCGAGCCACGCGTCCGCATTTTTTTTGAGATTTCGAAATTCGTCGAGCTCGGGCGAAATTCCATCGCGGAACATTCCACCAGAAGTTATTTCGAGTGGCGGTTCGTCGATGAGAATTTTTAAGTTTTCAGATAATTTTTCAAAATTTTCGAGCGCGGAAATTTTTTC
This sequence comes from bacterium, assembly GCA_018648585.1. Classification (GTDB taxonomy): domain Bacteria; phylum Patescibacteriota; class Gracilibacteria; order UBA4473; family UBA4473; genus JABGQW01. The sequence continues at coordinate 40,989 of JABGQW010000010.1, read as the reverse complement.
AGAAAAAAATGGCGCATCGAGATTTTGGATTTGATTCGTAATTTCTGGGAAAACTTCGAGCGATCGGCGAATAAAATTGAGATCGCGCGCGTTTCCTCGACCGACGGAAATCCGCGCCAGCACTCGCGGCAGATCGCAGATATTTTTAAAATTGTCTCGCAATTTTTCAGCAATTTCTGTGTTTTGAAAAAGAGTGTCGATCGCGTCGTGGCGCGCAGAAATTTTTTCGGCATCGAGCAACGGATTTGCAATCCAGCCGCGGAGAAGTCGCCCGCCGGGCGCGGTGCGAGTTTTTTCGAAAACCGACCACAACGTCGATCCCGTTTCATCGCGAACCAGTGGCTCAAAAATCTCGAGATGCCGCAGCGTCTGTGCATCCAACGGCAAAATTTCGCGAGTAGAGTACCGCACGAGTTTTTGGACGTGCGACAAATCCGTTTTTTGCGTTTCCTGCAGGTACGCCAAAATCTGCCCCGAAACCTCAATCAACAACGTAATTTTTTCGATCCCGAATGTCCCGAGATCCGTCACACCAAAATGTGTTTTCAAAAGTTCTCCCGCGGATTTTGTGCCCACATTTTTTCGTGGCGTGTGCAACGAACGTGGAAGTTTTTTGCAAAATTTTTCGTCTGCAAAAATATCGCTCGGAATCAAAATTTCTCGCGGATCGAGTTTCCAGATTTCATCGAGAAAATCGAGCTCGGTGGCAAACTCCGACGTGCGAAAATCCCCGGTCGAAAGATCGGCAACCGCGAGCGCGTAATTTTTTTTGTCCCGGCCGATCGCGACCAAAAATGCATTTTTTTCGGGTTCGAGCGCACCCGATTCCATCGATGTTCCGGGCGTGACAACGCGCGCGATCCGCCGCGTAATTTTTCCGTCGTCAGATTCAAATTGTTCCGCGATCGCCACTTTGTACCCCTGCGAAACGAGCGTTTCCAAATATTCTCGGTGCGCGTGGTGCGGAATTCCACACATCGGCATTTCGTTTTCGGAATTTTTATGCCGAGCGGTCAGCGTGATTCCCAAAACGCGGGACGCGAGCTGCGCGTCTTCGAAAAACATTTCGTAAAAATCGCCCAGCCGAAAAAATAAAATCGCATCGGGATTCTGTTTTTTGAGTTCTGAAAACTGTCGTTGAACCGGCGTGGACATCGGGGAAAAAGTACCGATTTTTTGGAAATTTACAACTGGACTTTAATGGCAATTTTTGGTAAAATGAACCGATGAATTGTGAATTTGAATGCGACCTTTCCGATCCTCCTTCTGGAACCACTTCTTTTGATTTTGATTGGGATTCTGGCATCGTGTTTCCAGACACCCTGAAAGGAGTTGTTAGGGACCCCGCAGAAGATGACCAACGCAGCCAAAGAATATCAACCAAAAAAGCTGTTCAAGAAATTGTCGATACGCCAATGATATTGGCATGTCAAAAACTATTCGATAAAAATATCAAAACTCATGAAAGTGGTGGAAATGTGAATAATGTATACGTATCCATCGCGGTAAAAGAAAGAATCCGTGGAAAAGAACATCAATATTTGTCAACTGAGAACATAAATATTTTAGAAAATCTTTCCAAAAACAAAAATCTTCTTCCTGATGGCTGGGAAGTAAACAGTCCTGAAGATGCTACCGATGACAATGGGACTTTGACCGTTGCGATAACACTGAAAGAAAGAGAGAAGGCACCAAAACAAATTTCTGATGAAGCTTGTCAGATTGTGAACAAACTCAAACTCCAACAACTCAGATGGGGTCATGAATCATTTAAAGAAATGTTTAACGCCTGCCACTTGCGAGAAGATGCATGGGAAAAGCGCGGAGGTATTCAAAGTGATGAGTGGAAAATCACACGCGAAAGATTAGAAAAATATGGATCTTATCTTGATGATGAACGACAACTCGTTTTCCCATCCGAAGAAATATACGAAAATTTTTTACGAGGCGAGAAAGTGAAAAATTGCGAGTTTTAAAATTTCATTCGACTGGATTTTTTCTGGACGTTCCGGTAAAAACATCGCGATGCGAACATTTTTCTGGATCTGTCTGGCGCTCCTCATCCCTGGGATGCTCGCGCGATTCGACGCCGGTGGTGCCGGCGTGTTGGCAACCGATCTGATTTTGCCCGTTTTTTGTACAGTGTGGCTGATTCAGAAAATTGTGATCGAACGCAATTTTCCAAAAAATCGCTGGATCGGCGCTGGATTTTTTTTCGTTTCAATTTTGTTCGCGACGTGGCTTCTCGGCGCATGGGATCTGGATTTGAAATCGAAATTTCTCTCCGCGGCGTACCTCGTGCGACTCGTGGAATTTTTGATTTTTGGGTGGGCGGCGACGGATCTTTTTCAAAAATCCCCCTCCGTGAGGGGGACACAGGGGGAGAAATCCAGTTTTTATTCGAAATTTTTCACAATTTCTGCAGTCGTAATTTTTCTCGGATTTGTGCAATTTTTTATCGTGCCGGATATTTCAACTTTTTCGACGGAAGGCGGCCTCGATCCGCACTCCGGACGCCTGCTCGGGACGTGGCTCGATCCAAATTATCTCGCGGGATTTCTCGGGTTTTTGATTCCCGTCGTGCTCGGAGAATGGTACCGGAGAAAAAATCCAAAATTGCTCGCGCTCGCCGGAATCGCAATTTTCGCACTTTTTTTCACATTTTCTAGAAGTGGATTACTCGCCACGGGCATCGGACTCGGATTCTTTTTTTTGCTGAAAGATTGGAAAATTCTCATCATCGCGGCGCTGATCGCCACCACTGGAATCGCCGCCAGCCCGCGCGCGCAGCAGCGAATCGGCGAACTCGTCGGAACAACGCGCTCGATAATTCTCCGCGACACGGACGAAGTCGATCCAACGGCAAATTTGCGAATCACAAACTGGAAAAAATCGTTCGAACTTTTTGAAAAAAATCCGATCGTCGGCACGGGATTTGGAACGTACCGCTGGGCTGCGGCCGAGGAGGGAATCGTCGATGAAAATTATTTTTCGGCGGGCGGCGCCGACAGCACGCATCTGACAGTGCTGGTCACGAGCGGGATTTTGGGATTTTTGGCGTACATTTTTTTCCTGGGAAAATTGTGGAACTGCGGATTTCGCGGTTGGAGAAAAAAACGCGATCCGCGATCGCTCGGATTTGCGGCAGGATTTCTCGCGCTGCTGGTGCACGCAAGTTTTGTGAATTCGCTTTTTTTTCCGCTGATTTTCTTGCCAGTGGTGGCGGTGGCCGGAGTTTTAGAATTGAAAAATGAAACGTGAAAATTTTCATCTTTTTTTCAATTTGAAATTTCGTTCGCAGGCGACGAAATAAATTCCGCCGAAAAAAAACAATCTTGAAACTTTCGCAAAATCTCGGTAGTTTCCTCCCGCGATGCGAACATTTGTCGTGCTCCTCGGAATGCTGATCGCGGCGGTTGGAACCGGCGCGGTGGTCGTGCGCGAGCAAGTTCCGGTGGTAAAAAAACAGATTTTGGAAATCGCCGCCGACGCAAAATCTGCTGGCACGAGCACGGAAAATTGGGCAGCGATCGTCGAAAAAACGGAAAATTTGCCAAACATTTTTCCGATTTCAAATGTGAAAAATTCGCTCCTCGAAGTTCAAAATATTTTGACGGAAATTGAGAATCTCAAATCAACATTTCCTCTGGGCACGACGACGAAAATCCGCATCAATCCGGATTCGCCGCAGGTGCAAAAAATTGTCGCGTTTGAGATTTTTGAATCACTGAAAAAAATCGAAAAATCACTCGCGCACATCGATCGAAATCTGAGCACGATTCCTGATTTTTTGCTCGACGACGCGCAGAAATCCGAGCAGGACAAAATTTTGGAAATCGTGCACGGCGCGCGGGAAAAACTCGTCGGTGCGCTGCGAGCGGAAAAAATGCTGCAAAAATTTGCGAGCAACGAGGAACGCATTTTAATTTTGCTGCAAAACCAGAACGAACCGCGCTCCACCGGCGGATTTCTCGGAAGTTTGATCGTGATTGATTTTGAAAAAGACGGAAAATTCACGTGGGATTTTCGCGATGTGTACGCGCTCGATCGGCTGATCGATCCGCGAAATCAGCTGCCGGCACCAGAATTTTTTCACAATTTGTCGAAAACAATTTCGCTGCGAGACGGAAATTTTTGGCCAGATTTTCCGACCAGTGCAGAAAAAATTCAGCGATTTTTTGTTGCTGCGGGAGAAAAAAAACCGGGCACAATTTTTGCGATCAATCAAAATGTCGCGGAAGAAATGTTGAAATTGACCGGCCCGGTTTCGCTCCCCGACTGGAATCTCACGATAAATTCTGTAAATTTTGATGTCGTGCTGCAGTTTCTCATCGAAGCGAAACTCGCCGGCCGGATGAACGTCAAAGATCCGGTGCTGGACGTCGCTGCCGCGCTGCTCGATCCGATTCGGATGCGACAACTCGCGGAAATGTTTTTGGAAAATGATCCGCACGCACAAACTTTTGATTTTGAAAATTTTCTCGCGCAAAAAAATGTGCTCGCGTGGTCGGACGATCGCGGTGTCGAAAAAGTTTTTGAACGCTGGAAAATCGACGGATCGATGCGCACAGAAAAAGATGCGGACAATTTTTTGATGTTTGATTTTGTGTCGATCGGCGCGAATAAATCGGAGAAATTTTTGTGGACAAAACTGCGCCACGACAGCGAAATCGGTGCGGACGGCGCGGTAAAAAATTCTTTGAAAATCGTGCGAAATCACACGCTGCGACACGGCGAACTTTCGGAACTTTTGGGAGAAAAATCGTGGCCCGCGGCGATGCGAGAAAAATTGACCGACGAACTCTGGTGGAAACTCGGGTACGGACAAAACCGCACCGTGCTGCGAATTTGGGTTCCCGCGGACGCAGAATTACGAAATTTTGATTCGCCGTCCGGCGCGATCGGCGTGAAAAAATCTGAAACCTGGAAAATTTTCGAAGTGCCGATGTTTGTCGCCCCCGGAGAAAAACTGGAAATCGAACTCGCGTACGACACGCGAATCGCGCGCGGCAGCCGCAACTGGCGCCCGTACAATTTTCAACTCGTGGGAACTCCCGGCCGAGAAAAAACGGAGCTGATGACGACGATTTCTCCGCTCGACGGGATTTTTGAAGCGGAAACGTACAACATCGGCCGTCCGGTCAATCTGATCGATCAGAATTTCCGCGCGGTGGTGAAATTTGAAGAATTCTGAGAAAACCCCCCTCAATCCCCCCTTAATTGGGGGGAAGAAAAAATAAAACGCCCCTTCCTTTTTAAGGGAAGGGGGTGGGGGATAGGTTTCTACAAAAAAAAACCGCCCGGAGGCGGCCTTTTTTTTAGTTTTCGTGAAAATTTTTATTCCCCGGCGTGCTCTCGAAGTGCACCAATGATCACTTTCTTCAATTCATCATCGCGATTTTTGTACACATCGGTTGAATCAACGACCGATCGATCCCAAGTCGCAAACTTGTCTGGATTTCGTTCTTTTCCAATCAAAACTTTTCCACCATCAAATGTGATTGTTTCAACTTTTTCACACTGTCCCGGACGCAAATCATCCTCCACAAAAGTTTTTACTTTTGACGCAACCGCTTTTTCTTTCTCTTTTT
>JABGQW010000010.1:0-35298 GCA_018648585.1 bacterium | reverse complement strand
TCAACTTTTGCACCGTATTTCCACTGCAAATACGCCACTCCCAGTCGCGTCGAATGTCCGTAATCTCCGTCGGAACTCTGCGACAATTTTTGATTTTTATCAAATGCTGCCAACGAATATCCGAACAATTTTTTTCCGGCAACTGCTTCTATTTTTTCAATCGCTTTTCGAAATTCGGAATCGGCATTTTTCAATTCAGCTTCCGCTGCATCAAAAAGTCCACCATCTTTCAAAACCTGCTGCAAAGCCGCAACTCCTTTTTTTGCTTCAGGATTTGCTTTCATTTCCGTTCGTTTTGTGATTGAGAAATATTCGCCTTTTTTTACTTTTGCGAAATAATTCGTCAAATCCACAGGAACTGGGTCTGGCTGCGCTGCCATTTCTTTTGTTGCTGCGCGTCCGGAATCAATTGAGCCAATCCGGAAAATATGTTTTGTCCCGATTTGTCGAGACGCCGAAACCGAGAAAAGATTTTTCATTTTTTTGTTTTTATAAATTATGAATGAGAAATCAAGATATTCTACCAGTTTTAAAAAAATAAATCAAGAAAAACCAAGGAAAAACTTTATTCGTTGTTGAGTTCGCCAATTCCGGACTCAAAAACACAACAAATTTGACAAAAAATCTGCCATTTTGTACAATTTGTACGAAATAAAATTTCAAAAAAACGATGATTTCTTACACAAAAACGCAGGCGCGCAATAATTTTGCGGACATTGTCAAACAGGTAAAATACGGGAAAAAAATTATTGCAGTCCGGCAAGATATTCTCATTGTTCCTTTTCCTGAAATTGACGAAACGGAAATTCCCATTTCTGAAATAAATACACACTCCGCCAGTTTTGATTTTTTGGCAACAGAACCAGATATTTATCATTTAAATGATCTCAAAAAACGATATGTTTGAGTTTGGAAAAATCGTTTTAATTCCGTTCCCATTCACCGATTTGACTTCGACAAAAATCCGTCCCGCGCTGATTATTTCCGCAAAAAATGAAACCGCTGATCTCATCGTCGCGTTCATCAGTTCACACCAAAAATCCGACGGATTGCCGATAAAAAAATCCGCCGAAAACGGCTTGAAAGTTGATTCGACGATCAGATTTAACAAGATCGCAACGCTAAATAAAAAACTCATTCTCGGAGAAATTGGTGAAATTTCACGAGATTTTCTCGAGAAAAAGAAAAAATATTTTTTCCAGAATTTTGGATTTTGATCGCAAGAATCAAAAAATGGATCTTTTTGAGAAGTCTGGTTTTTGCGTTTTTTCGAAATATGTTTGACAAAATGAAAAACTAAAAAGTCCTAAGTTTTTCATGTAAGAATTGAAACAAGGAAGGCTGTGATTGAGTTTTGGGCTTTTTTCTGTAAACGGAAAAAGTCGGAAAAATCTTTTGCAGAAAACGAAAGAAAGAGTGAGAATTGATAGTCAGGGTGTACCGTTTTAGGAATTTTTTATATTCATAGAATATTTTTGTAAGCGATATATTTTGAAAGATTTTTATATTTTCCTGCACGCGTGCGAGCAATAATTCGTTCAACAACGAACAAAAATGCAACAGCGAAACAAAATTCTGAAATTTTTTGAACTTTAAAACTCAAATATCTTCAAGGTTTAAAGTAGATTTTATCTGCTTAAAAGAATTCTCGACTCCCCAGCATTGTAGATATAGATTTATAATTTGCTTATTAGTGAGTTCGTTTTCTGGATCTAAATTGTTCGAGATCAGGAGACGAATCGGTGATTTTTTAGATTTTTGTTTTTGAAAAATAACGAGCTGATATGAACAATATTCTGGGGTTTTTCGTTGTTCCGTTCCGTCTTTGGAAATAAGGACTTTGTAGCGTCCTGTCTGGATTTGATCGACTCGCTTAGTTTCTCCTGTTTCGCTAAAAATAACATGTCGATCACACTTCAAGCGCACGATAAATCGAGTAGATTTCTCACTTAAAAATTCAAATAATTTTCGGTCATCATTTCCTCGATCTAAGGCGAAAATTGGGTTTCGCATTTTCGTTAGTTTTATCAATTTAGTAAGAATCTCTTTCCGTATCTGAGGCAAGCAATGGCGTGTATTATCATGCATTCTGAGCCGCCACAAGAGGTTCCCGAATCCCACTCCGTGTACAAAAAATCCGCGTCCTTTTCGTCGCTGACTCCCATCAAACGCCATGGTCATATTTTCAATTTTCTTTGCTGTAGGTTTCGCAATATCCGTTAAATCGTACGCGATAACACCATCTTTAGGTAAATATTTTAAAATTTGACGGTCAGAAAAACTTTCCACAGGATTTAGTAAATCAAGATTTCCAAGATGTCGTGAGAATTTTTGAGCAATTGTTTTGGGGAGTTGTTTACTTCCGTCGCCCAAATGCTGCAAAATCCCGCTTCCCGTTTGAAATATGCGCTTTATCATTAAGGTGAGCGCTTTTTTCTGGGGAACACTCATTTTCAGAAACACCGTTTTCGTGTTGTTTTTTATGGAATCAAGGATATATTTATTCATGAAAAAACGGGTTATAAAATGGGTTCTTTCGTTCTATATTATACTCCGTTTTTTCCTTTATACATCATGGTTCCCGCATTTTTTGGGTTCAAAAACTTAGGACTTTTTAGGAAAAAGTATTGACAAATCCTCAAAAGGGATATATAATACATATGTTCTTTTAAATCAAATAAACTCATTTGCCTTTGAAATGGCTGGAAACTCTTCGGACGCTCCATCTACAAAGGCAGATCTTTCTATTTGATGTTGTTCTTTGAAAACACGGCGTACCAAAAAAATTTCATTTTAAATGTTTTAAAGGTTGGGAGATTTCTCCCGGTCTGAGTGTGATATCGTGGGTCGACGCGACTCAGGGTTTCACGCTCAGATATATAATTTTAATAATTTAATAATTTAATCCTTTAAACAAATTTATTATGAAAAAAGAATTTTTTAACCGAAACTTTTTTGCAGGCGTTGGCGCTCTGCTAGTAGCAATTGTAATTGCATTCTTCCTGTTGGCTCCGAAAGGAACCATAACTCTTCTACAAAAAGGAGATGTAATCTCCTTAGTAAATGATCACAGTGATGTGATCCAGTTTGTTATTGAAAACGATTCATTCCTTGTCGCTAACAAAGCCACAATCATGAAAATGGGAAGAACTGTCCTGGGAAATGCTGATTTCAAAAAAATAATCAATGAAAATTCCGATGCCATATTCTCACTCATAGATGAGGAAGATGCCTGGATGCTTGGCTATTATTTAAGAAACCGAACAGACTTCATAATCGCGGAGAAGAGTTTTATTCCGGACCTAATTGCTGGACACGACCAAGCAATTAAAAAATTGACACAACTGGACTGGAAATCGATGCCCGATTCCGTTAACACATTGCCAAAATTGGAATCATTCCTTGGAAATATTGCAGGAAACGTACTATCCGTACAGTTGGATCAAACCAACGATCCTGGCTTTATATTCAAGACACAAGCGGATTCAACGGTAAATTTCAAGTTTGGAACAGAGGCACCCGTTTGGAAATTGGCAAATTCTGAATTCTTGGTGTTAAACCAGAACTCAAACAAAGGCCTTTTTCCATTGCCAAGGAAACATGCAGAAACAGACTCGGTAGCAATATCAGGTCTGTGGTACGCTAGTGTGAATTAAAACACTATCAACTGAAAGATATTGAAAGGGAATGCGCAAGTATTCCCTTTTTATCTATGTTGGTTTTTTATAAATCTACAAAAAAAAGAGGTGAATATTCACCTCTTTTTATATTTCTTTTTATTCTTTGCTGATTAACCAACTAAGCGATTCCACCAACTTTTTTGGTTTCCTGCGTCCGCAATTAAGTCTTCATTTTTGTCCACTGAGCTAAGTGTATTTCCTACTGGTAAATCAATCAGAGTTACCGTTGTATCTGGCACAACAATTGGAGTCACCGTTGTATCTGGTACAACAACCGGAGTCACGATTGTATCATTTCCGATTGTCTTCCCCCCCGGCAAAACGATTGGAGTCACCGTTGTGTCTGGTACAACTATTGGAGTTACCGTTGTGTCTGGGGCAACAATTGGAGTCACGATTGTATCATTTCCGATTGTCTTCCCTTTGGGCAAAACGATTGGAGTCACTGTTGTATCTGGGACAACAATCGGAGTCACCGTTGTATCTGGGACAACTATTGGAGTCACGATTGTATCATTTCCGATTGTCTTCCCTTTGGGCAAATTAATTCCTCCTTTTTTCTTTTTTCTTTCCTCTTCCTCTTTTTCAATTCTTTTTGCTTCTTTCTCCGCATCTTCTTCGCATTTCTTCTCATCTTCCAGGCGTCTCTTTTCTTCGTCTTTCAATCTTTGTTGCTCCTCTGCGTCTTTTTTAAGTCTTTCTTCTTCCTCCTCCGTTTTACAAGCCTCTTTTGCGGCCTCGGCTTCATCTGCAGCCTTTTGTGTTGCCTCAGCGACTGCTTTCGCTGCATCTGCTTCCGCTTGTTTTTGCACTTTTTCTGCCGCGGTTGCCACATCAGCTTCTGCTTGTAATCTTTTTGCTTCGACTTTCGCTGCAGCTGCGACTTCTTTCGCTTTTTTTGCTTCGCCTTCCAATCTCTGTAATTCTTCCTCTGCTGCTTTTTTGTCTGCTTCTTCCTTAGCTTTTCGCTCTTTTTCTTCTTTTGCTTTTTTTTCTTCCTCCTCTCTTTTTAATTTTTCTTCTGGTGTTTCTCCCTTTTCTTCTGGCGTTCCTTTTCCGATCACAACAGTATCCGTTCCCTCAACCCAGACATTTTGTCCTGGAAAAAGGAAATTGGCATACGAAAGAGGAAATGGTTCTCCTGCTTTCATTTTTGCCACTGCATCGGCAGGGATATTCCATTTATCGATCTGTTTTTGCGAAGGTTCAAATCCTTCTGCATATTTTGCTTTTGCACCGTAAATACTTTTGACGTCGAGCCATCCTTCTTTTTTGAATCCAAGTGCAATTGCTCCCACAGAATCTCCTGATTGAACCTCTCGCACCGTTGTGTCTTTTTTAAGATTTTCCTTTTTAATATACGTAGAAACATCGTCTCCCAACTTATTTGCTGCATCCTTCGTCCAGACTGCCACATCATTGTAAGCCTTATTTTCAACAGAAATCTGTTTATTTTGTACATCCGCTCCGATCACATCTTTGGCTGCAAAGAGAAATCTGTGATGAGATGCGACCGAAACCGAGTAAAGATTTTTCATTTTTTTGTTATTTATTTAATTGAAATTTTGAGAAAAATCAGGACATCTTACCAGAAGTTTTACAAAAAATCAAGAGTTTTTCTCTTTATTTCTTGAACCATGCAGTCCTGATTTTATTCACTATTCACGCCGCCAAATCCAAGCTCAAAAAAAATTGATTCATTCTTTTTTAAACTGCTCGTAAGCCCGCAGGTTTCTGCTTTCCCTTATTTTTCCCAACCCAATCCCCATCTAAAACGTATCCTTTTCGTCCCGTGATTTTGACGGACACTTCTTTTCCAATCAACGATTGATCCGAAAGAAAATAAGTTTCAAGAAATTCACGACTGCGCCCACCATTAAGAAAAGTTCCACCTAATTGCGGCTGCGACGATTCAACCAAAATTTCCAAAGTTTGTCCGATAAATTTTTCACGCCGTGCGAATGCCGAATCTTTCACAATCGTATCGAACGCATGAAACCGTTCTCGTTTTTGTTCCTGTGGAATAAAATCTTTTTTCATTCGAGAAGCTGGTGTGTTTTTCCGTGGAGAAAAAATCGCCGTATATGAAAAATCAAACCTCATCCGACGCGCAACCTCGCACAACTGCCAAAAATCGTCCTCCGTCTCACCCGGAAATCCGACGATCACATCCGTCGCAAGCGTGCAGTTTGGAATTTTTTTTCGGAGATTTGAAATAATTTTCTCGTATTTTTCCACCGAATAATTGCGATTCATCGCACGCAACATTCTGTCCGATCCGTGCTGCACGGGCAGATGCACGTACGGACACGCCGTTTTCATTTTTGCCAAAACATCGACAACTTCGTCGGTAAAATCCTGCGGATGAGCAGAAGTAAATCGCGTGCGCGAAAGTCCGATTTTGTGGAGCTCATCGACTTTTTTCAAAAGTTCAGGAAAACTTTTTTCGCCGTCGGAAACGAACGAATTTACGTTTTGCCCGAGCAACGTGATTTCTCGCGCGCCCGCACGAACGAGATTTTCACACTCGTCCAAAATTTCACCGATCGGTCGCGAAATTTCGCGTCCGCGCGTGTACGGCACGATGCAGTACGTGCAAAATTTGTCGCAGCCCTGCGTGATCGGAACAAAAACTTGCGCTGGATTTTTCACTTTTGGAGCGATGCGAAAATAATTTTCAATCTCGCCCGTTCCGAAAAAATTTTCGAATTCTGGCAGCACGTTTTCAAATCCAGAAAAACTCGAAAGAATTTTTGGCAATCGCGCCGCGTCTTCAATCCGGAACGTAAAATCCACAGAATCCAATTTCAAAAGTTGGTCGCGACTGTCCGCCGCCGTTCCCGTCTGGCGAACCATGCAGCCGGTCACACCGATCCGCGCGGCTGGAAATTGTTTCCGCGCATCGCGCATCGCGCCGACGGCTTTGTCTTCCGCTCGCTGCCGAACCGAACACGTGTTGAAAATCAAAACATCCGGCGAATCATTTTCTCCAGCCAAACACAAACCACAGCGATCCAAAACGCTCGTGACGCGCTCCGAGTCGGAATAATTCATCTGGCAGCCAAAAGTCTGAATCCGGTACGACTTCATTTCGGACGGAATTTTTACGGATTTGAAAAAGAAATGCAATAAAAAGAAAATTAAAGGAACGCAAATCTGCGCTCCCGCCTCGAAATTCTCAACTTTTCAAAAAGCCTCCGGCAGAAACGAATTTTTAAAAAACTTGATTGGCTCGCTCCGCTCGCCAATCTTCGAATATTTTTTGTTTTTGAAAAACTCGAAACTCTGAACTTTCACAGAACGCAGATCTGCGTTCTCTAATTTTTTGAAAACTCTGAACTCTCAACTCTCAACTTTTAACTTTTTTAAAACTCTGAACTCTCAACTCTCAACTCTCAACTTTCAACTTTTTAAAACTTTCCCCGCATTCCCCCTGACAAGGGGGCGAGGGGGTTGTTTTTTTCCAGAACGCAGTTTTTTCCCGGGGCAGGAAGTTGTTGTTTTTTGAAAAACTCGAAACTCTCAACTCTCAACTTTCAACTTTTTTAAAACTCTGAACTCTGAACTCTCAACTTATTTTATCGGTACATTCGGAGCAATTTTTCGCGTCCCGAAACTTCTCCGTTCAAATCACTTTCTCGACGAATGAGATCCACTGTTCGTAATTTTTTCAACTCTGTTCGTGGAATAATGTAGCCAAACGCTTTTTTGTACGATTTTCTGTCGCCATCGGTTTCCCAGTACGCTTGTCGTCGCGCCTGTTTCCAATTGAGAAATTGGTACACATTCACTCCCTCAGCACGAGAATCCCCGTTCGGATTTTTTTTGTACAATTTATTCGTCAAATCTGCGTTGGAATAAATATGACCGGAAATATCCATCGCGCGGACACCGCTGTCTCCGCTGCGTCCTTTATCATAATTTTGGTACGATCCCTCATTTCGTAAATCTTGCGCGCTATTCATCGCCGCAGCGATGCCAAAAGCCGATGCCGAGAAAACGGCTGCCACCAACAGAAACTTTTTCATTCTTTCAAATTTTTAAAAATTATTTTAAAACAAGATTAAATTGCGCAGCGATTTTACAAAGAAGTCAAGTCGTGTCAAAAAAAATCTCGGCTTTTTTATTTTCCTCCGCTAAAATTCCACCGATGAAACTCAATTCGAAAATTTTTCGGGCGTACGACATTCGCGGCGAAGCGTTCGTGGACTTCGATGAAGACGGATTTTTTGTGATCGCGCGGGCGTTCGGCCAGCACATTTCTGAAAAATTCGGAATCGAAAAACCACGCATTTTTGTGTCGGGCGACGGACGGAATTCGATGGCCGCGCTCTGGCCGGCGGTGATCGCGGGACTCGAAGCCGCTGGCGCGGAAACGGTGTGGGGCGGAATTTTGCCGACACCGGTGAATTATTTTGCGCTGCACGCAGGAACTTTTGACGCGACGATCCAAATCTCCGCGAGCCACAATCCACCCGCCGACAACGGATTGAAGCTCACCGCCCGCCGCGGCGCGGTGTGCGGCGACGAGATTTTGGAAATTCAAAAACGCGCAGAATGTCTCGAGTGTCCGGGCGCAAAAACTTTTGGAACGTGCGCGAACGGCTGCGAAAAAATTGATTTTTTTGAAAAATACGTCGAAAAAATCCGCAAAATCACGCCGGCGCAAACGGCGCGAAAACTTGTTGTCGACGCGGGAAACGGTGTTGCCGGAATTTTTTATCCGGAAGTTTTGAAAAAATTTGAACACGAAATTGTGGAACTTTTTTGCGATCTCGATCCGAATTTTCCAAACCACCAGCCAGATCCCGAGCGGCCAGAAAATTTACAGGATTTGATCGCGGCAGTGAAAAACTCCGGCGCGGAATTTGGGCTGGCATTTGACGGCGACGGTGACCGACTCGGCGTCGTACAAAAAAACGGAACGATTTTGAGTGCGGATAAAATTTTATTCGTGCTGGCTGCAGATTTTTTGAGCAGAAATCCCGGCGCGCCGATCGTGGTGGACGCGATGAGTTCGGCGCTGCTCGCAGAAAAAATTCGCGAAATTGGCGGACACCCGATTCGCAGCAAAACCGGGCACTCGTTTATCGAGGAGGCGATGCACGCGCACGACGCGCGGCTCGGCGGCGAACAATCGGGGCATTTTATGATCGGAGAAAATTTTTACGGACACGACGACGCGTGTCTCGCGGCGTTGAGATTTTTGGCGGCGGTGGAAAAATTCCCCGCGCTGCTGCACGAAATCACCGTTCGCTGGCCAGATTTGTTGGAATTTAGTGAAAAAATTTCGGTGCCGGACGAGCACAAATTTGAGATTTTGGAAAAAGTGCGCGCGGAACTTTCGAAAAAATTTAAAAATCTCGACACGACCGACGGGGTACGCTGGGACGGCGAAAATGGCGAATGGTGGATCATCCGCTGCAGCAACACGAGTCCAAAAATCGCGATTCGGATCGAGGCGCGCGACGCAAAAAGTTTGGACGAAAAAAAATCGTTGCTGGTGAAATTGGTGGAAAAATTTGCGAAATAATTTTCAGACGATTTCCAAAATTTTTTGTCGCAAAATTTCTGGCAATTTTTCATTCTTTGCCGCGCGATTTTTATTTCCCGGACGAAACTCAAAATGTCCCGCGTTTTCAATTTTTAAAAGTTCGGAGCCAGGAAATTTTTTGTGAAAAAATTCGGCTTCGCTCAGGTGCACGTACGGATCGTCAGCGGAAAAAACGATGCAAATTTTTCCGTGCACAGAATTTTTTAAATGTTGCCAATCGGGCGCATGTTTTTTTAAAAGTTCCAAAAATGGCGCGAGAAAATATTCACCGTTCCGCGTGAAAATTTTGCGAACCGTTTTTCCCCACGGATCGAGTTTTTGTCCGGGATCGGCGCACCAGCCCGCGAGAAAAATGAGGTTTTGAAGTTCCGCATTTCGCAGCGCATCGATCGCCGAAATCGCACTCGCCGAGTGCACGAACGCCGTGGTTTCCGGCGTGAAAATTTTTTGAAAAATCGCGCTCCATTTTCCCGCGGTTTCAGAGGTTGGAAATTCCGCATCCGGCATTTTTTCGTTCCACGTGAAAATTCCACGATTTTCAAACTCTCGCGCCAAATCGTGCGACCACGGCTGCTGCGATCCGAGTCCCTGTCCGATGACGAGATTTTTTGACATCGAAAAAATTTATTCCACGAAAATGTTTTTTTGTCAAAAAAAACACCCCGATCGCGCGAGGTGTTTTCACAATTTCCAAGAATTTTTAATTCTTAATTTTTCATTTTTAATTTTCTTACCCCTGTCGATCCGCAATAATTTTTTCCGCAACACTGTTTGGAACTTTTGAGTAGTGTCCAAATTCCATCGTGTAACTCGCACGTCCCTGCGTCATCGAACGCAACTCGGTCGCGTACCCAAACATTTCTCCGAGTGGAATCATTGATTTGACAAATTTATTGAGACCGCGCGCGCCCTGCTCTTGGATAATTCCTCGTTTTGACGAAACATTTCCCATCACGTCTCCGAGATAATCTTCCGGCGTCACGATTTCCACATCCATCAACGGCTCGAGAATCACCGGCGAAGCTTTTTTTCCTCCTTCTTTAAATGCTTGTGCTGCCGCGATTTTAAACGCAAGTTCGGAAGAATCCACGTCGTGATATTTTCCGTCGAACAATTCAACTTCCACGTCCACCACCTGGTACCCCGCCAAAATTCCGCGAGTAATCGCTTCTTTAAATCCTTTTTCACAACCGGGAATGTACTCATTTGGAATCGAAGCTCCCCGAATCGAGTTGATAAATTTGAATCCCGCGCCCGGTTCTCCCGGTCTCATTTTACACATGATGTGCGCAAACTGTCCGCGTCCACCAGATTGTTTTTTGTGAACATATTCCGCCACCACTTCTTTTTGAATCGTTTCTCGGTACGCCACTTGCGGCTGTCCGATCGTTGCTTCCACTTTGAATTCGCGTTTCATTCGATCGACAATAATATCCAAATGCAATTCGCCCATTCCAGAAATAATTGTCTGATTTGTTTCATCGTCTGTGTGGACTCGGAACGTTGGATCTTCTTCGGCTAATTTTTGAAGCGCGATTCCCATTTTTTCCTGATCGGCTTTCGTTTTTGGTTCGATGGAAATCTGAATCACTGGTTCAGGAAAATCGATCGATTCAAGCAAAAACGGATTTTTTTCGTCACAAAGTGTATCGCCGGTTCGCGTTGCTTTCAAACCAACAACCGCACCGATGTGCCCCGCTTGAATTTCTTGAATTTCTTCTCGCGTGTTGGCGTGCATCTGAAGTAATCGGCCAATTCGCTCTTTTTTTCCAGAAGTTGGATTGTACACGTACGAACCAGAAACCAGCGTTCCCGCGTACACGCGAACGAACGAAAGTCTTCCAACGTACGGATCGGTCGCAATTTTGAATGCGAGTGCGGCAAGCGGTCCATCTGCTTTCGGTGGACACGAAATTTTTTTCTCCAAATCGTCTGCGTCGTGTCCCTCCGCTGGCGGAATGTCAAGCGGTGATGGCAAAATCTCACAAACTTTATCGAGCAACGGCTGCACTCCTTTATTTTTCAAAGCGGTTCCCGTCAAAACCGGAACAAACTCGTTCGCGATCACGGCACGACGCATTCCGCGTAAAATTTCTTCTTCTGAAATATCGGCTCCGTCGAGATATTTTTCCATCAATTCTTCGTCGCAACCGCAAACCGATTCCATCATTTTTTCTCGCCATTCTTCGGCTTCAGCTTTCATGTCCGCAGGAATTTCTTCAACACGAATATCTTTTCCCAAATCATCGTAGTACAACGTCGCTTTCATTGTGATCAAATCGATGATTCCACGAAATCCACCTTCGATTCCGATTGGAATTTGGATTGGAAATGCGTTTTTCGTCAAACGTTCGGTGATCGATTCGTAACTTCGCCAAAATGACGCGCCGGTTCGATCGAGTTTATTGATGAAACACAATCGCGGAACATTATATTTGTCGGCTTGTCGCCAAACGGTTTCTGACTGCGGCTCCACGCCCGCCACTCCGTCAAAAATACACGCCGCTCCATCCAAAACGCGCAACGATCGTTCCACTTCGACGGTGAAATCCACGTGCCCCGGAGTGTCAATAATATTGATCAAACAATCTTTCCAAAAACAAGTTGTCGCCGCAGAAGTAATTGTGATTCCGCGTTCCTGCTCCTGTTCCATCCAGTCCATCGTCGCCTCACCTTCGTGAACTTCGCCAATTTTATGGGATTTTCCAGTGTAAAAAAGTACGCGCTCAGTCACGGTTGTTTTTCCCGCGTCGATGTGCGCAATAATTCCGATATTTCGGACTTTGTCGAGTGGCAGAATTTTTGACATTTTCAGACTTTAAAAAAACTCGACGAGATTGTAAAAATACGAGCACAAATGTCAAATCCTGTTGTTTTAAAAAAATTTGACAGCGAGGAAATCATTCATACACTCCGCCGGTCATGATTTTTGAGCGGGATCGCCACGATCTCCGACCAGGACTGGCAAAAAGATGTTTGAAATAACGAAATGGAAAAAAAGTAAATTTGAACGAGATTTTGAATATTCGAAATTTTTTTCAAGCAAATTTTTTATTTTATTAATTTTTACAAAAACAAGTTTTATGAATCAAGAAAAAGTAAACGCAAGATCCGGAAAAGAAAAGATTCTAGAATTTTTGAGTTTCAAAATTTTAGGAATACGAGAAGAGTCAGAATACTGGGCCGACTTTGTACCAATATTTTATTTGATAAAAAAATTTCTGGCGACACACAATCTTCCCATCGAAGTTTTGAATTCGATGCCGACAAAAAATTCTGTCATCAAAAACGAAGAAACTCACTCGATAGAATTTATTTTTTCAGAAAATCCAAAAATCAAACTGTCGATTCCAATTTATCAAAATCTTACAGAAAATTTAGAAAGTACATTAACTGGAACCGTTGAAGAAATCGAATCGTTGCGACAAAAAGCGATGCCAAAAAAAAGAAAGAAAAAAGAACAGGTGTAAATTTGAAAATTAATTAACATTTCGTAATTTCAAAAACCCACTCAGGCAGGAGTTTGACTTCTGCCTGTTTTTTCTTGAAAATGCTGATCGAAACCGAATGAAGAAATTTTTATTTTTGTTGACGCTTCCAGTGCTTGTTTTGAACGGATTTTTGATTTCTGCTGTTTCGGCGCAGACGGAGGAAAATAATGCCGATCGTTTTTCGCAGACGGAAGATTTTGACGGAATTCTCCCGAGCAGCGACACAAATCCAGTTTTGGCGCAAAAAATCGAAACGGGCGATTTGCATCTCGAAGACGTTTTTATTTTTGTGGTAAAAATTATCGATCTTCTCGCAAAACTCGCCGGATCGATCGCCGTGATTTTACTTTTGTACAGCGGATTTCAATTAATTATCAGCGGGGCGACCGACGACAAAGAACAGGCAAAAAACACGATCAAGTACGCGTTCACCGGACTTGCCGTAACATTTCTCGCGTGGCTCATCGTTTTTTTGATCAAATCTCAAATGCTCGGAGCCACTTGACGAATCTTGAAAATTTTTTAGAATCTCGCTCGAAATGGAAACAATTATTCAAAAAACGCTCAAACTTTTGCTCGATAAATTCGAAGCAACATATTCTGTGGTCACGGTGACCGAAGAAAACGGACACTACCGCGCAAATATTGAAACCGACAACGCTGCTCGATTGATCGGACGAAACGGACAATCACTCAACGCGCTGCAGATTTTGTTGAAAAACATTTTGTGGTCACAAAACGAAGAAAAGATTTTTGTGACGGTCGACGTCGACAACTACCGACAAGATCAGGAATCCAAAGTGATGCAAAAAGTTGAGCGCACGCTCGAATTGATGCGCGAACGAAATCTTTCTGAAATCAAACTCAATCCGATGAGTCCGTATTTTCGACGGCTCGTGCACGTGTGGATCGCGAACAATTTCCCTGAAATGACGACCGACTCGATCGGCGAAGGCGAACAGCGCGCGGTGAAAGTTTTTTACAAATAATTTGGAAAACACGACGCGGATTGACCGGACGACGAAATTCCGGTATTTTTTGCGAGCGAATTTTTTTGTGAATTTGAAAAAATGAAAATCACCACCGACGATTTGCGGAAAAAATGGCTCGATTTTTGGAGAGAAAAAAATCACGCGATCATTCCGTCTGCAGGAGTTTTGCCAGAAAATGATCCGACCGCGCTTTTTCACAATTCCGGGATGCACCCGCTCGTGCCGTACCTTTCCGGCGAAAAACATCCGGCTGGCACGCGGCTCGCGAATTTCCAAAAATGCGTGCGCACCGGCGACATCGACGAAGTGGGCGACGCGACGCACCTGACTTTTTTCGAAATGTTGGGAAACTGGTCGCTCGGCGATTATTTTAAAAAAGAGCAGATCGCGTGGAGTTTCGAATTTTTGACGGAAACGCTGAAATTGCCGCTGGCGAAATTGGCAGTTTCGGTTTTTGCGGGCGACGACGACGCGCCGCGGGACGCGGAATCTGCGGAATTTTGGGGGAAATCTGGCGTGCCGAAATCGCGGATCGCGTTTCTCGGGAAATCTGAAAACTGGTGGAAAAAAGGCGACACCGGACCATGCGGCACCGACACGGAAATGTTTTTTTGGACAGGCGACGAGCCGGCTCCGGAGGATTTTCAAAAAACGCACGACGATCCGCACTGGGTCGAAATCTGGAACGACGTTTTTATGACGTTCGATCGAAAATCGGACGGAAGTTTGGAAAATTTGCCGCAAAAAAATGTCGACACCGGAATGGGGTTGGAGCGCACCGTGGCGATTTTGAACGGGAAAAAATCGG
Source organism: bacterium (assembly GCA_018648585.1). GTDB lineage: Bacteria > Patescibacteriota > Gracilibacteria > UBA4473 > UBA4473 > JABGQW01. The sequence continues at coordinate 20,773 of JABGQW010000010.1, read as the reverse complement.
TGTTTGAAACCGACGCGTTCGCAGAAATTTTGGAAAAAATCGCGGAACTTTCGGGGCATCTCGATGTTTTTCAAAACCCGACCGCGGAAACCGAACTCCATTTTTCCGCCCGAATTTTGGCGGATCACATCCGCACCGCGACAATTATTTTGGGCGATCGCGTCGCACCGTCCAACACCGATCAGGGCTACATTTTGCGCCGACTGATTCGTCGCGCCGTTCGCCACGGGATGAAACTCGGAATCACGGAAAATCTCACGCTGCCGCTCGCGGAAGTTGTGATTGAAAAATTAGGAAAAAATTATCCGGAACTCGAAAAAAACAACGATTTTATTTTCGAAGAAATCGTGCGAGAGGAAGATCAGTTTCGAAAAACTTTGATTTCGGGCGAGCGCGAATTTGAAAAATTGGCGGACAAAATTTTGGACGCAGCAAAAAAACACGATGCGCCAAAAAAACTCGCCGGAAAAAAAGCGTTTTGGTTGTACGAAACGTACGGATTTCCGTTCGAAATGACGGCCGAACTCTGCGCTGAAAAAGATTTGGAAATCGATCGAAAAAGTTTTGACGAAGCGGAGAAAAAACACGCAGAAATGTCACGCGCTGGCGCGGAACAAAAATTCAAAGGCGGACTCGGCGACACGACCGACGCGACGGTGAAACTACACACCGCGGCGCACCTGATGGTCGCTGGACTGCGAAAAGTTCTCGGCGATCACGTCGAGCAACGCGGTTCGAACATCACCCCAGAGCGGCTACGATTCGATTTTAGTCACGATGAAAAAATGACGGACGACCAAAAATCTGCCGTCGAAAAATTTGTGAACGATGCGATCGCGGCGGACGCGGAACAGAGTTTGGAAGAAATTCCAAAAGTCGACGCAGAAAACGATCCGACGGTTGTCGGCGCGTTTTGGGAAAAATATCCCGACACGGTGAAAATTTTTACGTTCAAAGACGACGCCGGAAAAACCTGGTCGCGCGAACTCTGCGGCGGCCCGCACTGGCAACGCACCGGCGATCTGGGAATTTTCAAAATCAAAAAAGAAGAATCGTCATCCCGCGGCGTGCGCCGAATCAAAGCAATTTTGGAAAATTAGTTTTGTGCCGCGTCTGATCTAAATATTCTGGTCGTGCCAACACGAACAATTTAGTCCGCCTGCAACTCCCACAGTTTTTGCATTTCGTCCCGCGCGGCCGCGACAAAATTTTCATCCGCGCTCGCGTACAAAACCGATCGCGACACCGGAATCAAAACGCCGAGCCCATTGACTCGCACATTTTTGACCGCATCCAAACTGCCGCCCTGCGCGCCGACTCCTGGACAAAGAAACCACGCGTGCGGCATTTCGTCGCGAAAAAATTTGAGAAAATCTGGCTCGATCGTCGCTCCGATCACCGCACCGACCGACGACAACATATTTTTTGGTGACTGCGTTGTGATATTCCATTCTTCAATTTTTTCTGCCACGCGCAGAGAAATTTCTTCTTTTCCGCCTTGAAATTCGAGCGCGGACGGATTCGACGTGCGCACGAGAACGAAAATTCCACGATCATTTTCTTCGCACTTTTTGACAAACGGCAGCACGCCGTCGGAACCGAGAAACGGGTTGACCGTGCAACAATCCGCACCCAGTGGCCCGTCCGCCAAATATGCCGCTGCGTACGCTTCGGCCGTCGCACCGATGTCGTTGCGTTTTCCGTCGATCATCGTGATCAGTCCGAGATCGCGCGATTTTTTGAGCAAATTTTCAACCGCGGCAATTCCCGCCGAACCAAACTGCTCGAAATACGCCATCTGAATTTTTACACCGCAGATCAGATCGTGCGTCGCGTCGAGAATTTTTTCGCAAAACTCCTGCGCGCCGGCTGCTGTTTTTGGGAGAAATTTCGGCATTTTGGAAATGTTCGGATCGAGTCCGAGCATCAAACACGAATTTTTTTCGCGCACCGCCGATTCCAGTTTTTCAGAAAAATTCATCGCGCGCAGTGTACCTCGCGCGGGAAAGTTTGACAACTTCTGGAGAAAAAATAAAATCGCCGCGCTCTTTTTTACGTTTTGAAAAACTCCGAACAAATTCGACAAATTCGTGTTTGCGAGGAAAAAAGCGCCGCCGCCACGCCAGTGAAATTTTTCAGCGCAAAAATGAAACGCGCGCAGGCGAGCGACAACGTGCACGAGTGGCGAAATGGTAGACGCGCTAGCTTGAGGGGCTAGTGGGAATTTATTCTCCCGTGGAGGTTCAAGTCCTCTCTCGTGCACCACGATTAAAATTATCGGAAATCTCCGGTGATTTTTTTAAATTTGAAAACTTCTGCCAAAAAATTCTCACAAACAAAACGGTCGAATCGCCTGCAGCGGACACGGAACTTCGATTTTTTGATTCAGCATTTTTCGTTCGCACACGCGGGAACGAATTTCCCAAAATCCGGGTTCTTTTTCGTCGAGATAAAAACTCAAAATTTCCTGAATTTTTTTCGGATTCGAATCGTTTTTGTACGCGTACTCGTACCCGACGCAAACCACGTCGCTGTGAAATCCCTCCGGCAGCGACGGCGCCCACACTTTCACGTTTTTGTAGCCGTCGACGGTTTTTTCAAATTCCTGGGAAAATCGCTCCACCGCGCCGAACATTCGCTCGTCGCATTTCGAACGAGACATCAGCGCGCACGCACGCTCGAAATCTTTTTTATTGTACGCCGCAAAAAATTCATCGACGGTCGCCTGCGCCGACATCGGCGCGATCACAATTATTTCTGGTAAAATTTCTTCCACCACTTCTGGTGGCGAAACAATTTCTGGCTCAGATTCCACACCCGAATTTGCAGACTCGGATTCTTCGTTCAAATCCCCCTGCGGCGCTCGCAACGCATCCATATCTATTTCAAAATCAGGAATTCTTAAATCTTCCGTCGGCGTGGCCGTCGTTTTTAATTCTTCAGAAATCTGCGTTTTTTCATTTTCGATCACGAAATTTGAATCTGTTTTTGAATGAAAAATATTCACACGAGATAACCCCCAAACAACCACAATAAACAAAAGAATTCCGATCAAAATCTCAAAAACAAACGGAAATCGGCCACTTTTTTTCGCCATTTTTACCAGGATGAAAAAAGAGATTTTACCATAAAAATGGATTAATCTACGATTCCATTCTTTCAAAATCTTCGCTCCGAGTCAAAAAAATCCCCGCCCAGAAACCCGAACGGGGATAATTTTTTACCGATCAACAATCAGCTTCCGCAACCGCAACTTCCACCGGTCGCCGCGTCGCAGGTCGCACTTCCGCACGATCCACCACACAAACTCCCCGCAGAACAATCACTTGTTGCTTTTTTGACACCACACGTTGGTGCGGTTGCTGGCGCTGCAACTGATTCTTTTTCAGAACATTCGCTGCATCCGCAATCACAATCGCCCGTGCAATCTGCGCCACAATCACACTCTGCAGAACCACATCCGCAGTCTGCGATTTCCGCCGTCGGATCAAACGAACTCGCCTGAAACGCAGATCCCTGAGACAAAAGCATCAACCCCACGCCAAAAGCAATGGTCAAAAAACCGAACACGAAATATTTTTTAGACATTTTGAAAAAAGATAAAAAGATAATTTTTAAAATACTCGAAAACACGAATCCCAATTTTAAACCACCAACACGACCGAGCGAATCTGCCGGAGCAGTCTGTCGTCAAACACAAAATCCTGTGGCAAAAAAAGTGTTTTTTCAGCAATTAATTCTGGAATTTCGATTTCCCAACTGGCCAAAATCAGCGCCGGAACTTCCGGTGCTTCGATTCTCGAGAGAGAAAAAATCGCATTTTCACTCCACGTTTTTGCTGATTGCAAACAATGATCACACGCCGAATTTTCGGTTGATTTTTCGAGTTGAGAATCCTCGTGTCCGTGGCAGGGTGCGGATTCCGCGAATGCATGCCCACACGTCAACCCAACCGAAAAACATAGCAATAAACTGAGTTTTGCGATCGCGGTCGCCGTGGCAAAAAATTTTGACATGTGGATCTCCATTTTACGGTCAGAAAAAAGAGAGTCAAATTGCTTCTGGTTTCAAAAGTTTCAAAAGGTCGGAAACCGACATTTTTTGATCGGATTTTTCACCGTATTTTCGAACAGTCAATTTTTCGGAAGAAACTTCGTCATCGCCGATCACAACTGCGAGCGGAACTTTGTGTGTTTGCGATTCACGAATTCGTTTTCCCAGCGTTTCCCGCGGATCGAGCAACTCAACAAACGCGCCCGCTGATTCCAATTCTTTTTTAATTTTTTCAGAAAATTCAACGTGCGCCGCGCCCACCGGCAGCAGAGAAACTTGAACCGGTGCAACCCACGCAGGAAGCGCGCCCGCGGTGTGTTCGAGTAAAATCCCAAGAAATCGTTCGAGCGATCCAAAAAGTGCACGGTGCAACATCACAACGCGATGTTTTTCTCCGTCCTCGCCGATAAAATTCATGTCAAACCGCTCGGGGAGCGAGAAATCGAGTTGAATCGTCCCGCACTGCCAGCTGCGACCGATCGCATCTTGCAGGTGAAAATCCAGTTTTGGACCGTAAAATGCGCCATCGCCCGGATTGATTTCGAAATCGATGCCGGATTTTTTGATGACTTTTTCCAAAATCGATTCTGCCAATTCCCACATTTCGTCTGATCCGACGCGTTTTTCTGGGCGCGTGGAAAGTTCGACGCGATATTTGAATCCAAACGTGTCGTAAAATTTTTGAAACAATCGGATCATTTTTTCCACTTCGTCCGCAATTTGATTTTCCATGCAGAAAATGTGCGCGTCGTCCTGCGTAAACATTCGCACGCGGAAAAGTCCGTGCAGCACGCCAGATTTTTCGTGGCGGTGCACCAGCCCAAGTTCTCCCCAGCGCAGCGGCAACTCGCGGTACGAATGCAGCGAGTTTTTGTAGATCAAAATTCCGCCCGGACAATTCATCGGTTTGACGGCGAACGGCTGCTCGTCAATTTCGGTGAAATACATATTTTCTTTGTAATTTTCCCAGTGTCCGGACTGATGCCACAATTTTTCGTGAAGCATGATCGGCGTTCGCACTTCATCGTACCCGGCAGCGATGTGCTCGTGTCGCCAAAAATCTACAAGATTATTCACCAGTCGCATTCCTTTTGGATGCCAAAACGGAAATCCCGGCCCCTCCTCCTGGAACGAAAATAAATCGAGTTCTTTTCCCAATTTTCGATGATCGCGCCGTGCCGCTTCTTCGAGCATTTTTTGGTAATTTTCCAATCCCTCCGGCGTGGAAAAAGTCACTCCGTAAATTCGCGTCAGCTGCGGATTTTTTTCGTCGCCACGCCAGTACGCGCCAGCAAGTTTTGTGAGTTTGAAAACTTTGAGTTCGCCCGTCGAATCCAAATGCGGTCCCGCACAAATGTCGCGATAAAAAATACGCCCCGATTCATCAACAAAATCGTACGCGGAAATTTGTTCGCCTTTTTCGACAATTCCGTCGACCAGCTCCTGTTTGAACGAATCATTTTTCCAGATTTCGCGCGCTTCTTTTTCGGAAAATTCTTTTCGCTCGATTTTGAAATTTTTGTTGCAAATCCAGCGCATTTTTTTCTCGATCGATTTGAAATCTTTGTCCGACAACGGATCATCGCCGAAATCGAAATCCTGATAAAATCCTTCGTCCGTCCATGGCCCGACACCGAGCCGAATTTCGGAGCGCAGCATTTTTACCGCAGCAGTCATCACGTGGCTCGCGGTGTGTTTTCGTCGAAGCTCGAGATCGTCATTTTGGTCGCACATTTTTGAGAAAAAAAATTTGAAGAAATACGTTTTAAAAAAACCTCCGGTTGCGGAGGTTCGTTTTCACATCAGAACCTCCGAAAAATTATCCGGTTGTCGTTGTTGTGAAAATGGCAGGGAATGCAAACATTTCGAGCGAAGTGTACGAAGAAAAACAGGAAAACGCAAATTTTTCAAAAATCTCTGAAATTCAGTTCCCAAATTTTGAAAAAAAATTAGACTTTCTCTGCATTTCAATTTTTAACATTAAAAAATCTCATGAAAAAACGAATCGCCATCAACGGATTTGGGCGGATCGGGCGCGCCACTGCACGACTCATTTTGACGAAATATTCCGACCAGCTCGAACTCGTCGCGATCAACGATCCGTCGCCGATCGAAACCACCGCGCACCTTTTTCAGTTCGATTCGAATTTCGGAATTTTTGAAAAAAACGTTGCGATCGTTCGCGCTGGCGATGAAACTTTTTTCGACGTGGACGGAACAAAAATTCACAGTTTTTCGACACGAAATATCACGGATCTTCCGTGGGGCAATTTGAAAATCGACATCGTGCTCGAGTGCACCGGCGTTTTTCGAACAGCAGAAAAAGCGCAGCCGCACCTCGACCAGGGCGCGAAAAAAGTACTTTTGTCCGCGCCGGCAAAAGATGATAAATTTCGCACGATCGTACTCGGCGTCAACGATTCGGAACTTTTGAAAACGGATGTTTTGGTTTCGAACGCCAGCTGCACGACGAATTGTCTCGCGCCGGTGGCGAAAGTTTTGCACGAAAATTTTGAAATAAAATCCGGGCTGATGACGACAATCCACGCGTACACAAACGATCAAAAAGTTTTGGACGTCGGACACAAAGATTTGCGCCGCGCGCGTTCCGCCGGACTCAGCATGATTCCGACCAGCACCGGAGCGGCAAAAGCCGTCGGAATCGTCTGCCCAGATTTGGAAGGAAAACTCACCGGGCTCGCCGTTCGCGTTCCGACACCAACGGTTTCGCTCGTCGATCTCGTCGTGAAAGTTGGGAAAAAAACAACGGTGGAAGAAGTGAACGCTGCGCTAAAAAAAGCGTCGGAAAAAAGTCCGCATATTTTGGGATTTGAAACGCGACCGCTCGTCTCAAAAGATTTTCAGGGCGACGCGCGCAGCTCGATCGTGGACGCAGCCGAAACGCTCGTGATCGACGATTTGGTAAAAGTTCTCGCGTGGTACGACAACGAGTGGGGCTACTCCTGCCGATTTGTCGAACTCGCCGCGATGATGTGATTTAAAAAAATGTCATTGCGAGAAAAACGAAACAATCTAAAAAAACTCCTCGGAATTCGGAGAGTTTTTTTATTTTTGAAAAAAGTTTCTCAATTTTATTTTTCCGAAGTTTCGGTTTTTCCCGCGCCGCTGGATTTTTTTACTTTTTTAAATTTCAAAGTTTTCCCAGAAATTTCAACTTTTGGTTCAACCGGAACAATTTCACTCATTTCCGGCAAATTCAAATGCGCGTTGACATTTTCGCGCGCGCGTGCAAATTTTTTAAGAAAAACAGAACTCAACCGAACCTCGATGTCGTTCAAAAGCAAATCCGGTTTTCCCTCGTACGGCAGCACCAAACTGTTGAATTCCGATTCGAGTTTTTGAAAATTCTCGATTTCAGATTTTGAAAGCAAAACTCGGTCGCGCAATTTTCGGCGTTCTCCCACAAAAAAGTCGGGATTTAAATTTCGCACTTTGTCCGCAAATTTCGCCGAACCGTCGAGCTGCGTTTTTCGCAAAATCAGCGCCTCGATTCCGTTCGCCGTCGTTTGATCCAAATGTTTCGAATCCCAAACTCTTCCGTCTTCTTTTTCAGTTTCAGGATCTTTTTCTTTGTTAAATTCGTGCGTCATCGCGGTCGACAAAATCGAAATTGTGGTCGCGATATTTCCCGAATTTTTGTCCAAAAATTCTTTCGTCAAATTCTCGATTTTCTTTTGAAAAACTTTCGGAACGTCGGCAAAAGTTTCTTCAATATTTTTTTTCGCGAGCATGTGCGCGGATCGATCTTCTTTTTCGAGCAAATTCACCAGCTCGTTTTCGCCGAACATTTCGTTGATCGGGCCGTGTTCTCGCGCTTCGGCGATTTGTTTTTTGATCGTTTGAATTTTTTCAAAATCTTCCGCGACCGGCGCGTCGAGTTCCGCCAATTTTTCCATTCCATTTTTTGCCAAAACGACGTTTCGCGCGCGCGCCACGCCGTGCTGCATTTCCGTGAAAATTTCGTAATTTTCAATTTTTTCCGGATCGACGCTGTTGCTGCCCGTGAAAAATTCTTCGGCAATTTCGTATTTTTTTCCAAAATCAGTTTTTTCGTCGGTCGGAACGTCCTGCGCGTCCGACTCGAAAACGTCGAATCGCGATTTGTAATTTTCGTCGACGAGCGCGTCCACCGCCAAAACCGCTCCCGTTTCCGCGATTTGTTTTTGGAGTTCGCGCGCACGACCAAATTCGGGCTGCATCTGCGCGTACAATTTTTCGTACCGAGAATCTTTTTGAAGCAAATTTTCCATCTGCTCCGGCGTCAAATTTTTCAATTTTCCTTTTTCAAAAGTTCCCTCGAGCGCTTTTTTAATCGCCGCAGAAGTCGCGCGGAAATCCTGATTTAATTTTTCAAAATTTCCCAAAAGTTCGGCTCGCTGTTCTGGTGTTTTTTTCAATTTTTGAATTTCCGGCTCGATTTCTTTTTTGAGTTCCTCCGTGGTCACATTTTCGGTGAGAAAATCCGGGCTCAAAATTTTGGTCGTCAAATCTTCGATTTTTTCTGGCTCGACAACCGGCGATTCTTTTTTTGAAATTTCGGTTTCAACTTCCTCGATTTGTTTTTTATTTTCTTCCTGGTTTTTTTTCAAATCTTCCAGCGCCTGCGTTTCTCCGCCCTCCTGAATATTTAATTCTTCTTGTTTTTCCGTTTCTGAATTCAAAGTTTCTGTTTTTTGTTTCGAAGATTTTCCCGATTTTTGATCGTCCGATTCTTCTGGATCTTTTTCAACTTTTTTTCCGGAAACACTTTTTTCAACGGAAATTTCCCCATTTTTGATCACGAGTTTTTTTCCGATGAAATCTTTTGGATTGTTGATTTTGAATCCTTTTTCGGTGAGTTTTTTCATCACAAATTTTGTTTTCGGAAAATCGCTCATTTTCGCCCAACTTCCCGTTTCTCCGAGCATTTTTGAAATCTGGCTGGAAATATAAAATTCTTTTCCCGTTCCGATATTTTTTTCGAAATCTTTTTCCGTCGAAATTCCGTTCAAAACCGTTTCATCGCTCAATTCGTCGAGTTTTGATTTTGTTTTTTCCCAGAGTTTCGCGTACTCATTTTTCTGCGAGTCAATCTCCGCGCTGGATTTGTACCCGTCCGGAATTTCTTTCCAGACAAATCGTCCTGAATTATTTTCGCTGCCGATGTGTGTAATTTTTTTCATTTTTTGAAAATTCTAGACATTTTACCAGAGTTTCTTGTTTTTTTCAAGATAAAAAAAAGCGCTCCTGCCGATTTGGGCAAAAGCGCTTTTGCGAGGTTCCTCTCGCAAGGAAGCGGGAGAGAGTTCTTGCTTTTTTTGATTTCTCGCAAGAGGCACCTCTCTCAGACCACTTTTTCAAGCGATCCGGGGAGAGCTTCGAAATTATTTTTTTCGCTCTCAAAAATCCGTCCGGATCGCCAAGTTGTAAACAACTTGATTGAGTCCTTCATCCACGGTCAGTAGATGAAGGATTCTCGTCAAATCGTCATTTTTACACGGTCAAGTGCAAAAATCATCATACTTCTTGGCAAATGCCAAATCCTGCAGAAGGAACAGGAGCCACTTTTTGACTACGGTTAATGGCAACCGTATCTTTTACTTTGTACTCATTTTTGTTCATCCTCTCTTACTTTACTTCAGATCGGATATCTTCATTGAAGATTCTATGTTTAGTCGCGTGACCTTACTGAACACAGATGTCCATATTTGTCTCGGGATATGGATCCCTATCTTTGTGGCATTATGGAGCTCTCTACGCCGAAACTCCGTACATCGATAAATAGTACTTCACTTGGTGAAAATACTAACCCACTTTTGAGTTCGATGCGCCTAAGAAAAATATATGAGAAACGAATTTCTCTTTCAACATGCTCAAGTAAAAAAACATGTGAGGTATTCTACAATTTTTGAAAAGAATTGCTCACTTTTTGTTTTGGAGAAAAAATCTTAAACATCATTCACAGGGAATACCATCTCTCGCAAAGAGAGGAAAAAGATTCTTTTTTCGATTTTGTATTACCGGTTCGAGCTCCTTCAACCGGTTTGATCATAACAAGTGATCTAGATGTTAATTTTTAGAACGGTTTTTTGTCTCCGTTTTTTCCATCAAATTCATCTCCGACCAATCGTCCCTCATGGCAGGGCTTGTTCCTCTGTCGTTTTTATGAGCGGCATCTTTATGAACAAGAAAGCCAATGCCAGCTCCTTTTTTTAAGGGCCTCGTATCATAACAATTTCCTCCTTTTTTTGAGTTTCTTTCGGACTATCCTGGGCATCTCTCATTGTTTCCCATTTTTTTAAAAGTTTTCTCGTCCAACACCGCCTGTTGACGCCGCAAGCGCTACCAGGTTAGGGTTATTGGTCTCCATGGCAAAACCATGCACAACCGAGCCCTTGATGTCAGACTTTTTCACGCCGTCAGCCGATGAGTCCTCATCAGTAAGGACAACAATTTCAGGTCGGTATAACATCGCACCTTCCTTTACCTTGTCTTCCATGTACTGATGTGCAGATTTCACTGCCTCGGCGATATCTGTACCACCTCCATCGAAATTGCCATTGGTGAACTTTTTTATGAGTTCTTTAGCTTCTTCTTTGCTTGTGGCTTTGTTTACTTCTCCCATTTCAGTGTCAAAGACACTTACGAAAACTTCTGCATTGCCTTCAATCACCGCTTTGAGGCGGTTCATGATAACACCGGAAGCCTTATAGTGCTTCGTTCCCGACATCGATCCAGAACCATCAACTAATATAAAGATCGCCTGTTTGCGCTCTTCTTTTGTGATTCTTTCTCGAAGAGGAGTTTGGCCAGTAACGGCTTTGTACATGAACAATTTCTTGCTCTTTCTATACGTAGCCCATTCCGGCTTATTGATCTGTGGCAACTCTCCGAGATGCTCGATGCCACGAGTGCGCATTTCATTGCCATCGGAGTTCGGCTTCTCAATCTTTGTTTTCCTTGATTTCATCTTGGAAAATTGATCGAGTTTGCGAGATACCTTTAGCATGAGCGCTTTATTCGGAGTTGCAAGCTCTTCAGCAATTTTTAACTTGCTGAGAACCGATAGCACTTCTTCCCTTTCCGGATCGAGCATGTCCAGCTCTTCCTCGGTTAGGGAGGCTACCGTCTCCATTTGATCATATAATTTTTTTTTGATGCTCCCCGGTGGGTTGTCATCATCTTCTTGGAAGATAGGAAGAATTTCCCCTCCGTTGCTCCCACCTTCGCTGGCCCCGCCTTTTTGTAAGCTGAGCATTTTTAACATACTCATTGTTTGGGTTAAAGGTGTCTCGCCGGGGAAGCGAGAAATGTCTACCGATTCCAGAAAGTCACAGACATTCTGGTGATAGGACATTTCTTTGGCGGTGTGAGCGTCAAGCGCCTTGTATTGAGATTTCTCCCAAGTATAATCAGCGCCTTTTGGCATTTCATACTCACCATCACTGGAAGTTTTAATGCCTCGCTCCTCGACTTTCTTCCTAATAATTTTGCGATACTTCGACGGCGCTTGGATTGCTCCGCCCGCTGCCAAGTTCGCAAGATCGGCGACAAAATCCCTCGAAAAGGACTTGAGACCGACCTTCTTCGCCACCTCTTGCATTTCCTCCGCCGATGGCGCGAGATAGTGCTTCGGCGGCTTTGTTCTGAAAGTAAAACTTTCATATTTCATACTTAGCCTCCTTTTTTTAGTGGTTAATAAAATCTCTTAAATTGTTCAACGCTGGCACGTTAATTGCCTCCAGGCATTTCTGCTGGGAATCTTGTGCCATTTCTTCGCACGTTTCGCGCATTTTTTTGCGACGGGGCTGTAACCCGTCTGGTAAGTTTGTAAGACGCGCCTGGATAATATCTAAGAATGCGGTGAACTTCCCTGACCATTGGCCAAGTTTAATTGGGGAGCGCTCTTTATTGTAGATAGTCAACATCTCTGCCAACACGTCCTCCAATTCGACCAATTTCGATTCCGCCTCCGCCCTAGCACGAGCTTCTTCCATCTTCTTGCGCAGATCGTTCTCGATATCGTTGCCGATATGTTTAAACTCCTTCACAAATTGGAGAGATACAAAATCTTGCTCTTCGACCTTCTCACTTCCTCTCATAAGAGCGGAAGATTTGATAGTTTTTAAAGCATTCTTCGCCACTCTTGGCGAAATCGGACGATCGCACTCTTTCCCTGCACGAGCTATCATGTCCGCGAGGATTGGCGCCATGCCGTTGATTACTGGACCAGGCACAACCTGATCAACTTTCTCGAAGAATTCGAGATAGTCTCTCTGCTCGTGCGAGGACCAGCTCACCTCCAACCTCAAGGGAAAGCGCTGAATTAGGGCCTCATAAGAGTCTCCTTTTTCCGCGATTTCCTCCGGGTCGAGGTTTGTGCAGGCAATGATAATCTCCGTTTGCATAGCAAACTTCTGATTACCATTGCGAAGCTCCCGGGCCTCAAGAGTATCCTTCAACGCTAAAAGCGTTTTTGAAGGAGCGTCAAATAGCTCCTCAAATATGGCAAATCGCTTTGCCAAGAAGGAATTCGCAGGAAAGAACTCCATGACTCCGTCTTTTTCAAAACGGCTGAAGTCCATCCCCCCCCCAGAGGACGTCCTCTGTTAACCCTTCTCCAAAAGACTTGATGTAAATCTCGTCTTTCGTTGCTTGAGTCTTCAGGGCGTCCAAAGTCATGACGCTCTTGCCGTACCCACCTGGGCCATATAAAAGAAGGTTCTGACCACTTTGGACCGCCAGTGCAATTGCTTGCGCAATTTTTTGGCTGTTAATATATTTTTTGGCCAATTCGTTGGCCATTGTAATTCCTAAATTTTTGTTACTTTCCACAATTTTAATGCCACCTACTTTACTCAGTGGTCTTTTTTTAAATTTGTTAATAAATAAAAAAGTGGGCTTGAGCGCCGATTCTTCCAGATTGGTATGGAATCTTCGCCTGGCACCCCTCGCGGTCTTGTTGGTCGCGAATCACCCGAATCAAAAAAAGCGCCCTCCCCGCTTCCTTGATTCGAAAATTAGAAATTCCCTAGGAGGGGGGAAGAATCAAACGACTATCTCCAAAATTTCTTGATTTCGTCCCAGTCACCTGGAACGTCATCGAAACACTTTTCTCCACGCACACAACGTACATGGGACTCCGTGATCGGTCCGAAGACCAGTCCGTTTGGATCCAACAACATTTCTGTTGCCGCATTCCATGAATATTTCATTCTTCTTATCTGCTTTCCTGCGGTGTGCTCTCGCACACTGGGACCACCATATCCACCTGCCCAACTTGTCATATAGGTAAACAGAGAATTAGCGAATGCTGCCCAGTACGCAGGGTGGCGTTGAGGATAGTTCGCACGCGCTAGGTTATAGGCGCTCGAAAGGATTTTATTGTTATCGCCAAGTTGCGAAAAAATTATTTTTTTATCCTTTCTTTGACCTTGTCCATAGCCCCGACTTCTATCCCGCGCCGAAACAGAAAATCTTGTCTCCGCCTCCACTGATTGACTTCCCCACAAAAAAGCGTGGTTCGCCCAAAAAGTTTCAGAAACTTTACGAGCCGCCTCGCGGTTGCCCGTCTTTAGCAGTGCCCACTCGTCCCAAGGTGCGGCCGGAGCCAGCTCCCCGAAAAAAGCGAGGTGATCGCCGGTACGAGTGATAATTAAAGATATTTTCGATGTTGGGATTGGCTTGCGCCTCTTCACAAATCGAGAATACCCTGCTGCGCCAACTTTTTTCGTGTAAACGATACTACTGTTTTTAGCAGTAGTGACTATTGTACAAAGACCGACCGAACGGCCCATCTCTACAGTGGCCGTTTGACCAATAAAGGTCGCCTGTGCCAAGGCTGCTTTTTTTAATTCAATCGACACAACGGTCGAAAGAATTTCTGTTGTTGTTTTCAATTCATTAATGCCGGCTACTTTACTCACCGGACTTTTTTAAATTAAGATTAATAAAAAAAATTTTCCCCAAGAAGGAGGAACGTGACACGTGGTGGAAGGACCGAAAACTGGCTAATCTGTCCGTGCTCACAGTATGTGACGGAGTCCCGTCCATCTGGTTATGGATCGTAGAAATCTTTGTCCGGAGCTTCCTCCGCGATTCCTCAACCACTTTCGCCACTAGGCATTTTTAGCTCTTCGCGAGATGACGAATCTCACGAGCTTCGGAAGTGTCCTCCCGGGATCCTCTGGTCATTTGCACGAAGCAACGAACCTTCAGATCCTGAACTCTCTCCCGCGTATCACATTTCTCCCTCTTGAGAATGTTGTTTCAGTCAATCGCTAACTATTCACTCTGAACTGTTAACTCTTAACTGATTCTTGTGCCGTGATGTAAAAGAACTCTCTCCCTTTCAATTCGTTTTGTTGAATGAAAGCAATTTAACTTTTAAAACTTTTTGTCAGTTCTGTCAAAACATTTCATCATAAAGCATACCCAATGTCACAATTACGTGCACCAACAAAGCCAAGACCGGTGTCAACAAGTACTTGTCACCACTGATATTTTTTGGTACAATGCAATCAAAATGGATGCAGAAATACGCGCCACGCTCGCACAGCTCGGTCTCAATGGCAAAGAAATCCGAATCTACCTCGCACTACTCCCGCTGGGGAGTGCCCCCGCGTCTGTACTGGGAAAAAAGACAAACATCGTCCGATCCACCGCCAAGTACACCTGCGACCAACTTCAACGAAAAAAACTCGTTTCTGTCGGAAACAAAAATGGAACGGATTGGTACACCGCAGAACCGCCGAAAAAAATTTTTCTCCTGCTCGAAGAACAAAAACGACTCCTCGTACAAAAAACCGCCGCCGCAGAAAGAATCCTCTCCGAACTCGAACATCTCCACCATCCAGAATCCACGATGCCAAAAGTACAATTTTTTGAAGGAATAGAAGGTTTGATCGATTTGTATGAAAATATTTTAAAAATAAATTCTCCGATCGATAGCTTCGAAGACAAAGGCGACATGGTGGAATTCTTTCCAGAGTATGTCCCTGTGTGGGTCGCAAAAAGAGTTGCGCTCAAAATTCCAAATCGAGTCATTTCTCCGTCTGATAATCCGTACAACATTTCCAATCCCGAGAAATTCATCGAAGGACATCTTCTCGATCGAAATAAATATCCGTTTACGGGAGATATCAAAATCACCGGAGACTGTGTCGCAATCTGTTCATTCCAAAAAAATCATCCCGTGGGGATTTTTATCCAACACCAAGATATTGCAAATAACTTTCGACTCATTTTTGAGCAACTCTGGGAACAAAGCAAGAATTAAGCGACCTTCAGTAATTTCTGTTCTAAAACTTCTGACAACGGAACTATTTTCCATCCAATCCGGAGATTCTCTTGAATGTGCTGCAATTTTTCTGAAGAATTCGTCATCACGAGCGCCATCGGGAAAACATCACCACAACTCTCGTCTTCATTTGCTACACCCGGCCCCATCAAAACGAATATTTCTGTACTACAATTTTTTTCAATTTCTTTTAGTTCCTTCACGCGATACCGACGACCAAAATTTTCTCGAACATTGTCATCGATATAAATTCCATCTTTTGAAAGTTTTCTACTCATATCCACGATAAAATTTTGATAATCTTCGTTTTCGAGATACACCGTCGAACGAACTCCCAGTGCGACATCCACAGTATTTTCTTTTAAATTTTTAATATTTTTGAAATCAGAAATAATTGTCCCGGAAGAATACGCCGGAATATGTTCGTACACATCCACATTTTCTTTAAAATACGCCGAAATATCCCGAGAAATCAGTTCACACGCTTTTGAAAAGGTTGGCGTGTTCGGTTTCTCGATTTTTTCACGGTAAAATATTTCACCCGTCTCCTGGTCTACTTCTCCCTGACTGTCTGGGATGATGTCAGTTTCTGCGAGCAACGAAGCTTTTTTTTGTGAGCAACTCGAGAATTTTTTGTGGATCTTTCGTGATTTTATCTCGAACTTCTACATCGTATTCAAAATGATCCTGCGCAGTCTGGCCCTCGCGAATTACAAGAATTTTGTATAAAAAATTTGCCAGTAAATTTTTTTCTTGCGAAGAAATCTCACCACATTCCGATTCCAATTTCTCAAAATCAAGTAATTCCTGAACCAACGGAGCCACCGGATAATAAAGTTTATCGCAAACCGCAAAATCATTGTATCCAGCAATCTCAGTCTGACGTTCTTTTTTAAACGTTCCATTTCCTGGACCAAATTCAATTAAATTCTGTTGATGATTTTCATCTGAAAATTCGTTCAAAAAATTTTTTATTGAAAAACCAAATCGTTCATCGTATTCATCTGCAGTACGATCGACCCTCCAAAAAATCTCTGGAATCGGCGCGAGCATCTCTTGAAAAACGAACTCTCGTAAAAAAACTTTTTCGTTTTCTCCATTTCTAGCTAACAATTCAAAACAAAAATTCTGAAGCTTCAACAATGAATTTAGATCTAATTTTTGCTCTGTATTCTCATTCTCTTCCTCCAAATACATCACGCCTTCTTCGCCATAATCATCTTCTTCCTCTGCCAAATCTTTTCGTGTCTCCAATCCAAATGCTACCTCTCTTAAAAACTGTTGTGCAAAATGTTCAAAAAAAAGAATGAAATCTTTTTCTGGGTCCAAAAGTGCATCAATTGTTTCCGCAACTTCTTTAAATCTATCAAAAAATCCAT
Source organism: bacterium (assembly GCA_018648585.1). Taxonomy (GTDB): domain Bacteria; phylum Patescibacteriota; class Gracilibacteria; order UBA4473; family UBA4473; genus JABGQW01. Next base: position 4,042 of record JABGQW010000010.1, on the reverse strand, counting down.
ATTCCCGACAAAAATTTTCCCGATACTCACAAACTCTATCTCTTTCTGCATCAGTCATCCCATACCAATTTTTATCATCGTCGTACCACTCAGGTAATTCAGAATAAAACTTCTGTTTAAATTCTTCGTGAATGGCAAATAATTTCGCAATGATCCAATCTAAAATTTCTAAGTAAGTATTTTCAATTTCCGTTTTTGTAAAATTATTCTCTGGAAATTCACGACGAAATTTCTCATAAAAACCATGAACAACTTTTTCAAAATCAAAATGAAAATAATTTTTAATTAATCGAACCAAATCCATGTTTTTTTCCCCAAAATCGTTATCCAAAAACGGCTCGTCCTCCAAAAACCAGGTAAAATGAAAATAAACATCATCCCAATTACATCTACCCGCTGTTCGCTCCAGACAAGAAGCTACCCTCTCTCGAGTTTCATTTTCAATGTCTTGGAATGTATTTTCATTAACAATTGGCCTCCCCTCACCAAGAGTGGTTTCTTTTTTTATGTTTTGTAAATTATTTTCTGTCATAAAATCTTTTTATTTTACCACGAAAAACAAAAAGTGCCAACTCAAATCTTTGAAAAAAAAATGTGTTCAAAAGAGTTGCAAAAAAACGAGTTTTCCGATACAGTTCATCCGAACCGGCGGGTGCAAACGCACAAAAAACTCTCGGGCCAGCACAGGTCCCTCCGTTCCACCGTCGCACGGAAAATGTTCTTTTCTCAGAAAAAGTGAAAAACACCGCAACATCGCGGTGATGCTGCTGTGCATTTTTAAACAATTTTTACAATGAACGATGACCAACTGACGAAATTTTTGATGAAATCTGGATTGCTGGGAGAAAAAACTCCAGCGCCCAAACCACAGCCCGCACAAAAAACGGCGACGGAAAAACAAAATTTCAAATCTCAAAAACCAAACCCAACGCACAAAAACCAACAAACCGCGCAGCCGGAAAAACCGAAAGCCAGAGAACAAATTTTTCACGGAAAACCCGCGGAAAATCCGAATCGCGGAAAACCATTTGGAAAAAAACCACACGGAAAACCGTCGTTTTTCAAGCGCTCAACAAACGCAACTCCGGGAAAACTTCCTGAAAAAACGCCCCAAAATTCTGGGAAAAAATCCGGTGAAATTCGCATCGTTCCGCTCGGCGGACTCGAACAAGTCGGACAAAATATGATGTTTCTCGAATGGGGCGACGACATCATCGTGATCGACTGCGGCGTCGAATTTCCATCGCCCGAACATCTTGGCGTGGATGCGATCGTGCCGGATATTTCGTATCTCGAACAAAATCGACACAAAATCCGCGGCGTAATTTTTACGCACGGACACCTCGACCACATCGGCGCTGCGCAATTTCTGATTCCAACGCTGAAATTTCCATCGATGTTCGCGACAAAACTGACCAAAGAATTAATTTTGGCAAACGCGGACAACCCGGAAACGCCGAAAAAATATCGGATCACCGAAGTAAATTTGAAAACAAAACTACGACTCGGAAAATTTGAAGTGGAATTTTTCCACGTGAATCACTCGATTCCCGACAGTGTTGGCGTCGTGGTGAAAACTCCGTACGGTTCGATCGTGCACACGAGCGATTTCAAAATTGACCCAAATCCGTCGGACGACAAACCCGCCGATCTCGCCAGAATTGCGAAAATTGGAGCGCAGGGCGTCGCCCTCGCGATGGTGGATTCGACAAACGCGCTGCTGCCGGGACACACTGTTTCGGAATCCGTGATCGAAGCCGAACTGGAAAAATTTATTAAAAGTACGCAAGGAAGAATTGTGATCGCGACTTTTGCGAGCAACATCGGACGAATTGCAAAAATTGTCGAAGCGGCGGAAAAAAATGGCCGAACGGTTTTTTTGTCCGGACGATCGATGGAACGAAATGTTGCGATCGCGCGAAAATTGCGATACCTGAAATGCAAAGAAAATACACTCAAACGAATCAGTCCGGCCGCAGAAAAAATGGATCCGGGAAAAGTTTTGATTTTGTCCACGGGAACGCAGGGCGAAGAGCTCGCCGCACTCACAAGAATGGCGGCAGGAACGCATCGAATGATCAAACTCAGTCCCTCGGACACCGTTCTTTTTTCATCGTCAACGATCCCGGGAAATGAACTTTCGATCGTTTCGGTGCTGAATAATTTGTCAGAACGCGGCGTCAAAAAAGTCGACAACTCACAGCTCGACAGCCACGTTTCGGGACACGGGCACGCGGAGGAAGTGAAATTGATGACGAGTCTTCTCAATCCGAAATTTTTCGCACCAATTCACGGCGAACTTTTTATGCGACACGGACACCAAGATCTCATTGTGAAAAGTTTGGGAATCCCGCGCGAAAACACATTTGTGATGAAAAATGGGCAGGGGCTCATTCTTGACCAGCGTGGCGCGCGACTCATGACCGATCGGGAAAAAATTCCAAGTGCAGCAATTCTCATCGAATCTGGTGAAAAAATTGCTCAATTTGTTCTTGATGATCGAATGCTGATGGCGGATGGCGGTGCGATTTTTGTCTCACTCCGATTGGAAAAAGGCGTTCTCAAAAAAGTCGACATCAGATCTCACGGATTCCGATTTTCACGACAAAAACACCAAATTTTCGAACAATTGGAAAAAGAAACGCGCACCGTTTTTCAACGAAATTTTGATCCCGCTCGCCCAGAAAAAGCACTCGAAGAAGTGATCACAAAATCGTTGCAGAAATTTTTATGGCAAACTTTCAAAAAAGATTCGCTCGTGGAAGTAATCATCAGTCATTAATTTTTTGGAAAAAAAACACGGTTGAATTTCGCCACAAAATATTGATAAAATGGCGGTAGTTTTTTTTCAAAAAAATGAACGAAATTGAAATGTCGGCAATCGTTCTCGGGATGACAGAAGTTGCGAAAAAATTCGGGCTCACGTCAAAATGGGCGCCCGTTTTTGCAATTTTTTTGGGCATCACCATTTCTGTCGGCGACGCATTTAATCACGGAAAAATCGAGTGGTTTTCGTCGATTTTGAAAGGCGCACTGATCGGCATCGCCACCACTGGAACGTACGCCGCGGTGAATAAATTTATCGCAAAAGCACGCGGATAACTTTTAAAGTTCATCCACGTGAAACGGGTCTTGCGTCAAATTTTGTCCTCCAAACCACGCCGCTTTTTTGAGCGACCAGTACACGTGGCTTCGTTTTATTTTCCGCCAGAGTATTTTGTCCGAATTTTTTTCACGGAGTTTTTTTATAAATTTTGTATCTCGATCAGCAAGAAAAATTGCACGCTGTAATTTTTGAATCTCTCGAATAAAATGCCGCGTCAAAATCCAGAGCAAAAAAATCCCCACGCCCAAAAAAATTAATTTTGGTTCACTAAAAATCCACGCTCCCAAAAACGCAAAAAGCCACCCGAGAAACAGGAAGAAATTAATTTTTTTATCCATCTGTACTCTGCTGGTACAGGATTCGACGCCAAAAGTCAAGAATCCGCGAAAGGATTTTCAAATGCAAAAAAAGACTGAACGTTGGTGTCGACCTACTTTCCCAGGGCTAACCCCAAGTATCATCGGCGCTGAAGAGCTTAACTTCTGAGTTCGGGATGGGATCAGGTGTACCCTCTTCGCCACAAACACCAACACACAATCTTTTTTTGTGTGTTTCAAATCTCAAAATATATTTTCTGTAAATTGTTCATCAAGAGAAAAAGCAAGTGAATCGAAAAAAAGTTCAAACGACCAATTAGTACAGATCAGCTCAACACATTGCTGTGCTTACACTTTCTGCCTATCAACCTGCTAGTCTCGCAGGGGTCTTCAGGGAAATCTTATCTTGGAAGAGGCTTCCCGCTTAGATGCTTTCAGCGGTTATCCCGTCCGAACGTAGCTACCCGGCAATGCCGTTGACACGACAACCGGTACACCAGAGGTTCGTCCACTCCGGTCCTCTCGTACTAGGAGCAGCTTTCCTCAAATTTCCAATCGCGCACAGAGGATAGAGACCGAACTGTCTCACGACGTTCTGAACCCAGCTCGCGTACCGCTT
>JABGQW010000001.1 GCA_018648585.1 bacterium | reverse complement strand
CATCATGACTACAGATTAGCATTTTTTATTTCGCTATTCTAGGCATGACCCAAAAATTTTAATTTTTCCGCTCAAAAAAGAAACTCGACACGAGGAATCCGATCGCGGGCAAACTAAACCAAACTTGGTAGTGTCCGAGCAAAATTCGCGCGACAACCGATTGTTTGTAAATTGAAAATTCGTGCACGGATTGCAGTCCATCGACGAACGAATTTCCGGAGAAAAAAATCAACACCGTCGCGAGAAATAACGCCGCCGAAAGAAACGAAAACACCGCGTGAATTCCCATCCGCGCCGCCCAGTGATCGTGTTTGTCGAGTCCGATGTGAAATCCGCCTTTGACGACAAAAATCACGATCGCCAGCAAAAAAAGTCCGAGTCTGACGAACAAAAATGTTTCGTCCATCGAGTCGCCGATCCACGCGGTCATCGCGGGAGATTTTTCAAAAATGTATTCCTGCAAAAGTCGCGCCACTCCGTCGGCAGTCAGCGTCGCGATGTAAATCGAAAGAATTAATTTGAGCGTGGAATCCTGCCCGAGCAAAAAATTGTACGCAAAAAGGAGAATTCCCGCAGCGATCAAAACGACGTCCCAATTCAGCGCAATTTCCATCGCAGAAAGTGTACACTTTTTTGAAAAGCAAAAAAAGAACTCGCCGTTTCAAAATTTTAAAAAACAGAACCCGGATTTTATTCGCTGTTCATTTCGTCAAGTCCTGGCTCGCGTTCAAATCTGCGCTCCCAACTTTTCAACTCAAAACTCTAAACTCTGAACTCTCAACTTTTCTAAACTCTGAACTCTCAACTTTTTTTTCAGTCGCGCGCGCGTTCGACGTATTCACCCGAATCGGTGTTGATCACGATGCGCGAACCTTTTTCGACAAAAAGCGGAACCGACACGACAAACCCAGTGTCGAGCGTCGCCGGTTTTGTTCCAGCCTGGACGCGATCGCCTTTGACGCCAGGATCCGCTTCCACGATGGTAAAAATCATTTTTGCTGGCAACTGCACATTGATCGGATTTCCGTTGAAATACTGCAAATCGACGTCCATTCCGTCCGCGAGAAAATTGGCGGAATTTCCAATCACGCTTCGATCGAGAGAAATTGTTTCAAAACTTTCCTGATCCATAAATTCGAAATCGTCGCCAGTCGCGTACAAAAACTGCGCGCGGCGAAATCCGACATCGGCTTCCTCAATTTTGTCGCTCCCCTGAAAAGTTTTTTCCATCACTTTTCCGGTGATGAGATTTTTCATTTTCGTTTTCATCACTCCGCCCTGGCGCGCGGTTTTGGAAAACTGGTTCCACGCCACCACGTACGGTTCGCCGTCGATCACAAGTTTTGCGCCAGATTTGCAGTCGGTGATTCCGAGCATTTTAAAATTTGGTAAAAATTCGCGCGCAGTCTGCCCAATTTGAAATTTTTTGTCAAAATAACATTCCCGCCTCCATCATTTCAAAATATCCAATAAATGCTGAAACGGACAAGTACACAAAAAATGCCACCACCACCGCGATCGGCAAAATTACCAAAATTCCCAGCGTTTTTCGCGTGGAAATGTAGCGCGTGTCGGACAATCCGTCGTGCCACGCAGTTTTTTCTGCGCGCCACCCCGCCGGCCAAAATCCAATTCCGAGCGCGAGAACCGAGAAAAATTTTGCCAGTGGTCGAATAAAAAGTCGTCCCACGCTCGCGGTTTCGTGCGAGTGCCGATTGACAAGTTTTGCACCGTAAATTTTGTCAGCGAGCGTCTGCCCATCGCGGAAGTAAAAAAACAAATTCAAAAAAATCGGCACGATCAAAATCATCGAAATCTGGTCAACAATTCTGATGGCGACGCGTTTCCAAAATCCGCAGTACCCAACAGAATCTTGTTTCGTTTTTTTTGTTCGCCAGTTTTTTCGCGATCCAAAAATCATGAGCAACGGCCCCAACGTGTACAACAACACCATAAATACAAAATACACCAAAAACCACAACGCCGGCATCAAGCTCGCCGCATCGGACTGCGTGGCAAAAAGCGTCGGATCCATTTCGTTCACGGGGGAAAAATCGTCCATCGAAAAATGTGTTAAAAAATTAGTGTTTTTTGAGATGTAAAAAATTCATCCCAAACAGCAAAATAAAAATCAATGAAGTCGAGCCCCAAAATTGCCAATCCAGCACGGACAGCAAAAATACCAGGCTCAGCGACACCAGCATAAAATGCTGCACCGCACGGAAACTTTTTTCAAAAGTCCAGTCGCGAATCCCCAAAATCGCACCGCCCGCCCACGCAAACAACGACCACCACAACGCGAAAATCAGTCGAAAAATTGCAAGAAAAAACCAAATTACGAAAAATCCAACCACAAAAATGACAAGCTCAATTTTCCCAAAAAACTTCTCCGCCCCCGCAGAAAACTCTGCTCCCGTCACCGCAAAATTCACATCAAAATCGCTCCACAAATATTCTTCCGTTTTGATAAATCCGGAATTTTCTCGCTGTCGGATGATAATTTTGTCCGCGGACACAAAAACCATATTTCCAAATTCGTCGAATCGAGTCGTCTCAAATCGTCCAATCGTGTCGACCACCGCGACAAAATCTTCTGTTTTTTCTGTCCAAACAATCGGTTCGCTGATATTTTGAGTTGAAAGTTTTCCGTCCTGAAATTTGACCCGCGCCTCCGCTGGAATATTTTCAACAATATTTTTCACAAAATCTACCGCCGCAAAATGCGCCACCACGCCGACAACGATCGACACCAGCACCGCCGCGATCGTCGTGTACAAAAACCAAAATCCCCACGCGCGATTTTCGTCGAGATCGTTTTCGAGTTTTTCGAGGAAATCCGGGCGCCACACCGCCAAAAATCTCTGCCACACAGAAAGTGGCGTTTTTCGTCCGATTTGAAGTTTTAAATTCATATTTTTATTTTTGTCTGCCTAAATTTTTGACGTTTTCGGAAAATTTGTCAAAATTAGGCACGAAAACTTTCACAAAAAATGACAAAAAAAGACGACAAAAAAAATCCTGCGCTCAAAAAAATTGAGGAACTCGACGCACAACTGGAAAATTTTCAGGGGAAATTCGAGGACGCGGAAAGTGCAAAAATGCGAGCACTCGCGGATTTGGAAAATTTTCGCCGACGCGAAACTGAAAATCGGAAAAATTGGTCAACGCTCGCGGTCACAGAATTTTTGGAGAAATTGGTGCCGAATTTTTTTGAACTGTCTCTCGGCGCAGAACACTCCGCGGACGAAGATTTGAAAAAAGTCGTCGCGAAATTTTTTGAAAATCTGGAAAATCTCGGTGTCGAAAAAATCACGCCCAAACCCGGCGAATCTGTCGATCCTGAAAAACACGAAGTTTTGATGGCGGCGGAGGGCGAACCAGGGAAAATCGTGCAGCTGCTCGAACCCGGCTGGAAATTTGGCGGAAAAACCGTCGTTCCCGCAAAAGTTTCTGCAGCACCAGAATCGTAATTTTTTAAAAAAATGGGAAAAAAGAAAAAAAAGATTTCGGCAAAAAAAGTGATGACGAAATTCATCGCAGCCATCGGCGCAATCGCAATTTTGGCGAGTGTCGCTTCGATGTTTTTTTTGTAGATGAAAATCATTGTCGGGATTTCCGGCGGCGTGGATTCTGCGGTTGCCGCGAAATTACTCGTGGACGCGGGACACGATGTGACGGGAATTTTTATGCGAAACTGGGAAGAAAATTCTCCCGACTGCACCGCGCCCGAGGACGCGATCGAAGCGGAAAAAGTGTGCGCAAAACTCGGGATAAAATTTGAATCGGTGAATTTTTCGAAAAAATATTGGGAACACGTTTTCGAATATTTTTTGGCGGAAAACCGCGCCGGGCGCACTCCAAATCCGGATATTTTGTGCAACAAGTTTGTGAAATTTGACGCGTTTTTGGAACACGCAAAAAAGTTGGGCGCGGAAAAAATCGCCACCGGACACTACGCGCAGGTGGAAAAAATTGACGGGAAATTTCAGTTGAAAATCCCCGCCGACCGCGAAAAAGATCAAACGTATTTTTTGCACGCGCTCGATCAAAATCAGCTCGCTGCGACGGTTTTTCCGCTGGCAGAATTGCAAAAATCCGAGGTGCGAAAAATTGCGAGCGACGCAGGATTTGGAAACGCGGAACGAAAAGATTCGACCGGAATTTGTTTTATCGGCGAGAGAAATTACGCGGAATTTTTGGGGAAATTTTTGAAAAAATCGCCGGGAAAAATTGTCACCGCCGACGGCACGGAAGTCGGCACGCACACGGGGCTCAGTTTTTACACGCTTGGGCAGCGAAGAAATCTGCACGTGGGCGGCGTCCGAAATTTTGCGGAAAAACCGTGGTTCGTCGTCCGGAAAAATTTCGAAAAAAATGAGCTCGTGGTTTCGCAGGACGAGTCCGAACTTTTGGAAAAAAATCTGCGCGCGAAAAAAATGCACTGGATCGCGGGATCGCCACCGGTGCGCAAAAATTTGATCGGGAAAATTCGGTACCGCGACTCGGGCACGCCGTGCGAGTTTTTTATGGAAAATGACGAAATTGTCGTGCGATTTGAAACGCCCGTTCGCGCGATTGCGCCGGGACAATCGGTGGTTTTGTACGACGGAGAAATTTGTCTGGGCGGCGGCGAAATCGTGTGACGTCATTGCGAACGAAGTGCGGCAATCTTTTTTTTCGTAAAAAAATCAGTACGATAATCACGATGAACGAACCTCGCCCCGAATCGCTCGAAAAAAAAGTTGATCGACTGGAACAAAAACTCGATCAGGTTTTGGAAATGACGCAAAAAATTAAACGAAAAGTTGATCCGCCGTGGTGGCTCGGATTTTTGCGCTGGGTACGCCGGAATTGGCTACAGATTTTGATGTTTCTCGCACTGGCGTGGATGATCTGGCAGGTTTTGGAAATTGTTCGCGACGTTTTGACCGCGATCGAAAATTTGAAAAATTTCCCCGGCGAAGCAAAAAATTCCGTGATCGAAACCATGAAAAGTTGGAAGTTTTGGTAAAAAAAAGAGCCCCGATCCGGAGCGCTTTTTTTCTCTGAATTTTTTCTCGCGCAATTTCGGGAAACGCAGATCTGCTTTTTCAACTTTCTGAAAAGCCTCCGGCAGGAATGATTTTTTAAAAAAAATACTTGATTGGCTCGCTCCGCTCGCCAATCTTCGAACATTTTTTGTTTTTAAAAAACTTTGAACTCTGAACTCTTAACTTTTCACTTTTTTAAAACTTTCCCTGCATTCCCCCTGACAAGGGGGCGAGGGGGTTGTTTTTTTCTGGGAACGCAGATTTGCGCTCCCGATTTTTTTCGAAACTTTCAACTCTAAACTCTCAACTTTTCACTCTGAACTTTTTTTCAAATCGTGCCGCGCAATTTCATCGTGGTGACGATGCGGTTCACGCCGAGCACAAATGCTGCATTTCGGTACGAAGTGTCGTACTGATCTTTCATTTTCATCCAATCCGCGTACGCGTTTTCCATCACTTTTTTCAGTTTTGAAATCACGAATTCTTCTTCCCAAACATCTCCAGAACGATTTTGAACCCATTCAAAATACGAAACAGTCACGCCGCCCGCGTTCGCCAAAATATCCGGAATCACGACGCAATCTTTTTCTTCCAAAATTTCGTCGGCCTCCGGTGTCACTGGACCGTTGGCGAGCTCGAGAATGATCGGCGCATTCACGCGCGCTGCGTTTTCTGCGTGCACCACTCCGTCGAGCGCCGCCAGGACGAGAACATCCACGTCGAGTTCCAAAAGTTCTGCGTTGGAAACTGTTTTCACGTTTTCCGATTTCATTTTTGAAATGTCACAGGTTTCTCCCTGGCAAAAATTTCCACGGAGCGATCCGTGTTCTTTTTTCCACGCGGAAAGTTTGTTGACATCGAACGCGTCCGAATCGCAATCGCACGCCACTCCACCTTTTGAATCAGAAACGGCAATCACTTTGAATCCCGCTTTGTGCGCGATCTCGGCAAAATACGCGCCAGCGTTTCCAAATCCCTGCACGGCGACCGTCGTGTCTTCTGGTTTTTTTCCAATTTTTTCCAAATATTTCATCAGAACAAAAAATCCACCCTGGCTCGTCGCGTACGATCGACCGAGCGATCCGCCGAGTTCAAGCGGTTTTCCGGTGATCACGCCAGGCGATTTGAAGCCGAGAACTTTTTCATGTTCGTCGAGCATCCACGCCATAATTTGCGGCGTCGTGTACACATCTGGCGCCGGCACGTCGCGGTTCACGCCGAAAATTCCCTGCTCCGTTCCCCAGCGAAAATACGCGCGACTCATTCGCTCGATTTCCGATTTTGAAAGTTTTTTCGGATCGACCTGAATTCCACCTTTTCCGCCACCCATCGGAATGTTGACGACGGCGCATTTGATCGACATCAACGACGCGAGCGCTTTGACTTCGTCGAGATCAGCTTCGTGGTGAAATCGGATTCCACCTTTGTACGGGCCACGCGCGGAATTGTGCTGCACGCGGTACGCGGGAACAGTCATTTTTTCGCCAGAATCGAGCGCGAATACAACTTCTGTTTTGTGGATCGCCTCGGGCGCTTCCAATCCGGCAAGTGCCGCGTCAGAAAGTTGCGCTGTTTCGGAGGCGGTGCGCAGGTTTTTGAGAAAGTTTTCGAATGGTTTTTTGATGGTCATTTTGTAAAAATTTTGAAGAATGTGTGGTGATTCTAAAATTCCCGATTTGACTCGTCAAAAGTTAATTTTTTTGTGCAACGCAGAAATCCGAGAGAAAACTGAAATTTGACAAAAATAGAATTTCCTGCAAAAACAGTCTCGTAGTTTTGAGAAAATTACGATTTTCAAAAAAACTCGTTCTTTCACGTTTTGGCAAAAAGTTTTTCGGCACGATTTTCGTCAAAAGTTTTTTGGCGAGGGACGTGTCAAAAAACACTTTTTTACAAACTAAAAATTGAAATTAATTATGGAAGAACAGATGTACGAAACTCTCAAATTTTTTCTGAAAAAATTTGACCTGAAAAAAATTCCCGCCGGAAAAGCCGGCAAATCACGAGCATTCCCCACGAAAATAAAAAAATACTCTGACGCAGACAAAACAGCGTTTCAGTATTTTAGGAGAAAAAACACACAATTCCTGAAACAAACAGAGTTTCCGTTCTGGCACTGCGCCGAGACAAAAACCGGAAACTTGATTTTTGATTTTCGTTGCAAAACTCGTCGTCTTGGAGAAGTAGTTATTTCTCCGGAAAAAAAAATTCTTATTTACGATGGCGATTATTTCACGATTGGAAATTCTCCAAAACAAACACTTCCCTGCTCAATTCTCTGGGCCGAGTTTGTTGTTTTTTTAATGAGTTTTGTAAAAATTTTGAAGAATGTGTGGTGATTCTAAAATTCCCGATTTGACTCGTCAAAAGTTAATTTTTTTGTGCAACGCAGAAATCCGAGAGAAAACTGAAATTTGACAAAATTGAAGAACTCAGCAGCAAGCTACTGAGATTCTTAAAACAATTTCGTTTGT
>JABGQW010000021.1 GCA_018648585.1 bacterium | reverse complement strand
GGTAAAATGTTAGAAATTCTTAAAAATAACTCGCTGTTCTAGGCTTGACCCTAAACATATGATGTTTTAATTTAAAATTACCTCAAAGACTCGCACTATAAGCGACTCAATAAAATCGTGGCAGGCGCGGTAGGAATCGAACCCACGTCAAGGGCTTTGGAGACCCCTGTACTGCCATTGTACGACGCGCCTGCGTCGGTGTTTTTTCCAAAAAAATTCAATTCGGCAGCACGCGGATTGTACGGAGTTCGTTTTGAAAATCAACGTTTTTTCAAAATTCGCCAGACGTGAAATCCGGAGAAAATCGCGAAAAAAATATTCAGCCAGAAAAAAATCCACGACGCGCCAAGAAAACTGAAAATCGCAACCAATAATCCACCGAGCGCGAGTGCAATATTTCTTTTCAAAGTTCCCGTGTCGAGTGCGTACCCGATTCCGATCGCCACGAGTCCGATGATGAAAAAAATATTTGAAAAATTTTCGAATAAAAACAGCGACCAAATCACGAGCCCGAGTCCGGAAATTGCGAGAATCCACGCGTCGGTTTTGTCGCACGTGTTCAGCATCATCAACCCGCACGAAATGATCACGAGCGATTCCAAAATTACAAAAAAGAGCGAGCCGGTTCCGTACAAAAAATCGAGCAGCGCGAACAAAAATAACAGCGTTCCGCCGATCGCGAGCAACCAATTTTTCAGCGATCGCGCCGGATGTTTTGTCGGTTTTGCCGCCCAAAATGCTCCGAGCGCGGTGACGATTCCGCCGATGATTCCGAGTCCGAAAATTGGATCCATTTTCAAAAAATTATTTCTTCGGCAATTTTACTTCAAAAAAAACGAGTTGTGAAATTTGTTTTCAGATTTGAAGATTTTTTCTGTCCCGATTTTTCCGTAAAATTTTTGTTCGCGGAAATTTGTTGCAAAAATAATTTTGGAAAATCCGATTTTTCGCGTACAATTTCTCCGCAATTTTCATTGAGAGGCGGGGAGAGGTACAACTCTGCGAACCGCCAGCAACCAGTCCAGCGGGACACGGTGCTCCACTTGTACGGGATGAGGTTCGATGAAGTTGCGAATTCGTAACTTTTTTTTTCCAAAAATGAAAACTTTTTTCACCTCAGAATCCGTGACCGCGGGACATCCCGACAAAATCGCCGACCAAATTTCGGACGCGATTCTCGATGAAATTTTATCCAAAGATTCGAACGCGCGCGTCGCCTGCGAAACGCTCGTCAGCACGGGATTTGTTTTGGTCGCGGGAGAAATCACGACAAAATGTTACGTTGATTTTCAAAAAATTGCGCGCCAAAAAATTCTCGAAATCGGGTACGATTCGGCGGACGTTTGTTTCGACGGAAAAACCTGCGCGGTGATTTCTGCGATCGAGGAACAATCTCCGGACATCGCGCTGGGAGTGGATTCCGGCGGCGCTGGCGATCAGGGGTTGATGTTCGGTTTCGCGTGCGACGAAACGCCAGAATTGATGCCGCTGCCGATTTTTCTCGCGCACGCGCTCACTTCCAAATTGACGGAACTGCGAAAATCCGGCGAAATTTCGTGGCTGCGACCGGACGGAAAATCGCAGGTGACGTTTGAATATTTCGACGGAAAACCAAAACGAATCGAAGCGGTTGTTGTTTCGACGCAGCACGATCCAGACATTTCTCTCGAAAAATTGCGCTCCGAAATTTCATCAAAAATTATCCGCCCGATCTGCGGCGATTGGCTCGACGAAAAAACAAAATTCCACATCAATCCGACGGGACGATTCGTGATCGGCGGACCGCAGGGCGACTGCGGAATGACCGGCCGAAAAATTATCGTCGACACGTACGGCGGGCTGGGACGGCACGGAGGCGGCGCGTTTTCAGGAAAAGATCCGAGCAAAACCGATCGGAGTGGTGCGTACGCGGCGCGCTGGGTTGCAAAAAGTCTCGTCGCCGCGGGAGTCGCTTCAAAATGCGAAGTGCAAATTGCGTACGCGATCGGTGTCGCCGAGCCGGTTTCGATCCACGTCGACGCGTTTGGCACGTCAGAATTTTCCCCAGAAAAATTGGAAAAAATTGTTCGCGAAAATTTTGATCTCACGCCGAACGGAATTATTTCTGCGCTCGATTTGCGCCGCCCAATTTACGCAGCGACGGCGGTTGGCGGACATTTCGGTCGCGCCGAGTTTCCGTGGGAAAAGATCAAAAAATTAAAAATGAAGAATTAAAAATGAAAAATTATTTTGCGAAAGGTTGACAATCTTTCTGAAGAATTCTAAAAAGCTTTTGTGTGGGGATTTTTTTCGAAAAATTTTCATCGATCTTTGACTTCTCGGTGATCACGGTTTTGTGAGTTCGATTTTCTGTTTTTGGAATGGAAGTTCGAATTCACAAACCTTTAAAAAAAAAATATGAAAAAAAAAGAAAAAAAAGAAATTGATAAAAATGCCACTCGTTTGAGTGTGTTTTTTATCGTATTATTGTTGATTGCGATAATCGTTGCGGTCTGGGGCACGATTGAAGGTTCTGTTTTTATGACAGATCTTTCGGAAGAATTGGAATTTGTTGAAGTTTTGGTTGTTGAAAAAACAACAGAAAATGAGTTCAAATTCCAAACAGAAACGGCAGATTGGGAGATTTATTTCAACTTTTCTGGCGATTCGATTGTCGGGGAAAAGTATTCCAAACGAGGATTTCTCGTTCGATTCTTTCCGGTTGGCATTTTGGAGGAAGAGGCAGAACTTCTTTTAAACAAATTGAATTTGCCGAAACGGCAGAAGAATTGATCACTGAAAAGATTTTAGAATGAGCGGACGCAATTTTTTGTCCGCTCTTTTTTTTAATTCGGATTGACCTAAATTTCAAAAAAACTACAATCGCGCGCGATGAGTTTCCACGTTCAGCCGATCGGGGAAAAAAAGCTTCCGCGCTGGAAGCGCCTTTTCAAAAAAATATATTCGCGTAAAACTCAGTGGGTTTTTTTCGTGCTGCTTTTGGGTGTTGTTTTCTGGCTGGGAACAGCGGCGGTGCAGTCGGGAGTGTTTGGCGAAAAAGCTGAGCGCGCGCTCAGTTTCAATCCGCTTTTGACGGACGGACACGGACACACAAATATTTTGTTGCTCGGCGTGGCTGGCGAGGCGGAGGAGGGCGGAAATCTCACCGACTCGATCATGGTCGTGTCGATCAATCCGGAAGTTCCCAGCATTTCAATGCTGAGTTTGCCGCGAGATCTTTTTGTCAGTTCGCAGATCGGCGACCGAAAAATCAACGAAATTTACGCGTCCGCGCGGTACCACCACGGCGATCAAAAAGGATTAGAAATCATTGAAGATGCGGTTTCCAGTTTCACGGGAATCGACATTCACTACGCAGCGGTTGTGGATTTTGATATTTTTTCCAGCAGCGTCGATTTGCTCGGTGGTGTGGATATTTTTGTTCCAGAAGACATTGTGGATCCGTTTTATCCGGACGGGCGGTACGGGTACGAAACATTTGTCGTGCGAAAAGGATTGCAGCATTTGGACGGCGCGATGGCGCTCCAGTACGCGCGTAGCCGAAAAACTTCGTCGGATTATTCTCGTGCAAAACGGCAGCAAGATCTCGCGTTGGCGATTCGACGAAAGATCGAGGCAAACGGATGGATTGAAAATATTGAAAAAATTCGCGAGTTTTACGATCTCTTCAGTCGTTCGATCAACACCGATATTTCTCTCAAAGAAATTGTTGCGCTCGCAAAAATCGGTTTGAGTGTTGATTTTGGAAACAGTGTTTCAGCCGTTCTCAGCGACGATCCGACGCAGATGGGCGGATTTTTGTACACGCCAGCGCAAGAATTTTACGGCGGCCAGTTTGTGTTGCTCCCCGAGAGTCTCGCTGACACGCAAACTTTTATGGAATTGGTGTTGATTACGCCAGAAATTTTACTTGAAAATGCGCAAATTTCTGTTCTCAACGGAACCGGTGTTTCCGGGCACGCGGGGGACACGGCTTCGCGGTTGCGACGCATCGGATTTCACGTGATTGATGTGGGAAATTATGACGCAACTCCGCCGGTGGCGCGTACGTTTTTGCGTGTTTTGAATGACACAAAAGCAGAAACATTTGAATTCTTTCGAGATTTTTATCGATCGGAACGAGTGGAAGTTTTGGATTTGGAAACAATTGATCCGGACAATTTGGTCGATCTCGAAATTGTGCTCGGAACGGATTAATTCGTAGGTGGGACTTGATTTTTCGTGGATTTTTTGGTAAAATCGCAGGAATTTTTATTGATGAAAAAGTTTCTGTTGGGCGTTCTCGGAATTTCACTGCTCGTTTCGACGATCGCAGTGGTGCGGGCGAGTGACGCGTGCACGGCAACTTTTACCGCACCAGAATCGTGTTTTCGTGTGGTGAACATGGGAAGTGTCACTTCAAATGTTGAACGAAAAAAACGAGCTGAAGATGGACCTCCGCCGCCCACACACTGTCCGCAGGGATACAGCGAATTGACGGGCCTTTCGGATATTTCTGTTTTGGCGTCGGTGTGTGTAGCGTTGGAAATTCAGGTTTGTTCGGTTCAAAATATTCAAACCGCAATCGTTTCGTCGTCAGTTTGTACGGCAGCTGGTTCGTGTTTGCCTTCGTCAGCACCGAGTTCGGGAACGCAAGTTGTTTGTAGCCCCGCGCATTTCTCCGACGGAATGTACGGTGTGTGTACGCAGCGCGCGGTTCAAAATTTTATGGACGCGTACAAAAATTCTCCGGTGTGTCAGGAATTGAGCACCAACGTGAAATGTGTTTTCAACGGTGAATCTGGGAAATCGTACAATTGTGACATTTCTGGTTCTTCGCAAAAAAGTTGTTTTGGACCGAAAGAATGTGACGTGGATATCACTGGAAAAGCCGAGGACGTATTTTCAATTATCAGCGATTGCCAACTTGAAAAAACGGAAACATTTGTTTTAAAATCCGGTGTCGCAGAAAAAACATACAATTTTGATTGTCTGGCGACTGGGGAAAAAAAAGATGAGGAATTTCCAGACGGTGGATCCATAAAACCGAATGATCGGTGTGACACAGGCGGAAGATTCAACGCCGATTGTCTTTTTCCCACGTGGGGATCCGACAATCCAAATAATATTTCTCAGGAGGGAGACGCGGTTCCAGGCGTGATTGGAAAAAATTCTGACGGCGGAATAATGCAGGACGCCGACGGAAATATTTTGGTCGATAAAAATGAAAACGTGGTGTACGGCGACCAACTCGCGATGTTTTTTATGCCGAAACTTATTCAAATTATTCTCAAATTTGTCGCGCCGATCGTTGTGATCATGCTGATTTATGTTGGATTTCGATTTATTTATTCTGGCTCCAACGACGAAGAACGCACCAAATCGAAAGATTTTTTCCAGTACGCAGCGCTCGGAGTTCTTTTCATCGTTTTGAGTTACACGGTGATGAAAGCACTTTTCAACATATTTTTTACCGGATGAAAAAATTTCTTTTGACGATCGCGCTCAGTTTTTTGTTTCTCGTCGGAGGAATTGCGCACGCTGGAATTTCCCAGGGAATTTCCGGAAAAGTGACTGACGCGGAAACGGGCGATCCGATTCCTGCGGCGACAGTCGGCTGCGTGGGAAAACCGGTCGGAGGATTTACGGGTATCGACGATGGAAAATATGAAATTTCAGTTTCAAGTGCGCAGCTGGGAAGTTGTGATTTGCAAGTAATTTTTACCGGGTACCAATCTTCGGAAATAAAAAATTTGGTGATATCTTCAGGAAAGGTTTTGGAACAAGATTTTCAACTGCAAGCGACGGCAACTCCTTCGCCCGATCCCCAAATTCAAAACACAGAAAATCAAGAAAACGCGCTCACGCAGGGAACCGGGCTCACGATCGAACAACTTCCAAAATATCTCGTCGGTGTGAATTCGTACCGCGACAAAAATCTTGGCGGCGAGGGAAAAGAGTTGAAAGGTGACGCGACGGATGTGACTTTTTGGTTGCAGCGATTTATCCGAAAATTTTCCAGCATCATCGCGGCACTCGGAGTTCTTTTTATCATCTGGAACGCATTTGGACTTGTGACGGCGGCGGGAAGTGCGGACGATATTTCTAAAGCAAAAACCGCGATCACATGGGTGATCATCGCGCTTGTGTTGGTGATTTTTGCGTACGTTCTCGTCAAAACTGTGATTTCGCTCGTGTACCTGGCGTGAGAAAATTTCAAAAAATAAAAAGTTTTGAAAATTAAAAAACGTTCCGTTTTGAAAAAAAAGGAACCGGAATTTTGCTTTGAAAAAAATTTCAAAAATAAAAAGTTTCAAATTTCAAAAAAGAAAAAGAACGCAGATTTGCGTTCCCTGCTTTTAATTCTGAACTCTCAACTCTGAACTCCCAACTTTTAACTTTTTTCACAATCCCATTTGTTTTTTCAGCGCTTCTGCAGCGGCTGCGTCGTCGTCGGCTTCGCCTTTTTCTTCTTTTTTTATGTCCGCCATTTCGAATTCTTTTTCGCGTTCTTTTTTTAGTCGCGCCACGTCATCGGAAAATTCTTTTTCCAGTTCTGAAAATTTATCTTTTTCTTCTTCAAAAATTTTAATCAGCTCGTTGATCTGTTCGATTGAAAGTCGTGGTATCGCGTCGATCACGCGTTGTTTTTCCTCGAGCGTCAGAGAAATTGATCCTTCCAGCAGCGTGAGAAAATTTTTCTCGTCAAACTGCGTGTTTGGATGCGGTGGAATGACGAAATGAAAATCTTTCGCTTTTCCTTGATCGCCGCTTCCGGCGGTTGAATCTTGCGGAGTCGATGCGTCGTCCATCATGGGAAGAATTTTATTTCAAAAAAAACCTACGACTTTTTTTCAATTTTTTCAACTTTTTTCTGTTCCGCGGGCGCTTTTTTTTCATCTGCCGATTTTTTCACGGCTTCTCCTGCGCCGATTTTTTTGATCTCGATCACGGTGAAATCTTGTCGGTGTCCAAGTGTTCGTCGGTACCGTTTTCGCGGTTTCATTTTGAAAACTGTGATTTTTTTCTCTCGTGCGTGTTCGAGAATTTTTGCTTCCACGACGACGTCTTTCAAAATCGGATCTCCGACCTGAAAATCTTTTCCGTCTTCTTCGCTCACGAGCAAAGTTTCAAATTTTACGGTTTTTCCAACTTCTGCGTTGAGTTTATCAACTTCAATTTGTTCCCCGATTTTTACGAGGCACTGATGTCCGCCAATTTTTGCGACTGCGATCATGTGAAATGTGGGTTATCGTTCGAGCGGTACGCGAATGCGATTTGAAACCGGTGAACAGAAATTTGTGCGTGAATTTTCTAGAAAAATCACAAAAAGTCAAATTTTTTTCGAGTGGATTTTGAAAAAAATTCAGAAATGTTTTTTTGAAAAAGCTCTTCCCGTGGAAGTTTTCAAATATTTTTCAAATGTGATCGCGGTCTTCACTTCGTTTCGACGCGGCAGTCTTCGTTGGCACGAAGACTGGTGGGGGTTCACACGCACGGATTGAACCCTTGACCACATGGGTCGATGAAATTGTAGATGATGTTTTAGTAGAAATCAAAGGATATTTTGAGAATATTGATACTGAGGCATTTGAACAAATGTGTAGAGTTTTTGCCTAAATTTCCTCTGCAATCTCAACTGCCTCATCCTCATCAAGATTGTATTCTTCCATAACATCTCGAACTTTTTCAGCCTGATCGGCATCCACTCCTTGGCTTTCCATGATCTCTTTTACATCTTCTTCGATAGGTTCTCCGCCACCATTTTGACAATTGTTGGTCATATTTTTTTAAGGGTCAAGACAACTTAACGGGTCAATTAAAACCTGTTAACCTTTTCTATGA
>JABGQW010000008.1 GCA_018648585.1 bacterium | reverse complement strand
GGAACTTACCCGACAAGGAATTTCGCTACCTTAGGACCGTTATAGTTACGGCCGGCGTTCACGAGGGCTTCATTTCCGAGCGTAAACCCGTCCACTTAACCTTCTCGCACTGGCCAGGGGTCAGCCCGTATACATCGTCTTGCGACTTAGCACGGACCTGTGTTTTTGGTAAACAGTTGCATGGCATCTTTCGCTGCGCCCCGCACATTTTTGGTTCCAAAAATGAACAGAACGTTCGCTCAATTTTCTTTTTTTTCTTCTTAGAAGCTGAGGAACGGCTGCACTTTTTTGTAAACAAAAAAGTGCGGGGAGGCCTTATCCCGAAGTTACGGCCGCTGTATTGCCGAGTTCCTTAAGCTTAGTTATCCCGTTCGCCTGAGAATACTCATCTCACCCACCAGTGTCGGTTTGAGGTACGGTTAAGTTAAAATTAAGTTTAGACACTTTTCTGGGCACTAGAATCACCACTTTCGTGTTTCCTCGCGGAAACATACGTATGCATCACTGCTCACGAACTCTGACGGATTTACCTATCAAAGCATAAGCTTACAGCTTGCCCCGGAATTCATTAACCGGAAGTAGATTTTCCCAATGCGTCATGCCATCACATTTTAACCCAGTACAGGAATATTAACCTGTTGTCCATCGACTACGCTTTTCAGCCTCGCCTTAGGACCGACTAACCCGACCCTGATTGCCAGTGGATCGGAAACCTTGGGTGTTCGGCGTGGATGGTTTTCACATCCATAAAGTTACTCATGCCAACATTCTCACTTGTAGTCGCTCCACCGGTAACCTCACGGTCCGGCTTCACAGCATCCTACAACGCTCTCCTACCGCCACACATACACGAATGTACATGCGACCCACGTCTTCGGTTAGAATCTTAAGCCCCGTTGGATTTTCCGCGCACAATCGTTCGACCAGTAAGCTATTACGCACTTTTTAAAGGGTGGCTGCTTCTAAGCCAACCTCCTGGCTGTTTAAACAATCGCACATCGTTTGCCACTGAGATTCTATTAGGGACCTTAGACGGTGGTCTGGGCTCTTTCCCTCGCGTCTGCGGCACTTCGCTGTCGCAGACTGACTCCCCAGACAGTCACGGGGGTATTCGAAGTTTGCTAGGAGTCGGTACAGTTATTTCCCGCCCTTCCCCAAACAGTGCTCTACCCCCCCCGCTAGTAACTGGAGGCTATACCTAAATATATTTCGGAGAGAACCAGCTATCTCCAGGTTCGATGGTAATTTCAACTCTAACCACAGGTCATCCGAGACTTTTGCTGCAGTCGACGGTTCGGGCCTTCCCTTGGTCTTACCCAAGGTTCACCCTGCCCATGGTTAGCTCACCTGGTTTCGGGTCTAGCGCACAAGATAAACGCCCTTATCGGACTCGCTTTCGCTACGGCTCCGGCTGAAACTGCCTTAACCTACCCTGTACGACTAACTCGTTGGCTCATTCTACAAAAGGCACGCGGTCAGCCCGAAGGCCTCCCACTCCTTGTGAGTATATAATTTCACGTCTATTTCACTCCCCTTCCCGGGGTTCTTTTCACCTTTCCCTCACGGTACTAGTACACTATCGATCTGACACATTATTTAGCCTTGGAAGGTGGTCCTCCCAGATTCAATCCGGATTTCACGTGTCCGAACCTACTCAGGAACTCGATACCATTTCAAATTGATTTTAGATACAGGATTATCACCTTCTATGATTGGCCTTTCCAGACCATTCTCCTATCAAAATGAAACAGATGTTTCGGTCCTACAACCCCGCCTAAGGCGGTTTGGGCTTTTCCCGTTTCGCTCGTCACTACTCAGGGAATCTTTATTAATTTCTTGTTTCCGGCTACTGAGATATTTCAGTTCGCCGACTTTCCTCCATGTGCTTAATGGTTTTGGGCACACAGTACGCATAAATGCGTGGGTTTCCCCATTCGGAGATCTCCGGGTCACAGCTTGGTTATCAGCTCGCCGGAGCTTATCGCAGATTCCTACGTCCTTCTTCGGATGTATCAGTCAAGGGATCCGTTATACACTCGTAAAGTAACTTTTTTTCGCCACTTGTTCTTCTCAAGATGAACAAATTACAAAAAATATACGCGTTTTTATAAAACATAAAAAACGCTTCTTTTCGTGTTGTTTGGTATAAAACAACACATTTTATTTGAGATCTGAAACGTGAAAGAACTTTCCGCCCCTTTCGAAAGAGGCCGAGCGATTGTATTAATGGAAAAAATTCTGTCAATATTTTTTCAAGCTTTTTTTCCGAGTCCTTTTTGCCGCTTCTCGGCAGATTATTTTTTCGTTCTGAAAAGCACTGACGGAGCACGCATCACCACACTTTGAAAACATTTTTTTTTGAAATTTTCACGATTAATTTTCACAAAAAAAAGACTTTTATTTTTTAAAAAGTTTCAAAGCGCTCGACACCCGCGAAGAAAAAAAATCTTTTAATTTTTCAAACGCGGACGGATTTTCTTCAAAAAAAGTTTCCCATTTTTCTTTTGAATCAAAAAAATTCTGATTCCAAAAATGCTCCATCCATTTTTTCCCTTTTTCACCTGCGGCAACGCGCACGAAAATTTCGTCGAAAATTTTTTGTTGGATCGGATTTAGCGTTTCCAAATTTTTCAAAAGTTCTCCGTCGCTCGGTTTTTTATTTTTTTCAAAACGTGCGCGAACTGCTCCCAGGCGATAAATTTGCTGCTCTCGAATTTCTCGCAACCTTTTTTCCCACTCCGGAATTTTTTCAGAGTCGCTTGTTTTTTCCCAATTTTTCATTCGCAAAAAAAGTAAATTTTTTGTTTTTGATTTTTATTTTTTTGAAAAATTTCACGCGCGACGGTGCAGCGCAAAAACCGCTCCAGCCCCGACAATCGTTGCGATCAAAATCGCCCACCACGGAGTATTTGCACCCGTTTTTGGTGGCGCCTCGTGGACAGGTTCGGGACAAAACGGCGTTCCCTCCGCCACGTTCGACGGCGAGGAATTATTTCCGTCCGCGTCGATCGCCGTGACCTGGAAACAATATTTTTCGCACGGCTCGAGCGGCTCCACGTACCACTGCGTGCGATCGTCTGGCGTGAAATTTGTTTTCGTCAAATCTTCGCCACATTTGTTGTAATTAATTTGATAATTTTTGACACCCGTGTTGTCCGTCGCCGGCGACCAAAACAGCGTACTTTTTTCGATTTCTCCGCTCGCAGCCGTCAAGCTTGAAACCGCGGTCGGCGCAATTTCATCGGAAATCAGCACAAAATCGTCAATTTCAAAATCTTCGATTTCAGAATCTGTCGCAGAAAAATCCTCCTCCACGCACACCACGCCAGCATTTTGTTCGTCCAGCACATTTCCGAGCAAATCGAACAGCGTGCACGAAACGGGAAAATCTCCCTCCGCCATCGGCGCAACAAAATTTGCGGAAAAAGTTTTTTCGTCCTCCGGAGAAAATTCGGTCAAAAACTCGTTGAACACGCAGCGCACGGAAGAAAGTTCATCGCTCGCGGTAACTTTGAGCTGAAAATCTCGCCCCGGCTCCAAACATCCGCTCGGAACCTGCTCGATTCCCATCGCCTGCGGCGGCGTGCGATCGATCGTGATCGTGACTTTGTTGGAAACCAGCGACGGCAGCGTTCCGCCACCAGAAATCAGCGCCGGTCCGTTCACGCAGTCCGCTTGAAATTGGTGCATTCCGTCGGCGAGCGTCGGCGTTTGGTACACATATTTTTTCGTCGCATCGACTTCCAAACTTTCGATCAAAACGTACGTTCCGTCGAGCAATTTTACCGTGTCGCACTCGTACGATTCTCCCGTGATCGTGACGCGCGCGGTGTTGAACGTGCTGCCGTCCGGCGGCATCGTAATTTTTAAACTCGGCTGATCAGGAACGACCAAAACCGGACCACTGTTCAAAATCGCATTTGTCGACATTTCTCCGGAAATGCGAAAATCAGAAAGATCGTGCACGCCGAGCGTTTGGTTGCCGGCAATTTCGAATCGCACCGCGAGAAAAAATGTGTGTTGTCCCTGATCGCTCGGCGCAAATGTGTAATCGTTCGGCAGCTGCGCTTTGCTGTCGGTGGAAGAAAATCGAACCGTTCCCAGATAATTCGGAACAATATTTCCAACTTCGTCGCGCGCCACCACCCGCACGGTCAAATCCTGGCCGACGGTGGTTTCTGACGCGAGTTCCTCAATCGACAAGTACGCCACCGCGCTGGATTCTTCGGGATCGTCGAAAAGTTGTGTTTTCAAAAAATCACCGATCGAACCGACATTTTTTGGCAATCCGTCGTCCGCGAGAAAAAAGATAATTTCTGGTTTTTCAAAAAGTAATTCGCCGTCCACCACTGCGGAAATCACAGAAACTCCTGGCTCGGCAGAGAAAATTTTTGCTGAAATTTCACCGCGATCGTCTGTTTTTTTCGTCGCCAAAACGCGGTCAGAATTTCGAGAAGAAAAAACGGAAACCGCGCGATCAGAGAGCGGGTTTCCGTACGCGTCGCGCAGGGAAATTTTTATCCACGCGATCGCTTCGCCGTCGGCTGCGACGGCCGGATTTTTGGTGGAAACGGTCGATCGGTACCGAGAAACCGCACCAGGAAAAATCGTGAAACTTTCGATCGCGGAAGAAAAATTTTGTCGCGTCGCGGTCAATTTGTACGCCCCCGCCTGCTGCACGTGCAGCGCGGAAATTTCGGTGCGCGCGCGCCCCCACTCGTCCGCCTGCGCGGAAATTTGGATTTTTGTGTGATCGGGACGTTCAAGCAAAAACGAAATTTTTTCGTTCGTCGTCGCGCCAGAAAAGTTGATCGCGACTGACTCGCCCGCGACGCCGTCCCCGACGGAGAGAAATGTCGACTGCGCCGAAACGCCGCTCGCCACGCCAAGCCCGAGCAAAACCGCTGCTGCCGAAATCCAAAGTTTTTTCATTTTTCCTTTTTGAGATTGTAGCACGAGCGACACAAAATCAAAAAATTTGCCAAAAAAAAACGCAGCTCCGAGTCGAGAAAAATTGACATAATCTTGGGAAAGTTTTAGAGAAAAAATGTTCGGCGCGCTGTCACGGACGAACGCGTCGACTGAAAATTTGTTCTTTCACAATTTTAGGAAAAAAAATCAGCCCCCCATCGGGTCGGGCAAAATATTTTTGAGATCGCGCGTCTCAAGTATTTTTTGCTCGACTTAAATTCTCATAAATAAAAAATAAAAAAAATGAATGAAAATTTGAAAAACTGGGGAGGCGCAATCCTCATCACGATTGTAATTTGCGTGTGTGTATATTTTTCTTGGTTTCCGTTCCAAGAATATTTTGGCCACAACCTGGACACGTACACATTATTCCCTGTGGGCTGGGGAACTTTGCTCATCCTCGCGGCTGGGATCATTTATCCGTCTGGTTCATTCTGGACCAGCGAGTTGGTAAATTTCATCGTTGTTCCGCTCCTCGTCGGAGCTGTCTTTGCGCTCTCGATGATTTTTTTTCCACCACCGTGGTGGTAAAAAAATGTGAAAAACAAAAAAAGCGTGGAAATTTCTGCGCTTTTTTTTTGTAAAAAACCCGGACAAAAATGCCCGGGATTTTGAAAAATAAATTCCGATTTCAAAATTTAAAACCAAAACGTATTTTTCGTTTGAATCGAGCGCGCCCAAAAAAGGAGGCGCACGCACGTCGTAATTTTTTCAGGCGAAGAAACAATCGCCGCACGCAGTCGCGCGTCAAATTCAGAAAATGCAATTTTTCCGAAAATCAAAATCGAGAAAAATAAAACACTCCAAACTCCCCACGCAAAATGCAACACAGTGTCTCCAAACACAGAAAACGCGCACAAAGCTGGAATCGCACAAACGAACGAAACCAGCGCTCCGACAAACATACTTTTTAAAAAAAGACTTTTTTTCATATTTTAAAATTTTGGTTTGAATTCGAAATTTAAAACAGCACTCCGCCGCTGCTCGTAAAAAAATCGCGAGCGCCCGGAGGACGGCGCACTTTTTAGCAGGAAAAACAAAAAACGTCAAAACGTCCCCGATTAAATAAAAAAAGGCCTCTGGGGGGAGGGATCGAAATCCCTCCTGCATCTCCAGAGCACGGCAGTTTTTTACTCGGGAAAAAATTTGTGTCAAACTTTTTTTCGTGTTTTTTTCTGCGCGTTTTTTGCATCGAACAAAAAAATTAACTTTTGACGCTCGTGGTGCGGGTTTGTAAAATCTGGGTGATTCTTAATTTTTCAAAAAAATGATCGTCAAAAATCCGCTCGACCTGATGCTGGACGCAAAAAATGGAAACTACGCCATCGGCGCGTTCAACGTCAACAACATGGAAATCACTCAGGCAATCGTGGCCGCGCACGCCGCGAAAAATGCGCCGCTGATTTTACAACTTTCCAACGGCGCGAGAAAATACGCGCGCACCGAAATGCTGATCGACATCATTCGGTCGATGGAACGCCAGTACCCAAATCTTCCGATCATCGTGCACCAAGATCACGGCGACAGTTTGGAAACGTGCGCCAGCGCAATCGAGGCGGGATTTAATTCAGTGATGATCGATGCGTCGGCACTGCCTTTTGCTGAAAATATTGAAAAAACAAAAGAAGTCGTCGATTTTGCGCATTCAAAAAATGTAATCGTCGAGGGCGAACTCGGAACGCTCGGCGGAATCGAAGAACACGTCGTCGTGGACGAAAAAGACGCACGGCTCACCGATCCGGAGGAGGCGGTGGAATTCGTAGCAAAAACAGGAATCGACACGCTCGCCTGCGCAATCGGGACGAGCCACGGCGCATACAAGTTTAGTGGCGGCTGCAATGTCGATGTTCCGCGAGTCGAAAAACTTTCGCAGGTCATCCCAAACACTCCACTCGTGATGCACGGCAGCTCCAGCGTGCCTCAGCAGTACGTGGAAATCGTAAACCAGTTTGGCGGTGATCTCACTGGCGCCAAGGGCGTCGATGAAGAAACGATCTCTGCTGCGGTTGATTTTGGTGTGGCAAAAGTCAACATCGACACCGATCTTCGGCTCGTGATGACAGCGGTGATTCGGAAAGTTTTTATGGAAAATCCAAAAGAATTTGATCCGCGAAAATATCTCGGTCCGGCGCGCGACGAAATTCAGAAAATGGTCGAGCACAAGATTGATGTGCTCCGATCGGGCGGAAAAATCCGCTCGTGAAAATTTTTCGGGAGAAAAAAGGCAGGTACTGCGTTTTACGTGGAAGACTTCTTCTTTTTTTGCACGTTGAGTGCCTCAATAATCATTTCTTCAACCCGGATGTTCGTTTTCTGCTGTTCTTCACTCACCGCTTCTACGGCTCTTACTTCCATACTTTCTCCGAAAGATTGTTTACAAATTTTCAGCGCCAGTTTCTCCATAGATTTCGTTGGAGAAAAGATATGATTAAATCCCCCATGAGGTTTCCCGTTTTTTATGATTGAGGTATTCACGACAATTTTTCCTTGAGAAATATTGATAGAATTAAGCCGTTCCTGTTCGTCTAATGGCAAACTCTCTCCCAAAAAGGAACCTGTCACTTTTCCCGTGTTTTGGTCCACCCGAACGAAAAAATCCGTGTTCGGAATTCCCTCTTCCGCAAGAAAATTCAGATCAAATTTGGCAACGATCTCTCTACTTTTTTTATCTTCGATACATTCGACGAAATATTTTTCCAATTCATCACCAATAAATGAAAACGGAAATGATTCTCCTTCCTCTATTTTCATTTTCTCAAATCCATCGACTCCGGTCGCAACAATCCGTCGTTCTTCAAATGATCCTGAGTCTTCAAACACTTTCTCTGGATAATTTTGGATTGCCCCCAAAACCGCTTCAGGAATGGGAAGTTTTCCCATCGGAACGGATGAACTCACACCGCCCGGTTCTTCTGAAATCTCGACCACTGGAGAGCCATCTCCGACAGAAATTTTTGATATTTTTTAAAAGTCAATATCCCGTGGGACATTGTCCCACACGGCAAGAACTTCATCTTTTATTACTTCGCCGTTTCCATCGTCTTTTTTGGTTTTGTACTTTTGCAAAACAAATGGTTTTTTTGAACCTGGAATCCAGAATTTAAAAGTTTTTTCGTTGGAATCCGTCAAAAGGTGTTTTGTCAATTCCACAAGTTGTGGGAACTCCGTTTCTATTTGTAAGATCAGCGAGTCGAGCTGGTCAGCCGTGATCGACATCCCCAACGACCGATCTATCCCAAAAACGCGATGTGAAGACTGTTTCATTTGATCCTCAAACAACTTTTTGTGATCAAATATATCCATCAAATGTTGTGAATCCATATCGACAGTTACTGGGGCACTATCTTTTTCCAACTCAACTTTTCCCCCTGCTTCCTTGCCATAACAATCACCTGTTTTACCCATAAAAAATACTCGAGCTTTACTCTGATCTTTTTTATCAACTCCAACGTACAAGAGTTGTCCCCTGTATTTTTTGTCGTATTCTTCTGGGAGTTTGAAGCTCACCAAAACAGTTCCATCGTTCTGATCCGCATAAGAATGATAAAATTCCCACATCGTGGACTCCGCTGGAATGACGGCATAAAGCTCTGGGATCGGTCGCAGCTCAGTCGTTGTCCTTTTATGGTTGGTGTCTCTATTTGCCTCTCCGGGACCGAACATTTTTTCAAGAATGAATTGGTCCGGGAAAACGGAAACAAATGGTTCTTCAATCACCGTCACCACCTCCGGGTCAAGAGACATCTCCGAGATCTTGCATGTTTCCCCGTTTCGTTCCACACATGGTTCTCCATCTTCAACAAAAAACCGATCCACTGGGGTATCTGAAAAATACAAAATACCGTTCCACATACAACTCCAAGTCTCCGAAGAATTTCTTTTTTGTAAAAAAAGAGTCTTTCCTCCAATTTCAAATTCCAGCGCACTTGGTTTCTGTAGCCTATTTGGCACAGACAAACACGACGCAATTTCTCCCAATTCCGGATGCGCCGCAGTCACAGACTCAACAAAAACGGTGACTTCCTCGGCCGTCGCATAAACGGGCGCGGCTTCGTCAGGAGTTATCTCCGGAAAAGAAAGTGTACTTTCAGGCGATACGAGTTGTTTTTTAGCTTCTGCCATTTTTCAAAAAAATAAAATCACAACCATCCATCCCATACGGTATTATTTTTGTCAACAAAAAAACAAACCTTTAGACAAAAAAGTCAACTTCTTTCAAAACAAAAAACATGGAATTCGCCGAAGAAATCCGCGCGTGAAATTTTTTTTGAAAATGGAAAAAAGCCCGAACGATTTGTCCGGGCTTTTTTTTGTTCCAAAATCCTGAAATTTACTTTTCCCCCTCCGCCCAAAATTCCGAAACTTCGACAATTTTTCCGTCAACATTTTCAATTATTGCAGCGATTTTTGTTTCCATCAATTTTTCCAAATTTTTGAGAACGATCGGTTTTTCAATTCCATTTTCGGTGATCCAAATCGCCGGATTCGGCTCGCGGTGCAACTCCAAGTTTTCAACGTCGATCAGCGGAAAATATTTCATCAAAACAAAAAGTGTTTTTTCGCCGTTTTCGCTGATTTTGATCGAAAATTCAAACCCCTCTTTTTTGAACGTGGCAAAAATCGTTTTTTCTTTTTGGAATCCGCGCTGGAAAAATCCCCCCGCATTTTCGCCCAAAAATTTGAAATTTTCCGCAACATCTTTCCACTGAATTTTTTCTGGAAAATCCGGTTCATTTTTGAAAATCAAATTCCAGGGCAACGAATTTCTCAATTTTTCCGCGTTCTGAATTTTCAACAAATCTTCCGCCGGATGCGATTCCAACGAAGCCAAAACGATTTGTTTTTCGTTTGTTTCGTTCCACCAAATCAAGATTTCGTCGTCTTCGGAAAACGCAAAAATTTTGACATTTTTTTCGAGCAGCCACAACTGCTCCCCAATCAAAATGCTCCAAAGTTTTTCAATTTTTTGGAATGTAAATTTTTTTTCGCCCTCCAAAAATACAAACGTATTTTCGGTTGATTCTCCAAAAACACAAAATTTGGCAAGATCGGAAAGTTCCGGATAATTTTTTTCCTGGAATTTTTGAAATTCCGAAAAAGTGTTAAATTTTTCTAATTTTTTCATAATTTCCTATTTTTAATTTAAAATTTTTCTCAATAACGAGATCTCCAAAACTTTCAAAATTTGGGAAACCTCGTCATCGAGAGTATTTCAGGATTTCAAAGAACAAATCGGCTCCACGACATTCCGCACACGCAAGAAATCGCGAAGAACAAACTCTTTTTGAAATCTTTGGAAACAAAAGTCAATTTTTTATTTTGAAACAATTGGTAAAATCATTCTGATGGACACAATTACTGCGATCGCAACCCGCACCAGTATTCGAAATTTTTCTGGAGAAGAAGTTTCTGATCCCGTGATCGAAAAGCTCCTCCACGCCGCGATGGCCGCGCCATCTGCGATGAACGCCCAGCCTTGGGAATTCGTCGTGGTGGAAGATCGAGACGTTTTGAAAAAAATCGCCGAACATCCAGCACTGTACGCATCGATGACGGAAAAAGCCTCCGTCGGGATTCTCGTGTGCGAAGACACAGAAAAAAGCTACAAAAACTTCGGGGCACAAGACTGCGCCGCCGCCACACAAAACCTATTACTCGCAGCACATTCGCTCGAACTCGGCGCCGTCTGGACCGGGATCGACGATGAGCAAGCGAAACTTTTTTGTGACTGGTTTTCGCTACCAGCGCAAATCGTACCACATATTTTTGTGCCCATCGGGATCGCAGCCGAAGATCCTGTCCCCAAAAAGAAATTTGATCCTGAAAAACTCCACTACGAATCTTTTTAAAAAACGTTCTGTTACTATTAACTTTTCACTTTTATCTGTCGGCTCTTTTTTCCTGCCCACACACTCAACCCGATCAGGAGAAGGACCGCGATTCCCAGGGCAAGTATTTTTGAGAATCCCGTAAAAAAAATACCGATTGCCCCCAACACGGCAGAGATTCCGATCAAAAGAAGAACGGCTGATTTTTCTCCCATTTTTTTTGCCAAATTGTGATGCAGATGCCGCTGATCACCAGAAAATGGTGATCGATGCTCAAGAAAAACACGACGAGCTGAGACAAAAACAAGATCAAGAATCGGGAGTCCAAGCACGAGCAACGTGGTTGCGATTTTGGTTCCCGCAAGAATCGAAAACACTGCCAATAAAAATCCCAATACCTGAGATCCACTGTCGCCGAGCAAAATTTTCCCACGAAAAAACCAGAGGAAACTTCCCGCACAGATTCCCGCGAGAAAAAACATCGTGCGAAGAAATTCTGGCAACGCGGGTTCCCACGCGACTTCCGGGCGCACTAGTCCGAAAATTCCCAGCGCCAAAAATCCAACTCCCGACACGCCGACAGAAAGTCCGCGCAGCCCGTCAAACCAGTTGAGTGAATTTTGGATCACGACGATCCAGATCAGTGTCAGCGCAGCAGAAACGCCGATCGGGAGAAAAAATATTTCGCCACCGAACGGATTTCCGATTTGAGAAATTTGGACGCCAGCAAAAAAAACAAACATCGCCGCCGCCGCGTGAAAAATTCCGCGAATCCAAACTGGGAGCGGTTTTCGGTCGTCAACGAAACTGATCGCGCCGAGCGTCAAAATCGCGAGCGCCAACGGCCAGAAATTTCCGTCCACGATCAAAAAAATCACGATCAAAATCGCGAGCGCGAGTCCGCCCGGGTACGGCCGCCGCGGCCGATTTAAATTGTACCGCGCGGGAAAATCCAGCAGCCCGAACGCGGGAAAAAATCTGACCGCGAGAAATGTCGCCGCTGCTGCAAAAAAAATTCCAATTCCGAGCATTTCGAAAAAACTCATCGTCAAAAGTGTAGCACGGGTTGAATTTTTGAGAAATTTTGTAAAACTGCGGACAATAAAAATTGTCTGGCTCGTAGGAATTTTGATCGGAATTTTTTGGGCGTTGAAATTTGTGAGCGATTCTGTAGAAACCGCGTTCACATCGCTCTCGACGAAAATAAAACTTCCCGCCACGGTTGCGGGCGCAACGTTGCTGGCGATCGGCGGCAGCGCAGGAGAATTTTTCACGTCGATGAATTCCGCGATTTTTTTCGGGATTTTTGAAATCGGACTCGTGACAATTGTTTGGAGCGCGATTTTCAATCTTTTTGTGATCACGGGCGCGATCGGAATCCGCGCAAAAAAACCGATTCCCATCGCCAAAAAAGGCGTGATCCGCGACATGATTTTTTACGCCATCGCTGCAATTTTGCTGGTAATTTTTGTCTGGGACGGAAAAATGACGCGCGTCGAAGGATTCGGATTTTTGGGATTTTACGCCGTGTATTTGTACATTCTTTTTTGGCGATCAAAACACGCAGCGCACGAACACGTCGAACATTTTCATCTGCCGAACTGGAAAATCATTTTTTTCGCGGTCGGCGGACTCGCAGCGATCGCGGCACTTTCGTGGGGAATGATCGAAACTGGGCTCGAGCTCGCCGCAATTTTTGGAATTTCAATCGCCGTAGTTTCGGCGCTTATCTTTGCGTTTGGGACATCGATCTCCGACACCTTCATTGCTGTTTCTGCGGCCAAAAAAGGAAATGGATCGGGCGCTGTCTCGAGTATCTTTGGATCCAACACATTTGATATCGCGGTCTGTCTCGGGACGCCGATCGTGATCGTGGGCACGGTCCCTGTAAATATTGAAGTCGTTCGCTCGAGCTTGGTGATGCTTTTTTTGTCGATAATCATCGTGGGATTTTTTGTCATAAATGATTGGAAAATTTCAAAACGAGAAGCTTGGCTCTCCCTGATTACTTTTGGAATTTTCCTGACAGCATTTTTGTGCGGAATCTAGCTCGATTTTTTGGAGAAAAAATGATATAATCCCTCCCGCGCTCCTGTAGTTCAACGGATAGAATAGGGCCCTTCTAAGGCCACGATCCAAGTTCGATTCTTGGCGGGAGTACCAATTCTTCAATGACTTATTTATGCGGATTGCGACAGGGAATCTTTTAATTTTTCGGGGTGAGTTTTTAATTTAATTTTGCATAAGTTACTCGCTGACATGCCTCGGCAAAAACCTCAAAAGAAAGCGTATATTTTTCCCCTCTTGTATTATGGGGGTTGGAAATTGTCAACGTCTTGCTTATTTGATCCACATTCTCTACTGCATATGCATGTTGCTTAAACATCTTCACTTCCTTCCCCTTCACATCTTTTACAAAATAAAACTGAGAATCTAAGCGTCCGCCCTCACCCTTATTACCCCTAGCGCTACTGGCTGTAATGAGTTCTCCTTTTTTAAAATTTAATAAAACCCGGGTTATATCTTCGGTTGTTTTTGCTAATTCAGCCGTAAATGCCCTAGGACCAAAGAAATCCTGACAAACCATCAATGAATTCTTAAAGGAAAAAGCCATATTGCTATCATTTACCGGAGCCTTCCCTGCTCCTTCCCCATACTTTATAGAGTGATGATAATCGGCATATGCCTTTTCCAATATTAAATCCCCATCAGCTGAACTAGCTAATGATGAATTGCTTTTTTTCCATTCATAGAGTTCTGCACGCGTAACCATAACTTCTTTTCCTGGTAAAATAACTCCTTTCCCCTCTTTATTTCGGGCCACATGACCCTTGAATTTAACTTTCCAACCATTCTGAACTGGCGTAATCATCTCTGAAACAATGTGCTTAAATAAATCTTCATTCTGCTTTAACGTTTGAATCGTTGAGAGCAAATAACAATCCCCCGTATTTCCTTGAAGAACTTCCGATTTTATACCGTTCCCCCATAAAGAAGTAACTACATTTTCTCCTGTTTTAGATGACATATTACTCAGCTCAATTTTCGTTTTTATCGTCGCAATATTATCTAAATTTTTCTGATTTAATGACATGTTCACATTCTTGTCTTTTCCCTTTAATAAAACTACACCCTCCTTCATTTCTAATACCTTGTATCTAGACCCATTTTTACTATAAATAACATCTCCTTCTTTCAAATTATTAAAAAGATACCTTTTCGTTTGCAAGTAATTTTCACAAGAAACTTTTTGGCGCTCTAAAAGTTTAAAAATATCATTTAAGGATTTTTCAATTTCAACAGTTCGATTCCCTTGTGCATCATAAGTAGGCTTTAGTTTCGGTTTATGAGCGATGTAGTTCTCCGCCTTTTTAATAAAAGACTGTATCTCCTGTGCACTCATATTTTCAATTTTTCTACTAGCCATATTTCTAGACTCTTGACGCAAATTTTCAAACTTAGGATCTTTTGCTAAAAAATCATATATCTTTTCGCGTGGTGTTTTAGTAACTTTTGGTATTTGATTATCTATGTTAAATTCTGGTTTTTTAGGTAAATCCTTTTTGGGCTGCTGCCCAATGCTTCCATCTCCAGATTCATCTAGCCCTGTCTTATAATTATTAGATATTTCAAACTCATTCATATATTCATTAAATTTTTCTGGATAAACCTTTGCGTAAGCTTCATTCATCTTAAGCACTTC
This sequence comes from bacterium, assembly GCA_018648585.1. Lineage (GTDB taxonomy): Bacteria > Patescibacteriota > Gracilibacteria > UBA4473 > UBA4473 > JABGQW01. The sequence goes on along the minus strand of JABGQW010000008.1, from coordinate 40,203 downwards.
TGCCTTATTTAAATGCATCCAAGGCAAAACTTGATCTTCTATTTCTAAAGAAAATTCTTTTTTATTTCCATTCATAGATTCGTTAATTCGCCCTTTTATAAATCCTTTATCAATATTTCTTTCCCATTCAGTTTTTAAAATCAAATCAGTTGTTACAACCTTGCTTGGCATGGTTACTGTTTCTGTTACTAGTGCGGGAAATTCGGATAACTTTGAAAGTTTTACCCCCCCAGTTCTATGCGTTCCATCTCTATTAAAATATACTGGACCACTTGGACCTTCTATTTTTATTAATTTAATAGCATCTTTGGTTCTTTCTAAATGAAAAACATGATCAAGTGATTTATTACTCCCTGTCAATATATCATTGGCAACACTTACATGCCTACCTTGTCTAGAATCATATTCAACTGACCAATCTTTTATAGGAGCAACTGACCCCACAACTTTTTTTGTATCTACAATTTCAATTTTGTTTTCATAATCCCAATGAGCATTCCTTGCATATCCCTTAAACTCATCAAAAGGAATATATAATTCATTTTTTAAACTATTATTTTCTAATAATTGTAGATTATTATCTATAAGATTTTGTACTCTACTGTAATAGGCTTGTTTTTCGACCTCATTTAAATCAAGTTTACTATTCCCTTCCCCTTGTAGCTTAGAAATTTCTAATAGACCCTTTTGTCCTTCTACATAATTCTCAAAATTCTTCCGGAAGCTTGCTTGTTTGTGTGCTGGAAGGAAAGGGATTATGTCATCCAAATCCCTTGATTTAAAAACATATTGTAATGTCATTCCAGTTCCGTCCAAATCGGCCTCCAGTAGAGAACTATAATTTTTCATCTTATTCATCGACTGATTTATCCCATGGAGATCATTGTCAGAAACCTTTGATAAATCTATATTTTTCATCCCTTTCATCATTGAACGAGCCTGCGTACCTATTCCAAATCCTGCCATCGCCAATCCCAATCCCCATGACATTGGATTGCTCTTAAACATCTCAAAACTTTCAGTAAAGGATATTCCTTCTTGGATTGTCATTCCCGCAATATCTATCGCAAACCCACTCGTCATATCCACACTTGTTTCTACTCCCAACGCTGTCAAACGTTTTCCGATAGCAAGGGCATCATCTCCATATTTTGCCATTCTCAACATACTCAATCCTTTCCCAACTCCAAATCCTAGGGAATTTACCGCAAATTCTGTTCCGTAAACCTGTGCCGCTTCTCCCCAATCATCAAACCCTCTTTTGTTCATAAGAGCATTGGTTGCGGTCATTGCAACACCTCCTACTAACCCTGTAGCGATAACCGTTGATGCGGCAACGGACAACCCAACTGTTGCACCATAACTTGCCGCCATTGCCGCAAATCCGGTACCCCCAGTCGCAATTCCAACCGCAATTCCGACCACAATCATTCCTGCAATCTTCGTTCCCGTTACAATATTCGCATGAGTCTTGTCAGACCAATCCCACAAGCCCATCCCCTGAATATCTTTCAACAAATCATAAGCGTCTTGTTGTTCCTGAGAATAATTTATACCTGTATATTCTGACAAACTAGAGATATCTGCCCCCCAATCGCCAGTATCCAAATATTTCTCTGACACCTCTGTCATAAGAGTTCCAGTTTCTGCGACAATTTGTTGCTGGTTTATCTGCTCTCCTTCAATCTGCGCCTCTAGCATCCGCAGTTGTGTATACTGAGTCGAATAATCCTGCACACTTGAGACACCTCTTTGATCCAACTTATTTAAAAAATCATTTACCCCCTCCACCGTCATTCCCGCTGGAAGTTCGTCCGCATTATCCGAAACGGCATCACGAACATCCTCCTGTTTTTTCTTCAATTTTTGATTAATTTCACTCTCTGGCTCTGTTATCTGTTTCTCAAGATAATTCACCATGAAATCCTCAAACCCTAAAACATCACGCAACATTTCTGCAGCCCAATCAGGTGCACATAAATCGGAATCAATATCTTCCCCCCTATCTGTAAAAAGCTTTGCCATATCAATAACCTTCAACGTGTTTTCCTTAACCGCCGCTGCATCTCCCTTGGCAATTGTTCCTCGTTCCTCCCTCAATTTTGACTGAAGTATATTTCTACAAGTAGTCGCCAAATTTCCATAAGCAGCTTTTAATCCCTTACTTTGCCAATCATTGTCATCAATCCTCTCCATTGTCTGCTTTGTCCAAGCAATTCCCTCATCCACTGTCATCGCTGACAACGCTTCCCCGGCAAACTCCGCCGCCAAAGTTGGATCACGGAATTCAGGAGCTTCATAATCACCGCCTACATTCCCAATCACCTCCGCCATAATTTTTGCATCCTCTTTGTAAACAGCCAAAAGTTGCTGATACTCAGGTGAAGATATATCCGAACACTTCGACATTTGTTCTTTTACCGTTCTAAGATTTGCTGCAACCAGAGGCACCGCTTTTTTTGCCAAAACTTCCTCCCTATCAACTGAATTATCCCACTCAAAATCATCAAAATCTTTCAACATATGCAACAAGAATGGAGCATACGCATAACTGTTTAAACTCTGCTCGGACACCACGTCCTCAATATCATTTAAATTACACCCACCCCTTACGCCCTGACTTCTTTTTTCTAAATACGGACCTACAAATTTCTTAAATTCCTCATTTTGGCCAAAGCTTGCCTCGAAATTCTTAAGTTGAGCATCTAAAACACCTATAACTGCTTTCAGTTCCTCTTTTCCTGTTATATTTTCTAGATTTTGGGAAATTTTCTGTAAATACTCAGCCTGCTTTTCTGCTGGCACATTCATTTGAGCTAACTTTTTCTGGAAATTATCCACTCCTTGAAAAACGGAACTTGTAGCATCAGCAACATCAAATTTTTGATCTTCGCTCTTATCCAGAGTATCTATTCTCTGTTGCTCTTGATCTATATTCCGTTGTAATTGTTCTGACATTTTCAAAGTGATTCAAATTCTTTTTCAAGAGAAAGGAGTACATCATCTACGTCTTTTTTCTCCCCAACTTCTTTATCCTTAAATGCTTGTCGCACTCCATAAGAAAAAGATTTCTGAAAATCTTGATACATTTTTTGTTTCTCTGGATCACCTAACTCTTCTTTTAACATCGCCGTCAACATCACTTTTTCTAACTTGAGAATTTCCTTGAGTTGGTTCTGTTGATTGGCTGTTAGTCGAAGAATTAATGCCAAGTATTTATCCTTTTGCTCTGGGCTAATCAATAAGGATTGCCTGATAAGATGCTCGATTTCTACTGACTGAGAATTCATGGGATAATTTTTCAAAAAAATCTTTACACTATACCACAAATAGAGCGTTATATCCACAAAACACTATTGCCTTTGTTTTGTTTTAGCGTAAAGCAGTATTTCCTGGGAAATGGATGTACCCTTGATGTTCTCTGATTGCGGTTCCAATTGCGTCCACGGTCCTGTACCAGCCAAACACGAGCAAACATCCTCGTGATGTTTGGACGTGGTTGATGATTTTTCATCAAAAATCGAACGCAAAAGTTCGAACATTTGTACCGAGTGAAACGAGGAAACAAATGCCTCAATCGAGACCGCCCCGAGCGGGCGAAGTGGCGAGATTCTTGGCAGGAGTACCAGCAGCAAACACTCGTGTTTTTTAAAAAAAGCCTCCGAATTTCGAAGACTTTTCTTTTTGACTGTTGAATTTTACTTTTTTACAGGCGGTGGCCCAGCGACAAAATCCTTCCCTTTTAATGAAAATTTTCCACCTTCAAAAATTTTTAAATTCCACTCTTCAGATCTAAAAGCGGTTACAACATGCTCATCGTAATCTTGTTTTTTGATGAAAATAGCTTGATAATGCTGTTTTTTCATATTCAAATCCCACTGAATGAGGAGATACGCAAACGAAACAACTTCAAAACCAATCGTAAGTTTAAGCATAATTGATTCCTCGCGGTTTTTCGGATTTTCCAAAAAATAAGTTGATTCATGAATTTTCCCACCTGCTTTTTCACGATTTTCATATGGATTTGCTCCCACATTCCATCCATCAGGAATTTTTATGCTTTTTTCAAACATAGATCCATCCTGCTCTTTTCCTCTAATTTTAATTTTCATTTTTGAAATTTATTTAAGGTTTGTAATAAAATAACTCAGTTGCACTCACCACGTGAACCCAACAAAATAATCTCAAAATAAATTCAACAGTGTCAAAGATCAGGAACTTTTCAGTTTAAAAAAAACTCAAAAGATCACACTTTCTAAATAAATCATTTCACCCAAAAGTCAATTCTTTTTTGTGTCTCTTTTCTCTGTGTGCTATAATTCGCGCGATTTTTTGTGAATGAAAAAAACCAAAAAAACGGTACTCCGTCTTTCTGTTCCGCGACTCAACGAGCGCGGCCCGATGGCGTTTGAGCAGATTCTCGCGTCGCTGCACGGACTGCTGTCAAAAGAAATGAAACAATCCGGCGACGAGTCGGTAAGTTTTGAGATCGCACAAATCGGCGGGAAAATTTATTTTTATGTGGTGTGCCCGAGTCATTTGCGAACACTGATTTCGTCACAGATTTTTGCGCAGTACCCCGAAGTTGAAATTGAAACCGTTCCAAATTATTTTGTGAAAAAACTCATCACCGGAAAAAAGATTCTGGCGACGGAGCTTTCTCCGTACAATCCATCGGTGTACCCGTTCAAGCGGCATCCACAATTTGAAGATTCTTCGAGTCGAGAATTTGAAGATCCACTCGGCGCGATCACGTCGTCGATTTCACATTTGAATAAAAAAACTGATTCTGCGATCGTCCAAATCGTGATGCAGCCGGTGGGAAATCGCTGGGAAGAAGCAGCCGAAAACGCGCTGCAGCATTTTAATCGTGGCGGAATTTGGCGCTGGAATTGGGTGGAAAACCTGTACGAATGGGCACGACTCGATCGACGGCGCTGGGTCCGACTCGCGCGCGTGCCGATCTGGCGATTGATTCATCTTTTGTTTGGCTGGGCTGGCAAAGCCGCCGCAGGCGGAAAACCCGACATCGATGATTTTGGTGGAGAAGTCGACGAACGCACCTCGTCCGCGCGACACGATCGAGAAACGGTGTACTCCGCAGCGTTTGATAAAATTTCGCGACTCGCGTTCGCGGTAAATATCCGCGCACTGTACATCCACTGCGATGACGAGGAAATGCACGCCGAGGCAAAACTTCGAGAAATCGCCGGAACTTTTCACCAATTTGATCTCCCACAACTCAACCGATTTGTTGTGGGAAAAACTGCTCGCAGTGAAAAATCTTCTATTTTTCGAAATCTTGTTGGACGAGAAGTTGCATCGCCTTTTATTTTGTCGCAGGAAGAACTCGCCACGATGTGTCATCTTCCGACGAAATCCGTCAGCACGCCGAAAATCACCTGGGTGGATTGTCCAAAACTCGAACCGCCGACCGATCTTCCCGATGACGAGGAAAAAGATGTGACAATTATCGGAGAAACAAATTTTCGAAATATGAAATCGAAGTACGGGATTCGTCCGGACGATCGACGGCGCCACGTGTACATCATCGGAAAAACCGGAATGGGAAAATCGACGATGCTCGAAAATATGATTTTCAGCGACATCCAGGCGGGAAAAGGCGTCGCGGTGATTGATCCGCACGGAGATCTCGCGGAAGCGGTGATGCGATTTGTGCCAAAAAGTCGGACGAACGACGTGATTTTATTTGATCCAGCGGATCGGGAATTTCCCGTGGCGTTCAATCTTTTGGAAGGAAAAAACGCAGAACAACGTGGGCTCGTCGCGTCCGGATTAATCGGCGTGATTAAAAAACTGAACATTGATTCGTGGGGACCGAGACTCGAGCACTTTTTGAGAAACACAATCCTCGCGCTCGTCGAAGCGCCAGACACCACGATGCTCGGAATCACACGGATGCTCGTCGATAAAGATTACCGATACAAAGTCCTTCACTACGTGCAAGATCCGATGATCAAAAGTTTTTGGCAGACGGAATTCAGCGCACTCGCGCCACAGAAACTCGCCGAAGCCGTCGGCCCGATCCAGAATAAAGTCGGACAATTTCTCTCCGCGCCGGTGATTCGAAATATTGTCGGGCAGCCGAAATCCACGCTCGATCTTCGATTTGCGATGGACACCGGAAAAATCGTAATCGCAAATCTTTCGAAAGGAAAACTCGGAGAAGATAATTCATCGATGCTCGGGTCGCTGCTGATTACGAAATTTCAGCTCGATGCGATGAGCCGCGCGGACATTCCGGAAAAAGACCGAAAAGATTTTTATTTGTACGTCGACGAATTCCAAAATTTTGCGACAGACTCATTTTCGACAATTCTGTCCGAAGCGCGAAAATACAAACTCAATCTCACGATGGCAAATCAGTACATCGCGCAGATGAGCGAGGAAGTCGCCGCTGCGGTTTTTGGAAATGTTGGGTCGCTCGTGAGTTTTCAAGTCGGGATCGACGACGCAAAAATTTTCTCGGAACAATTTGACGAGGAACGCGTGCTACCGATCAACATCGCCAGCATTCCAAAATATCAGGTGTACAACCGAATTATGGTCGACGGACTAACTTCTCCGGTGTTTTCTGGAAACACGCTCCGTCCACCAGAAATCCACGACGAAGAACCACCAGAAGTACGGATTGAGAAAATTCGAAACTTTTCACGCCAGCGGTACGCAAAACCACGCTCGCTGGTCGAAGAAAAAATCTCTCGCTGGACGCGGCCGGAGGACGACAAACGCAAAAAAAAGGATGATAAAAAAGAAGATCAAAAAAAAGACGAGAAAAAAACGACAACGCCAGAAAAAAAAGTTGAGAAAAAATAAAGGCCATTCCGAAGAATGGCCCGGTTCTTTTTGTTTTTTGATGATCAACCAGGACTGTGAACCGAAAAACCACAATCGTGACATCCTCTGTTTTCAAAATCATAATACAAATCATCAAGAGGTGGATTCACTTTTCCACAAGAACAAGTGACAACTTCAACGAGTTTCCCATTCGGAAGACGAAGCGCCCCGTTCTTTTTTAATGCAGTTTGTCGTGCAACTCGTTTTTCCTCGAATGACATTCCCACTGTGATGTTTTCGATTTGTTTTTCGTCAACCGCTGGTTGAAGTAAAATCCCACCTTCATTGTTTTTTTCGTTCCCCGTTCGATTTTCATTACTCATAAACATATTTTTTAGTGTTAAACAAAAAATTTATTTTCCCGACAAGTCGGGGAATTTTCCACATTTTTGTACGTGAAATACTCCCACCTGCCGAGAAAACCTGATCATCAAAATCCATCATTTCCCTCGCGGAATCAGTCTGCCCGCAGGCGACATTTTCACGTCGAGAAAAAAATCTGGATTTCGATTCTGAAATGTAAAAGAGCAAAAAACCTCCGAGAGAAACGAAGGAGTGGTTTTTAATTTTGGATAAAAAAACTACGCCCTCGCCCGACAGGGAAAGTGTTTAATAATCAGCATAAACCAAGTGGCGCGTTTCATCGCAGTGAAATATATTCCAGAGAAAACGTGCTGTCAAATTTTTTTTGTCATGTACGTTGCCCGCAGCTCGTACCCAAGCTTTCGATAATATTCTCGAGTCCCGACGCCCGCGATCACCGTAATTTTTTTCAAATTCCATTCGTCGCGCGCGATCCGCTCGGCTTCAGTCAAAAGCTTTTTCCCGAGTCCGCGATGCTGCCCAATTCCAGCGTCATTTCCGATGGAAACCTCCGTTCCGTACGAATGCACTTCCCGCACGAGCGCAGCATTTTTAAGAACGGAAGAGAATTTTTTCGGGGAAAAATCTGGCGACGGTTTTCGCAACCGAAGCAACGCGTACAAAACTTTTTTGTCCGGAGATTCAAATGAGAGAAAAACTTCCGTCCCGTTCGATGCTTCATAATTTCTCCGAACCAAAATTGGAACATCTAATTCTTCATTCTTCATTTTTAATTTTTCATTCAAAAACCCGACCTCGCGGCAACGCACACACTGGCACGGCCACTCGTGTCCGTCGGGGAAAATTTCGGTGAATTTTTTGTCACCCAAAAGTTCTCGTAATTTTTTCGGCTGCGATTTCAAAATCTGACGCAGGTTTGAAAACTTCACGCCGTCCAAAGTTTCTCCCACCGGAATATCACGCAATAATCGCATAATTCGCGTGTACGGCGGCACAGATTTTTTGAATTTCAAAAGCAGTTCGACCAGTTTTTTGTCACGCAACGGTTCAAATTTTCCCGCGCGCCACCAGTCAGCAAGTTCGGAATTTGGCAAAACCTGGCACGGATAAATTTTTACGAAATCGGGACGAAAATCAGAATTTTCCCAGACTTCGCGCATCATTTTCAAATCGCGCTCCGGCGTCGATCCGGGCAATCCCGGCATGAGATGCCAGCAGATTTTGAAACCAAAATCGCGCATCAGCTGCATCGCGCGCGCCACGTGCGCCCGAGTGTGTCCGCGCTTCGTGAGTTTTTGAATTTCGTCGTCGAGCGTCTGGACGCCGATCTCGATCCGCGTGCAGCCAAACTCGCGCATCCGAATCAATTCTTTTTCGGTGATCCAGTCGGGACGCGTTTCGAGCGTCAATCCGATCACGCGGCGATCCGCGGTTTCGTTGATTTTTTGCGCCTCTTGAAGCGTGCGAGCAGTAAAACCCCCTAAATCCCCCTTAAAATGGGGACTTTTTTCCATTTGTTTTTTTCGATTTTGGACAATTCGCGCCAAATCAAAAGAGACTTCTTTGATGTTCGAGAGTATTTGGTCATTGGAATATCGAACAACTTCAATTCCATATTTTGATAATTTTTCTGTCCGCTCTTGATCATATTTTTTTTGAAAATCATGAATATCTCCATCAATTTCCAACACCAAAAGCAATTCCGGACAATAAAAATCCACGATAAAATTGTCGATCGGTTTTTGTCTCAAAAAACGTAAATTTTGGAATTTTCTCCCACGGAGCAACTGTTCCCATAATTTTTTTTCCGCAGGAGTTGCTTTTTTTCGAAGCTCGCGCGCACGATTTTTTAGTTCTGGATCGTACGGCAAATTTGTTCCCAAAAAATCAGGAATCAGCTCCCCATTTTTTAAAAAGGGGCCCGGGGGGATTTCTTGTTCATCGTTTTCAAAATGAGAATTGGAAATTTTCTTTTTTCCGTTCGCCGCATCAAAAATATTTTTGATGAACCACGACTGATATTTTTTCGGCAAAAAACTCCACGTGCCGCCCATCACAATCACTTCGAGTTTGGAAACCGGGTGCCCAGAATCTTCGATCGCGACGATGCGATTTTCAACCTGGCGAAACGGATGAAAATTATTACGAACGGCTCGAGCAGCAGCCGGCTGCGAACTCAAATAACTTTTTGGCATTCGCACCTCGGTCGGGCAGTACACGCAGCGCCCCGGGCACGGCCACGGTTTTGTGAGAATCCCGATCGGCGTCACGCCAGAAATCGTGCGCACGGCACGTTTTTGGAGCAGAGCGGCAAGATTTTTTGGAAGTGAAATTTGGAAATTCGCAGCGAGCACGATCAGGTCGCGATTCAAAATGGGATCGCATTTTTCGCGCGCGGAAAATTGGCGTTTTTGTTTTTCGAGCGCGTCGGCGTTTTCCGGGATTTTGGAAATAAGTTCGCGCAAAAATTTCTCCACCAACTCGGGTAAATTAATTTTTTGTCGAATGCCAAAAACTTTGTGCTTTTTCACGGGGCCGAGCGTACCGATTTTTGGAAAAATGAAAAGCCAGCTTGACTTTTCTCAAAAAATCAGGAAAAATATTCAATGAAAATCTAACTATTTTAAAAAATGCACAAAAAAAAATTCAAATCATCCAATCGTATTCCGACGCCAGAAGAACTCGAAAATTTTCAAAATCCGAAAACTGAGAAAAAAAATAAGGAATGTCAGGACGAAATCAAACGACGGAGAGCGACAATCGATCGTATCTTGAATCCTCGATAAAAATTATTTTCGCGTTTTGACCGCCCAGTCGTCGTTTTCAAATTCGAGCGAAAACCCGCCGGTCTCGCTCACCGAGATCAAACTCAAATCGTGATCCGTCGCAAATTTTGTGGTTTTTTCTGATGGCGCGCGTTCGCCGAGAAATATAATTCCCCGCCGTGGTGCGGGAAGAAAATCCGGCAAAACATTTTTTTGCATCACCCACCAGTCCGACTGCAACCGCGTGCGATGAATGTTGATTTGCGCCAGTTCGTCTTCTGAAAAATTTTCGTCAAAAAAGAAAAACGCCGCGCGTCGTCCGCCGAGATCGTTGGAAAAAAGTCCGCGCACAAACCGCGTCGACAGCCGCTGCACCGTAAAAGTTGGATTCACGATTTCGTCTCCGACCGGCGAAGAAAAAATGTTTTGCATCTTTTCGCCGAGCAAAAACGGGCGAATATTCCACGCCGCATTTTTGGCGACAGATTCTTCTCCAAAAAAGAATATTTTTCCCTCCGGCGCGCGCACGAGCATCACATTTTTTTCGGAAAAAATCTGAGTCAGCTGCGTGCGACCGAGCCACAATTCTCGCGCAAAAAACGCCGCCACGATCACCACGATCACGAGAACGATGCCGAGAATTTTTTTGTGTTTCATTCGGAAATTTCTGAGTGAAGTTCATGATCCATCGGCAACACCGGAGCTTTGACAAGCCGCTCTGGCTGATTTTCATTTTTAAAATCGGAAACATCCGGAATTTCTGAAATCGTTTCCACGGCTTCTTTTTCCGAAGTTTTGAGCTGCATTTGTTCCGCCCGGAGATGCGAAAACGCGCGCTCCCAAAATGCGATGGAAAAAACTTCGAGCAACGACGTCAAATACGCCGCCAACGCAAAAAGCGACAATCCCAGCAATCCGCCACCGATGATCGCCACCCAAAACCAATTTGAACTCGCAAAATACGATCCCATCACCAAAAGTCCAAGCGGAACACCGAGCACGACGAGAACGTTGATGATCACGCGAATATTGACGAGAAACATCAGCAAAAATAAAATCGCCGTCCGCCCGAAAAACAGAAATCCCAGCCCGATACTTTTTTTCATTGCTTCGCGAAACCCGTTTCGCTCACACACCATAAAAAATGGAGCGTACACGAAAAAAAGTCCCACAAACGCCGAAATGATGATGAAACCGATCAGCGTCGGCAAAAGAAGCTGGCTGTAAATTTCTCCGTGAAAATATCGGTAAAAAGTAATTCCGTAAAAAAGAATTGTCATAAATTGAAACGGCGCGAGCACCGCGTGAAATTCAAACAACCGGAAAAAATATTCAAATCCTTCGATAATTTTTTGGCGAAGTGAAAGTTTTTTGGTCGGTTCAGAAAATTTTTGGCGCACCGACAAAATCAGCGTCGACTGAATCCACGCCGGCAAAACCAAATGAATCAGAACCACAAAAACAACGAGAAAAATCGCCCAGCCGAGTATCCCCCACTGCGAAAATTTATGCAACGTTTCGCCGATCGTCCCGTACGTAAATCCGTGTTCGAGCCGCCCAAATTCTTCCGCCAAAAGTCCGTACTGCCACGCGATCTCCGCAACGAAAAAAAGCACCCCCGCAATCGCAGGGACAAAAACAAACCACACCAATTTTTTGTGTGAAACGGTGAGTTCCCACGCGTCCGCGATGAGCTTCACATATTTCATCTGTGTGAATTCTCGCGATTTCTCCTTTTTTTGTCAATTTCTACGAATACAAAAACTGCTCAATTTGCGATTTTTCAAAATTTTGCGACAATCCAACGTGATGCTGTTCAAAAACCTCTCAATCCGCTGGCACTCTCGTGCAGGACAAGGCGCGGTCACCGCAGCCAATTTTTTGGGGGAAGCGCTCGGCGAGCTCGGGATGGAAATTTTAAGTTTTCCCGATTTTGGTGCAGAAAAACGCGGTGCGCCGGTCATCGTTTTTAATCGATTTTCAGAAAAAAAAGGAACGCCGCTCGATCCTGCGCAGCCGAGACAAATTGATCTCGTCGTACTTCTCGAGCCGTCGCTCGTGGGCGCAGAACTTTCGCACGAGGAAATTTTGAAAGGTTTGAAATCGGACGGAACGCTCGTGATCAACACCGAGAAAGCGGAACCGTCAAAATTTGCAGAAAAATTTGGTGGGAAAATTGTGCACGTTCCCGCGACAAAAATCGCACGAGAAACGCTCGGAAAAAATTTGCCGAACGTCGCGATGATCGGCGCGTTGGCGGAAATTTTGGAGTTGCCGGCGGAGAAAATAAAAAAACTTTTGGAGAAAAATCTGGAAAAAGTTTTTGCGAAATCGGTCGTGGAAAAAAATCTCGTCGGATTTCAACGCGGAAAAACGGAGCTGAAAATTTTTTGAAAAAAATGAACGCGAAAAAATCGAATCCAAATCTCCGCGTGGTGGCCAGCACCGCGAGCTGGCAAGAACTTGGAATCAGCGGCGGCGTCGTGAAATCCGCAGGAAATTCTGAAAAATATCACACCGGAAATTGGGTTCCGCGCGCGCTAGAATTTGTGCCAGAAAACTGCATCAACTGCGGACTCTGCTGGGCAGTTTGCCCGGACGATTCGATTCTTTTGGATGAAAAAGGAAACATGATCGGCGTCGATCTCGATCACTGCAAAGACTGCGGATTGTGCGTGGAAATTTGTCCGCCGAACAAAAATCCAGATCCGGCGAAACACGCGCTGCGATTTCGAGACGAAGAAAAATCTGATTTTTGAAAAAAATGACAAAAAAAATAATTGATCACGAAACACGAACGCTCGACGGAAACGCCGCTGCAGCCGAGGCGCTGCGCCAAATCGAACCGGAAGTTTTTGGATTTTATCCGATCACGCCGACGAGCTACATCGGAGAAAAATTTTCGAAATTCGTCGCGGACGGCGACGTCGACACCGAGTACGTTTGCGCCGAATCCGAGCACGCAGCACTGTCGATCTGCGTCGGAGCTGCCGCCGCGGGCGCACGCGCGGTCACGGCGACCGCGAGCCAGGGATTAATTTTGATGGCAGAAGTTCTCTGGAACGCGAGCGGAACGCGCCTGCCGATCGTGCTCGTCAACGGAAATCGCGCGCTGTCGGCGCCGCTCTCGATTCACTGCGGACACGACGATTTGTACGCCGTGCGCGACTCGGGCTGGGGACAACTCGTCGCGAAAAACGCGCAGGAAGCGTACGATTTTTTGGTGTGTAGTTTTCGGATCGCGGAGGCAGAAAATGTCCGGACACCGCTGATGATGGCGATGGATTGTTTTCACACGACGCACACCGCGATGAAAATTTCACTCGAACCGGACGACGAAGTTCAGAAATTTGTCGGCGAAATAATTTTGAAAAATCCGCTGCTCGACATCGAAAATCCAACCGCGTACGGAAATTTTACGAAACCGGATTTTTACATGGAACACAAACGCGCGCAGCTGGCGGGATTGGAAAATATGCGCGGACAGGCTGAAAAAGTTTTGAGAGAATTTGCGAAAAAATTTGGACGCGGATCGGGAGAACTCGTGGAAAAAATCGGAGCAGAAAATCCGGAAATCGCGTTTGTCGCGATCGGATCGGTGTGCGCGACGCTCGAACGCGCTGTGGAAAAATTGGGAAATGCGGCCGTCGTCCGACCAAAAATGTTTCGCCCGTTTCCGAGCGACGAGCTGCGAGAGAAATTGAAAACAGCAAAAAAAATAATCGTGCTCGATCGCTGCTCTCCGTGCGGCGCGGAGTGGGCACCACTCGGAACAGAAATTCGAAATCTCGGACTCGACGCGGAAATTCGAAACGGAATTTTTGGACTCGGATCGCGCGAAACGCACGCGAACGATTTTGTGGAATTGGCGAAAAATTTTGAAAACCTGCCCGAGAACAAACCGCACTGGATCAATCTCCGCGAGGAAAAATAAAAATTGTCATTGCGAATGACGAAGCAATCTCACTCCGTCGTAAAATAAGATTGCCACGCTCCGCTCGCAATGACAGTGAATTATTTTCTCTGAAATTCTTTTAGATTCCGGATCAAGTCCGGAGTGACAACACCACGTTTTTTTGTTGCGAGTTTTGAAAATTTTCGTACAACAAAAGTGACGATTTCTGTTTTTTAATTTTCAAAACATGAAAAACTTTCTCACCAAATCGTGGATTTTTTGCCAAAAAAATCTGCTGCTCGTTCTCGTCGGAATCGCGATTCTGAGCTGGATTTTCCCGAGTTTTGATTCGACCGGTTTGTCCCGAAAAATGTATTCCAAAAATTCTGATCAAAGCTGGAGCGAAAACGAAATGGGATCTGCGCCACGAATGATGATGGCGGCCGGCGGCGCGATGAAAATGATTTCTGACTCAATTATGCCGCAGGCGTTCGCCGATTTTGAACCGGAAGCCGAAGAACGAAAAATTGTGAAAAATGCGTCGCTCACGCTCGAAGTTGAAAACACGGAAACCACGCGGGAATCCGTGAAAAATTTGCTCGAAAATTTTGACGGATTTGTGACGAATTTGAATTCGTACGAAGTCCGATCGGGAGTTTTGTCGTACAATTTTACGATCCGAATTCCGAGCGAAAATCTCGACGCGGCGATCGCAAAATTTGTCGAACTCGGCGTGAAAAAAAATGAAAATTTTTCGGTGCAGGACGTCACCGCGCAGTACGTCGACATCGCAAGTCGAAAAGAAAATCTGGAAACGCGGCGAACGCGACTTTTGGAATTGATGAAAACGAAAACGGAAAATCTCGGCGACGTGCTCGAAATCGATCGAGAACTCGCATCCGTACAGCAACAGATTGAAAATTACGAACGCCAACTCAAACGGCACGACACAAACGTGGCATTTTCGACGCTGAATTTGTCGCTGCAACCCGAACCAGAAATCGGCGATTTTTCGAGCCCCGAGTGGAACGTCACGTACAGCTGGAAAAGTTCGGTCAACTCGCTGATTCACTCGCTGCAAAATATTTTCGACCGCGCGATTCGCGTGCTGGTTTTTGCACCGATCTGGATTCCAGTCGTTTTTGCGCTCTGGCAAATCCAACGATGGCGACGACGAAAACTTGCAAAAAAGAAAAAATAAATCATTTCCAAAACCCGGACTCGTGAGATTAAACCACTTTCAGAGCCCGGGTTTTCGCAACAATTCAAAAAACCCCGGCGACGTGCTGGGGTTTTTATTTGAAAATTCAATCAGGAAATTATTCTATGGGACGCACTAAATCTGGATTTTCCAAAAAAGCTTCCGCGTCTAAAACTTTTCCAACTTTATCGTTCGTTTCTTTTTTTTGTTTAAAATAATCGTTCGCAAATCCCAAAAAGATTTCTTTACCCTTCGGCGAATCAAAAAAACGAAGTGAAATTTGAAATTCTTCTGGGGAAACGCTTTCTCCATAGTTTTTTTTGTCCTGCACTTCTCTTTTCAAAAATTCGAACGCCCGTGTTTTCAAACTTTTTAAATCTTGATCCACACCAAATCGGAGCGTTGCCTGCGGGAATTTTTCCAAAATTGAAGCAAGCACCTTCTCAATTGTTGTTTTATCCTCACCGAGAGAAATGAGCGAGTGCCCCAAGAATTTTGGAACATCTTTTTTCTCGCCGGAAACCATTAAATTTTCTGCCATCTTATTTTTTGAAATTAAAAACATCGCAAGTTTAAAATATTTCACGGAAAAAGTCAAGCTTCCCGATTCCAAATTTTTTGGTACGCTGACTGCCGATGCAGATTCTGGCGAAAATTCAAAAATGGCTCGACGCGGATATTTTTCCGCAGCGGGTGCTGCTGTCCGGAAATGCCGGTGCGCTCGATCTCGCGATTGAAATTGCCGCGCAGCTGCAAAAATTTGATCGGAAAAAAATCGCCGCGGGCGTGCACGCCGACACGATCGTTTTTCGAGATTCGGGAAAAAGTTTCAAAATTGATTTTTCAGATCGAACGAAAAAAGACGAGCAGGGCGAATTTGAAAATGTCCTCGGAATGATCCGCTGGGCGCACGGAAAACCGGAATCCGCGCACCGAATCGTGATTTTTGAAAATCTCGAGCGCGTCACTTTTTTCGCGCCGCACGCGATGCTAAAATTGATCGAAGAACCGCCCGCGCGCGCGCAATTTATTTTTACGACGCGCAACCACCACAAAATGCTCGACACGATTCTTTCGCGCGTGACAACTGTTCGGCTGCCGCAGCCGGAGCGAAAAATTTTGGAAAATCCGGACATCGAAACTTTTTTGAACGGGAAAAATCTGTTGGAAAAATTCCAACTGATCAAAAATTTGGACGAAAAATCCCGTGACAACCCGGAGAAAAAAATTGACCGCACGGAACTGCTGAAATTTTTGGAGGACGCGATTCATTTTTCACGCGGAAAAAAATCGCTGCAAAAAAATCTCAACACGCTGCTCGAAACGCACACCGCGATCGGGATGAATTTGAATCCGAAATTTTGTCTCGAACGACTCGCACTGAAACTCTCCGATCGCGATTGACGAAACCCGATTTTCTGTCACAATTCCAGCGATGAAAATTGTACAAGTTGTCGATCTGTTGCGGCACCAGCTGGTGATTTTGCAGGCTCCAGACGATGTCGAACTCGAAGTCAAAGATCACGTTTTGCTCAAAAACGGGAACGACAAGATTGTCGGAAAAATCGTTTCGCGGATTCGAGAAATTCCGGATGCGCGCGTGGACGAGACGTACGAATTTTTGAAAAAACTCACGCCCGACGAACTCAAGCCATTTTTTGAAATGATCGCGGACGAAAAATCGCGCGTGGTCGAAGCCAAAAAATGCGCCCGGGAACTGAAATTGCCGATGAGTTTTTTTGCGAGTCGCTGCGATGCAAACGGGAAAATTTTCTCATTTTTCTTCGTCGCCGACGAAAAAGTAGATTTCCGAGATCTGCTGAAATTGATGGCGGGAAAATTTAAAAAACGAATTCACCTGCAGCGCGTCGGCGCACGCGATCGGGCGAAAATCGTCGGTGGATTTGGAAGTTGTGGCCAGCCGACCTGCTGCTCGACTTTCAAAGTTGAGCTCGAAACCGTGCCGCTCGATTCAGCGCGCGATCAAAATTTGATGCTCAAAAACAACGAAAAAATATTCGGACTCTGCGGAAAACTGAAATGCTGTCTGATGTACGAACTTCCGCTGTACCGCGAAATGCGACGCGGATTGCCGCACCTGCGACAGCACGTTTTTGTCGGCGCAAAAGAGGGGCGCGTGATGGGACTTGATATTTTGAATCGAAAAGTAAAAGTGTTGCTGGACGACGCAGAAATTTCCGAGATTTTTGACGCGGATCAGGTTTCTCGCGAAGCGCCAAAAACGGAAAAAAGAAAACCCGAAAAACCATTTCTCGAAGACGAGGAATCGACTTCTTAATTTTTCAAAAAATGCCGCTCTCCATCTCCCCGCTCGACGGTCGGTATCGAACAAAAGTTGCCGAACTGCTGCCGATTTTTTCAGAATTCGGATTGATGCGCGCGCGCACCGCCGTGGAAATTCGGTGGTTGATTTTTTTGTCGGAGAAAAAAATTTCACCGGAACTTTCAAAATCCGCGCAAAAAAAATTGGAAAAAGTGTTGAAAAATTTCGGAGAAAAAGAGTACGCCGCGATCAAAAAAATTGAAGCGAAAACAAACCACGACGTCAAAGCTGTGGAAATTTTTCTGCAGAAATTTGTGCCAAAAAATCACTGGAGCTGGATTCATTTCGCGTGCACGTCGGAGGACATAAATTCCTGCGCGTACGGATTAATTTTGAAAAATGGCGTGAACGCACTCGCAGCGCCGCTCGACGCGGTGACAAAAATTTTGAAAAAAAACGCGAAAACCTGGAAATCCGTTCCGATGCTCGCGCGAACGCACGGCCAGACTGCCACGCCGACAACTGTCGGACACGAGTTTGCGGTATTTTGGGTGCGGGGAAATCGCGTAATTCAGAGTGCAAAACGCGTCCCATTTTTTGGAAAATTCGCCGGCGCGACCGGAAATTTTGCCGCGCACGCAGCCGCGTTTCCCAAAAAAAACTGGAGCAAACTTTCGAAAGAATTTGTGGAAAAATCGCTCGGGCTCGACTGGAACGGGATGACAACGCAAATCGAATCGCACGACGCGGCCGCCGCGCTGCTGAACGAATTTTCGCAGTTGTCGAATATTTTCATCGATCTCTCTCGCGATATTTGGGGCTACATTTCGCTCGGATATTTTGGACAAAAAAAAGTCGACGGAGAAGTCGGAAGCTCGACCATGCCGCACAAAGTCAACCCGATCGATTTTGAAAACGCCGAGGGAAACCTGAAACTCGCCCGCGGAATTGCGCGCACTCTCGCCGACGAACTCCCGATTTCGCGATTTCAACGCGATCTCACAGACTCGACGCTGCAGCGGAATTTTGGGCTGGTTTTTGGTCATTTTTTGCTCGCGCTCAAAAGTTTGGAAAAAGGACTCGGCAAACTCGAACTGCGAAAAGACGTGCTGAAAAAAGATTTGAAAAATGCGCCAGAAGTTTTGACCGAGGCGGTGCAAACCGTGCTGCGGAAAAACGGGCACGCCGACGCGTACGATCAGTTGAAAAATTTTAGTCGCGGAAAAAAATTGTCGCTCGACGAAATTCGAAAATTTGTCGCGGGAACAAAACTTCCACCGGCGGAAAAAAAATTATTGGAAAATCTCACGCCAGAAACGTACACCGGCGAGGCGGCGAAATTGGTTGATGAATTCTTGAAATAATGTTTTGGTTTTGGCTCGGAATCGTGATCGTGTTTGATCTCATCGGAGTCAGTTTTGCCAAAAAAGCAGCCGACGGCGACGGAAACATTTTTCTGGCGCTGGGAATTGTGTGTTTTTCACTGGTGATCGTGTTTTTGACCCAGATGTTTCGGCATGAAAATTTCAGTGTCGGAAACGCCGTCTGGTACGGCACCGCGATGCTCGCAGTTCCACTGATCGGAATATTTTATTTTCACGAAAAATTATCGTGGCCGCAGTGGATCGGCATGGGACTGCTGTGCGCGGGGATTTTATTGGTGGAACTCACAAAAAAGTAAATTTGACTTTTCCGGTTTGAATCCTGAAAATCACGAGTACGATTCTCTTTTTTTGAAAATGAAAAAAACGCTGATCATCACGGCGCATCCGAGTTCAGAAAGTTTCACGCACCAAATTGCGACAACAATTTCCGCACAAAATAAAAATGCCGAAATTATCGATTTGTACGATGAAAAATGGGCGATGAATTTTTTGAAATTTGAATCGCCGAACGAAATGCCAGAACCGCCGGTAAAAAAAGTTCTGCAGGAAAAGGTCGCTGCCGCGCACGAACTGATTTTTATTTTTCCGATCTGGAACGGAGCAGAACCTGCGATTTTGAAAAATTTTTACGATCAAGTTTTCTCCGCAAAATTTGCATTTGAGTACTCAAAAAAAAGTGCACGCGGACTTTTACACAGAAAAACGGCACAATTTTTTTGCACCTGCGACGGATCTGGAGTTTTTTATCGGTGGAAAATTTGTCCGCTGCGCGCGACGTGGCAATTTTTTCGGATGCGATTTTGCGGAATCCAAACACGCCACTTTTTTGTTTTTGGAAAAACACGAAAACGCAACAAAAATGATCGTGCGAAAATATTGCAAAAAATTAAAAAAACCGCATAAAAATGATATTCCTTGGAATCGGCAGCTCGATCGGAAACGCAGAAAAAATCTTTGATTTCACCGAGAAATTTTTGAAATCGAATCGAGTTCTCGTGAAAAGAAAGTCAAATATTTTAAAAAATCCCGCGATCGGCGGCGTGGCAAAGAACGAATTTCAAAACGCCGTTTGGGAAATTTCTGTTCCGGACGTGATGAGTCCGTGGGAACTCCTGGGAATTTTGAAGCGCGGCGAATTCTGTGCTGGACGCGATTTTAGCCGCACGCACTGGGATGATCGCGAGCTCGATCTCGACATTTTAATTTTTCACGATCTGGTTCTTTCCGCGCCGGATCTGAATATTCCGCATCCAGAAATTAAAAATCGAAATTTTGTGTTGCAACCACTCACAGAACTGGTTGACGAAAATTTCAAAATCCCTACTCTCGGGCCACTTCGCAACCTTTTGAAAAAACATGAAAACTGATGATGCCATTCGAGAAATTTTGAAAAATATCGGCGAGGATTTAAATCGCGAAGGACTCGCAGAAACTCCAAATCGCATCGTAAAAATGCACGATGAGATTTTTTCTGGGTACAAAATCGATCCAAAAAAAGTGATTAAAAAATTTGATTCCGAGGGCGTGACCGATCCCGTTTTTGTTCGAAATATTCAATATTTTTCGATGTGCGAACATCACATGATTCCATTTTTTGGAATGGCGCACATCGCGTACCTCCCGGGAAAACACATCACCGGACTTTCAAAGCTGCCGCGGCTCGTCGAAGTTTTTGCGAGGAGATTGCAAAACCAAGAACGCATCACGCAGCAAGTTGCCGAAACAATTTTTGAAGAATTAAAACCAAAAGGCGTCGCAATTCTGCTGACGGGGAAACATCTCTGCATGCACGCCCGCGGCGTCGAAAGCACAGATTCCGAGGCAATCACCACGTGCTGGCTCGGCGAGTACAAAAAAAATCCCGCGCTCCGACAGGAATTTTTGATGCAGGTGCGGTAAATTATATTTCAAAAATAAAAAAATGAGAATGTTTGATTTCAAACATCCTCATTTCTCTTTAAGATTTTTTAGGCGCTTCATCCGGCCCAGCTGTCGTATGAGACAACGCCCAAATAAAACCAAATCGTTGATACATTTGAAATACAAACGAAACAATCTGTTCGATTGTAAAAGCAGGTACATCTTCTTTTTCCGTTACTGACCCCACAACTATCCGAACTCTGCCTGCTGAGAACATTTTCACTTCGATTGAAACAACCGACCACTTTTTAATAAGCGGGATTACGGTCTCCAGTGTCTCAATTTTATCTCCTTGAGAAAAAACCTCATATCCTACATCCGAATGTTCTTGAAGAAATTTCATAATCCCATCAACATTCTCCGCTCCCGCCAAAATGGCGTACTTTTCTGTAAATTCCATAATTATTTTTAGATTAATTTGAATTCTCATTCTAGCCGCATCATCACGACCACAACGAGAATCCAAATCGAGCGCCTATAATTTCTCAAAGAGCACGTCTTGCTTAAATTTATTAAAATTCAAAACAAGAACACACACATTCTTACATTGTTTTTTCTTTTTTGTCAAATCTCCATCCGCGGCTGCGCGTCGACGAAATCACGCACGGCGACATTTGAATTTTTTTGAAACTGCCAAAATGCCTCGCCCGCAATCATCGCGGCGTTGTCGGTGCAGTACTCAAATTTTTTTGGAACGCGAAATTCAAGCTGATTTTTTTTACAAAATTGCTGCAAATTTTCCCGGAGAAATTCGTTCGCCGAAACACCGCCGGTGAAATGCAGCGCACAAATTTCAGGAAATTGATCGAGAGAGCGCGCGATTTTTTTGAGAAAAACGTCCGTCACCGCCGCCTCAAAACTCGCGCACACATTTGAAATAAATTCTTCTGAAAAATTCTCCCCCTTTTTAAAGGGGGGCTGGGGGGATTTGACTTCACGATAAATCGCCGCCTTAATCCCGGAAAACGAAAAATCGAGCGAATTTTTTTCGAGCAGCGGACGCGGAAATTTGAACGCCTCGCGATTCCCATTTTTTGCAAAATCAGAAACAATCGGCCCACCCGGGTACCCGAGTCCGAGCATTTTTGCGCATTTGTCAAACGCCTCCCCCGCGGCATCGTCGAGCGTTGATCCGAGTGGCGAAATTTCCGTGGGAGATTTTTGGGAAAAAAGTTCGGTGTGCCCGCCAGAAACAGTCAAAACCAAAACCGGGAATTTTATTTTTGAAATGTCGCGCTCGAGAAAAATCGAGTTGATGTGCCCGCGAATGTGCTGCACGGGAATTATTTTTTTGTTGAAAAACTGCGCGAGAAAACTCGCCGCGGTCGTCCCGGTCAGCAACGAAGTTTGGAGTCCCGGACCGTTTGTCACGGCGACGGCGTCGATTTCAGAAATTTTGAAACCAGAATCCGCGAGACATTTTTTGAGTGTCGGAATCCAGTGTTCCGCGTGCAACCGCGCTGCGATTTCTGGCACCACTCCGCCGTACGCAGAATGTTCGGGCTGCCCCGTTCGCGCGGACGCGAGAACTTTCGTTCCGTTTTCGACGACGGCCACCGCCGTGTCGTCACAACTGGTTTCAAACGCGAGAATTTTCACGCGATCAGCGTACGAATTTTCAAAAAATTGGCAACCGCACAAAAAATGATTTTTTGTCAATTCTCCCGGGATTGGAGCGAAAAAAAGAGTGTTTTTATTTTTTTATTTTTTATTTTTTTATTTTCGCGCTACCCTGTTCCCGAACGAATTTTGAATTTTAAGCGTGGATAAACAAAACATCGTATCCAGATTTTGAACGCTCTGTCCCGCGCGAAAATATTTTTTAGTTTTTGAAAAAATGTCAAAAAACCTTGTGATTGTCGAGTCCCCCGCAAAAGCCAAAACCATTGAAAAATTTCTCGGAAAAGATTTTACCGTGAAATCAAGCTTCGGACACATCCGAGATCTCCCTTCGAAAAAAATGGGATTGGACATCGAAGGCGGAACTTTTGAACCGACGTACGAAATTTCAGACGAAAAAAAGAAAGTGGTCGCGGAGCTGAGAAAAGCAGCAAAAGGCGCAGAAGTCTGGCTCGCAGCAGATGAAGATCGCGAAGGAGAAGCAATCGCGTGGCATTTGTGCGCAGCGCTGAAACTCGATCCCAAAAAAACGAAACGAATTGTTTTTCACGAAATCACAAAACCCGCACTTGCCGCCGCCGTCAAAACGCCCCGCGTGGTCAATCAGCCGCTCGTGGACGCGCAGCAGGCGCGCCGAATTCTTGACCGACTCGTCGGGTACGAACTCTCGCCAGTTTTGTGGAGAAAAGTCCAAACCGGACTTTCTGCCGGACGCGTGCAATCGGTCGCCGTACGAATCATCGTGGAGCGCGAACGCGAAATTGACGCATTTGATGCGGTTTCAACATTTAAATTGGTGGCAGAATTTGATCTGGGAAAAGGAAAAAAACTCGTGGCAAAACTTCCGAAAAATTTTCCGGATGAAAAAACCGCTCGCGCGTTTTTGGAAAAATGCATCGACGCAAAATATTTTGTGGAAAAACTGGAAACAAAACCAGCAAAAAAATCTCCCGCCGCACCGTTCACGACTTCGACACTCCAGCAGGAAGCCAGTCGAAAAATGGGGTACGGCGTGAAACAAACGATGATGCTCGCACAGCGATTGTACGAAGCGGGAAAAATTACGTACATGCGTACCGATTCGGTAAATTTGTCCGACACCGCACTCGCCGCAGCCGCCGAGGAAATTGAAAAAGATTTCGGAAAAGAATTTGTGAAAGTTCGAAAATACAAAACCAAAAACGCGGACGCGCAGGAAGCGCACGAAGCGATCCGACCGACACATTTCAACGAACGCGCCGCCGGCGGAGAAACGAAAGAAAAAAAACTGTACGATTTGATCTGGAAACGCACAATCGCCAGTCAAATGGCCGAAGCACAGATTGAAAAAACGGTCGCCACCGTGGGCATTTCCACGACGGACGAAAAACTTATCGCCGAGGGCGAAGTCATCAAATTCCCAGGATTTTTGGAAGTGTACCTCGAGGGAACAGACGACGAAAACGGGAGCGGAAACGGAAACAAAATGTTGCCGCCGCTGGAAACGGGCGAACAACTTTTGATGGAAATAATGACCGCGACAGAATCGTACAACCGAGCACGACCACGATACACCGAGGCGAGTTTGGTGAAAAAAATGGAAGAAGAAGGAATCGGGCGACCGTCAACGTACGCGCCCACGATCAGCACGATCATGGCTCGAAAATATGTGGAAAAACGCGACGACGACGGAAAAGATCGCGAGCTCGCAATGCTGACACTGCAGAAACAAAAAATCACCGAAGGCAAAAAAATCGAGCGAACCGGAGCCGAACGCGGCAAATTATTTCCGACAGATCTGGGCGAAATCGTCACCGATTTTTTGGTGAAATATTTCCCAAATGTCGTCGACTACGGATTTACGCGCGACGTGGAAGCGGATTTTGACCAAATTGCGCAGGGGAAAAAAGAATGGCAAAAAATGATCGGAACGTTTTACAAACCGTTTCACAAAACAATTGAAGCGGCTGGCGGAATCTCAAAAGCGGAAGCCTCCGCTGTCCGCGAACTCGGAATCGATCCAAAAACCAAAAAACCAATTTTCGCAAAAATGGGACGATTTGGTCCAATGCTGCAGCTGGGAGAAACCGAATCCGAGGAAAAACCACGATTTGCGTCGCTGCCCGCCGGAGCAAGTTTGAAAACGATCACGTTTGAACAATCGTTGAAAATGTTTGATCTCCCGCGCGTCGTGGGAAAAACGCCCGAGGGCGAAGAAATCACTGCCAACTTTGGACGATTTGGTCCGTACATAAAAATTGGGAAATTGTTTATTTCGATCAAACCGCACGATCCACTCTCGATCACGGAAAAAGACGCGCTCGAAATGTGGGAAGCGAAGAAAAAATCTGAGGCGGAAAAATATATTCAAACATTTGAAAAACCTGACATCCAGGTTCTCAACGGTCGGTACGGTGCGTACATCACGGACGGAAAAAAGAACGCAAAAATTCCGAAAGACAAAGATCCAAAAAAACTCACACTCAAAGAATGTGAAAAACTGATCAAAGATGCGCCCGCAAAAACTCGGCGATTTGTGCCGAGAAAAAAATGAAATTCATTCAAAAATCACTTCTCGTCGCGATCATCGCCTCGATTTTGGCAATCGGTGGCGCTGCAATTTTTGTCCGAGAAAATTACAATCACGCTGCAACGCAAGAAGCCGATTGTGCTGTCGTTTTTGGCGCAGCAGTGTGGCCCGGGTTGAGACCGAGTCACGCGCTCGCAGATCGAACACAATCCGGAATTGATTTGTTTTTTGAAGGCGCGACCGACTGTCTCATCTTTTCGGGTGCGGATCGCGAGCCGGATGTGATGAAAAATATGGCGCTCGCCGCAGGAGTGGAAGAAGAAAAAATTTCTCAAGATTTCAAAGGCGAAAATACGCTGGCAACACTCAAGCATCTCGATCAAAAAAAATCGTACATTTTAATTTCAAATGATTTTCATCTCGCACGAATCAAACTTCTCGCGTGGCGACTCGATCTCGACACACAACTCCACGCAGCAAAATACCAGCGCGGACGGTATTTGAAAGAATCTTATTTTTTCTGGCGCGAAGTTGCCGGCATGATTTTTTATTTTTTTCAAATAAAACTCTGATACAATCTGGATGATTTTTTTGAAACAGGCCAGTAGCTCACCGGTTAGAGCAGGGCGCTCATAACGCCTTGGTAGTGGGTTCAACTCCCACCTGGCCTACCAAAAAAACTCATCGAAACGGACTGCAAGAATTTTAGAGAAAAAAGTCATCATTTCTTTTTCAACAATTTTTGACTTTCCCTGCAAATTTCCGCACAATCCCACTCGAAAATGTGTGGAATTTTTGCGATTTCGGGAGAGCGGGAAACCGCCGGAAACATCGTTTTGAAAGGGTTAAAAAAACTCGAGTACCGCGGGTACGACTCGTGGGGAATCGCGATCCGCGACGCGGGGAAAATTTCGATTGAAAAACAAATCGGAAAAATTTCAGGCGTGAAAAAGGATTTCGGCAAATCAACGGAATCGATGGGGCACACGCGCTGGGCAACGCACGGCGGCGTCACGAACGAAAACGCACATCCGCACAAATTTGGGAAAATCACGCTCGTGCACAACGGGATTTTTGAAAATTTTCTCGAAGTAAAAAAAGAAATCGGCGCTGAAAAATTCAAATCGGAAACCGACACCGAAGTCATCGCCGCGCTGCTCGACGAACTTTTGGAAACAGGGCTCGAACCAGACGAAGCAATCCGCGAGGCCGCAAAAAAAATTGTCGGTCGATTTGCGATTCTCGTAATGGTCGAAGGAATTCCCGGATTATTTGCCGCACGCCGCGGAAGTCCGCTGATTTTGGGACGGGGAAAAACGGAAACATTCATCGCGTCGGATATTCCGGCGTTTTTGGAGTACACCAACACTGTCAATTATCTCGACGACAACGAGATGGTGTACATTTCTGGCGGGACCGCTATTTTTTCAAATTTGAAAACCGGCGATCCGATCACAAAACGCGACATCACCGTCAATTGGAAAATCGAAGAAGCGGAAAAAGGCGAGTTCGAACATTTTATGATCAAAGAAATTTTTGACCAAAAAGACACGATCGCGCGGGCGATAAATCACGACGACGAACTGTTGAAAAAAGCAGTCAAACTCCTGCAAGAATCGAACGGCGCGTACTTCATCGCGTGCGGAACGGCGCACAAAGTTACTTCCGCCGCAGAATATTTTTTCGCAGAAATTTCCGGACGAAAAATCAACGTTGTGCCGGCAGGCGAGATGCCGAGTTTTGAAAAATTTGTGAACGAAGAAACCGCGCTGATCGCGATCAGCCAGTCCGGAGAAACCGCCGATGTTTTGGAAATTTTGGAACGCGGAAAAAAAGTGGGCGCGAAAATTTTAGCAATCACAAACGTCGAAACTTCGTCGGTCGCACGGATCGCGGACGTTCATTTGCCGATCCAGGCCGGCGTGGAAAAAGCTGTCGCCTCGACAAAAGCCGCCACCGCGCAAATGGCGTTGTGTTTTTTGCTCGCGTACGCCGACGCAGAAAATATTCGTCCCGGATCGATCAATCGCGGACGAGAAATTTTGCGATCCACCGCCAGCTCGATCAACGATCTTTTGAATCCGCGGTACGCGGAATACGTCGAAGCGATTGCAGAAAAAATTGTCGACCGCCGAAATATGTTCATCATCGGTCGCGGCGCGCTGTACCCGATGGCGCTCGAATCCGCGATAAAAATCCAGGAAGTTTCGTACATTCACGCACAGGGATTTGCTGCGGGAGAATTGAAACACGGCCCGATCGCGCTGATCGAAAAACGCGTCCCGTGTCTCGTGCTGGGCGACGATTCGGAAACAATTTCGAATGCGATGGAACTCAAAGCGCGCGGCGCACGAATCATCGGAATTGCACCGACGCGCGCGGATGTTTTTGACGAATGGCTCCGCGTCCCCGACTGCAACGGCGCGCAGGCGATCGCATCGATCATCCCAGTGCAACTGTTGGCGTACCATCTCGCGATTTTGAAAGGACTCGATCCCGACATGCCGAGAAATCTTGCGAAATCGGTGACGGTGAAATGACACCCCGCAAAGGATGAGCGGCTGGTGGAATTTCATCCCGAATAAAACGAGGGATCTCATTTGATTGCGAGAAAAAGTTTGGAAAAAACCTATAAAAATCGAAATCTCTTTTTTCAAGAATTTGACTTTCCCGTAAAAACTTTGTAAAAAAACATCGTTTGCTCAACGGAAATTTTTCACGATTTGCAACACTGCTCTTTTACTTTTCGCTCCCAAAGATAATTTTAGGCCGCGATTTCGGTTTCACGAAAAACTGAAATCCAGGTCTAAAATTATTAATTAAAACGAAAATGTTATGAAAAATGAAAAAACAAAACTTTTGATGGTTTTTCGTTCCACTGGAGGAACTACCGAGCTAGGAAATGATTTTAAAGACACATACGGCTATGAAGTCCTTTTTGTGAATAAGGTCGTTGAAGCACTCACGCAAGATTTCGGCTCATTTGATGCAGTTCTCTGTAACAACGCAATGCCAACAGAGAATATGACGCCGAACGACACCCGCGAATCAAATAATGGCTTGGAATTTGGAATATTTTTTGCAAAAAAAGTTCGGGAAAAACATCCCGATCTTCCAATTATTTTATTGGGAACAAGTCATCCTGATGGGGAATTGTCCAAAAAAACCTGTTTTATAATGAAACCAGAATTCACAAGTAACATTCACAAAACAATTCAGAAAATGCTTAAAAAATAGTTCGGGATGCGGAAAAATAAAAGAAAAAAGCTAACTTTTGCGAGTTGGCTTTTTTTACAAATTTGGAAATTTCAATTTCCCGAAGTTTGACTTTTAGAATATTTTAAAATAGACTCTCGGTGTAACTTTCAAAAAAATGAACACGATTGTCGTTTCTTCCAAAAATTTCCGGCAGGATTTTCCAAAATATCAAAAACTCGTCGAAAAAGGCGTTTCGATCACTGTCGTAAAACGCTCAAAACCAATTTTCAAACTCGAGCCGGTCGACGTGGAGTTTCAAAACCAAGTCCTCAACTCGCTCCTCGATTACGAAGCGGGAGAAAATTTTGTGAAATATGATCAGATTTTTTCGAAAAAATGAAAACGATTTTTCATCGAAAATGCCAAAAATTTTTGCAAAAACTTTCGGATCAAAAAGTCCGGAAAATTTTTCAGGAAAAAGTCGACGAAATTATCGCGGATCCGACCGCAGGAAAATTGCTCGAACATCCGTTTCGAAAATATCAAATTCGCAGCGTTGCATTTGATTTTCTCGGGAATTCGTATCGCGTCGCGTACACGCAAAATGATGAAAAAAATGAACTCGTTTTTTTGTTGATGGATTCGCGAGAAAATTTTTATGAAAAACTAAAAAATTTCGCAAAATGAAAATCCTCGGCGTTGATCCCGGGTACGGACGGTGCGGATTCGCAATTTTGGACGACGAAAAACTCGGACGATTCGGCGTGATCAGCACCGAACCGGGAAAAAATCTGGCGGATCGACTCGTGGAACTCGCAGGCGATTTTGAAGAAATTTTGAAAACGGAAAATCCTGACGTCGTTTCGATCGAGGATTTATTTTTTGTGCAAAATATCACCACCGGAATCCAGGTCGCCGAGGCGCGCGGAATTCTAATTTTTTTGGCGAAAAAAGCGGGCTGCCAAATTGTCGAACCAAAACCCGTCGAAATCAAAAAAAGTTTCACGGGAAACGGATCGGCGAACAAATCCGAAATGCAAAAAATGGCGCGACTCAATTTTGGGCTCGATCGAAATCCGAAACTCGACGACGCGACAGACGCGATCGCAGCGGCATTTTTTGCCGTGCGAACCGTTCGACTTTTGGAAAATTGAAGTTTCTGAGAAATTGTGGTAAAATCCCTCGATGACCGAAAAATCCATTTCCGAAGCGATAACTTCCGCACCGGAGAAAACGCCGGCGGAAACCGTGAAAAAACCGCTCGCCGAAACGCCAAATCCGCTCGAAATTTCGGAGGAAAATGACGAACTTGAAATCGAAACCGACGGCGACGTTTTTTGGTTGGTGCAACACATCCTCTGGGGAACGCTCAAAATCGCCGTCGTGCTGGGAATTCTCGGCGGAATCGCCTGGATGATTTGGGGCGGAGATCATTCGAATATTTTGAAAATCGAATCCAGCAAAAAACCTGTCGCCACAGAATCTGCGGCAAAACAAAAAAACGAACCGGAAAAATCCGTCCCCGTCGAAACACCCGAAAAGCTGGTCGTCCCTGCAATCGCCACGATCCAAGTCGCACCACAAAAAAATCTGGTCAGCTCCACCGCCAGCTGGAATTATTGGTTGGAAAAAAATCGGTTGCGAGAAATCTCCGGCACGCTCGCCGACGCCGTAAATTGGACAAAAAAAACCGAATCGATTTTTGAAATTCCGTTCGCGCAGCAAATCGACGGAAACTCAGCGGCGATCCGTTCGATGAAATTGGAAAAACTCAGCGGAGAAATTTATCGGCTGCTCGAATCCGCCGCGCCGCTGCAGCGATCGCTCGTCGCGCAGGGAACCGAATTTTCAAATCGTGCCGCGCAACAAAAAACTGTCGCGCAGGCGGCCGAGTCGCAGTTTGTCACCGCACTTTCGAAATCGGATCCAACCGGACTCGAAGAATTTTTGGCGCAGAAAATTGAAGCGGAAAAAAACGAACTGGCATTTTCGATCGAGGCCGAGGCGCGCGAAATTTTGTGGGGAAAAATCGATTCGTACCGCGTCGTGCTCGAAAACGTGTTTCAAAATATTTCGACAAATCACGACGCAATCGTGCAGGACATCCGCGTCGTGGATTTTCCGAGCGATCCGTTCGGACGCGTGATTCCGATCAAAAATTTGTCGCCGGCAGAGTAAAAACCAGCCCGAGATTTTTGGAAATTTGTTGTCGCTGCGCCGGAGAAAATTTTCGTCGTCCGGACGTTTTTGGAATTTTTTTGGAAAACGAAATTTCGGGTTCTGAAATTTTTTTGATGGAAACTTCCGCGGAAAAAACGCGCGGCTGGTGCGGCGGAGTTTTTTTGGAAATCGACTGCTGCAATTTTTTCAAATCCACGACCGCGAGAAAATCAGAAAAAAAAGTTTCGTCCGCCGCAAAATTTGGGTGGTTGGGATTGGGCGATTTTTTTTCCGAATTTTTTTGTGATTTTTTGGAAAATTCTTTCGCGATCCATTTTTTGAGCGACGCATCAAAAACGTTCGGAGCACCGCCCACGCCGAACGGATCCCGATTCATCTGCGCGGAAATCGACGCGCTCGCACCGGAAAAATCTGAAACCGCGAGCGTGATTTCGAAAAATTCTTTTGCGTCAAAATTAAAATAAACGCGGTCGGGATTTGGATTCGAACTTTCTTCCGCGCAGGTTTTTTCACCCGTGCGAACTTTTCGCCACTCCCAAAAATCCGTGGAAAAATCGCCGCAATTTTTGCCGTCGATCGTCCACTGAAAATTTTTCAAATCTGCCGCACCGTCCGGATCGCTGGTCGTGCCGATCGGATCGGCCGAATCGAACCCGGTAAAATTCAACGATGTTTCGTGCAGCCGCGCGGTACCCTGAACTTTGATGTTCGGAATCGGCGGAGAATTTGCCGGATTTGGATCAAAATTTCCCGCGCCCGGCGACCCGAGAAAATGCCGAAAAAAATCCGCGACCGTGCCAGAATCGATCGAAAATTCGTGCCGCGCGCGCGACTCGTTCGCGATCAAATTGGAAATTTCGAGACAGTCGTCGTTCCAGTTTTGGGGAAAATTTTTCGCGACGCGCTCGGACTCAATTTGACTCAAAGTTTCATTTTTCCAGCAGACAAAATCCGCGATCGGATCCGCACCAGATTCTGGAAAAATTTCCCAACTCGTGCCAGAAAAAAGAATCGCCTCCAGCGTTCCCGATCCGGACGACAAATTTTCGACGAGCGAGCCGACGGTGTGCACTCCATTTTCGTGGGAAAAAGTTTCCGCACCAGAAAGTTCGACGACGATCCGGTCGCCCGACGAGACGAAAAAATTATTCGGAAAAAAAACGAGCCGCGTCCCGTTGTGTTTGAGTTCGAAACTTTTGAGATTCGCCGGATTTTCAAAACTCGAACGAACGATCAATTCGACAAAATCGGTTTCCGGCTGCGGATCGCCGCGATCGGGAGAAAATTCTGAAATCACAAATTCGATGTCGTCGGGAAAAGTCGGTGCGACCGAATTCGAAAATCCGCGCGTGTGCGTCGGAAAATTTTCGGAGGAAACCTGCGGCCAGAGCGTGTCAGATTTTAAAACGTGCCGATTCCAAATCTCCGAGTACGCGATCCCGTCCGCCGTGCCGGATTTTGTCGCGGGAAACGGAATCTGGTCGAGCAAATTTCCGGAACTGTCAAAAATTCCCAAATTTCCGCCACCGTCCGAAAGCGAAACAATCGACGGAGAAAACGAAAAAAACATCGGCTCGCCCGCCACCGCGGGGAGAAAAATTAAATTTCCCGCCGGGAGCGAGACCATTTCGGAGGTAGCGAAATTTTGCAAAATCGGGCGCACGATCCCGTCGGCGTCCGCGCGCGCAGAATCGGAAATCGGCGTTCCGCCCGATCCGAGCGTCAAAATTCCAGTGGAAAAATTTTTCGGCGCACCACCGTTTGAAATTTGAAAATCCGTCAAATCCACCGCGCCGTCCGCGGTGATCGAAAATTCGAACCACTCAGATTCGCCGCCAATCGCGACCGGACAAATTTCGGAAATCTGCGCACTCGCCAGCGCGGAGACAAACGCGAGACTCGGCGGTGGCGGAGAAAAAACTGAATTTGGGGCGCGCGGCGTCCCGAGGATTTGCGCGCCGCCAGCATCGATCGCCGTTCCGGAGTTTTGGAGAAATGTTTGCCAACTTTCAAAAAGAGTTCCGTCCGCAGAAAAATCCGCGCGTTCCATCGTTTTTTTTGGAACAGAACTTTCGCCCGCAGCCCACACGCCCGCTGGCGTGCGATCAATTTCGGTGCCGGAAGTATTTTTCAAAATAAGTTCCTCGCCGATGTTTGCAAGTCCGCCGGTGTAAATTTGGTCGGCAGCAACCGAGGTGGTCGTGTCGTCGGTGCGCTCGAGGAGAAAAAATCCGTTCGCAGCAATTTGTCCCGCGAGCAAAATCGACGGCGATCCGTCCGCAGAAATCAGCGTCCATCCGGTCAAATCTACAAAATTTGAAGTTGCGTTTTGGAGTTCAATCCATTCGTCATTCGCCGAAAAATCGGTGCCCATCCAAGCGATTTCAGAAATCACAATATCACGAACAGCAAAAACATTTCCTGCAAGAAAAAGAAAAATCAACACGAAAAATTTCTTCATCAAAGATATGCCTGACCCTTTTTCAGAAAAATATCAAGAAAAAACTCCCACAGACAGGATCTGCCAAGGGGAGCTTTCTTCGGAGTGATATTAAATGATTTTACTCCAATTTTTTGTTACTCCAATCAGGTTTGGGGATTCGGATCGCCGAAAGGATTTTGTACAAATCTTTTTCCGTACAAAAATAATTTCTTAGCAAAACCAGTTCGGATGAGTGTAAATAAAGTATTTTTCCATCTTTCTTATAAAACCCAACGCTCATCACATTCTGATTTTGAAAATAAAACGTACAATAAAAAGAATTATTCTTCTTCTCAATTTGAGAATAAGTAATCTGAACTTCATCAATTCCAGGAATACCAGAAACTTTTTGCCAAAAAGATTTTTCCCTTTTTTCGAGATGATAATTTGCAATCGCCGTTCCCAGCGATTCAACAACTTTCGCTGTTCGCTTTTTTACGAGAACTGCGTTTCCTGTCTGAGAAAACACACTGACGACACTCAAAAGAGCGATCAAAATAACTAAAACTGCTTGTTTCATAATTCAAAAATTAAATTTATACTTGATTCATTAATTCTTTCTTTCGTTGTTGTGAAAGAGAAGAACCTGCATTCGGACAAAAACAAATTCTTCCCCTTCACGAGAAAATCATTCGTCACTTCAAAGATCTGTTGAAAACTTTCGAGCTTCAAAATTGAAGTTGAAAGTCCTACAAAGATATTTTGACTTATTTCCTAGTTTTTATCGAAGAAAAACTCCCACAAAACGTTCGTCTGTGGGAGTTTTCTTTGGAGTGAGCGTGAATGATTTTTTTAAAACTTTTTATTGCTCCAGTCCGGTTCTACAGGCTCGGGACGTTTCGGAATTTCGATGGCAGAAAGCAATTTATTCAACTCCTTGTATCCATATTTTTCCAGAATTGATATCGCTTCTGATTCGTGCAAAAATAAAAGGATTCCATCTTTTTTCCAAAATCCAATACTAAGTTGATAATTGTCTTCGAAGTAAAAAGCCAAATAAATAAAATTATTTACCTTTTCTGCGGACTTAAACGAAATACGGACACTGTCGATTTTGGAAATTCCATTGATTATTTGGTTGGGAACTTTTTCCCCGAAATAATCTTGATACTCAAACATCGCCTCACCTAATTTTTCAACGATTTTTACTGTTTTCCTGTTTTTTACAAGAACTGAGCTTCCTGTCTGAGAAAACACGCTGACGACACTCAAAAGAGCAATCAAAATAACTAAAACTGCTTGTTTCATAATTCAAAAATTAAATTTATACTTGATTCATTAATTCTTTCTTTCGTTGTTGTGAAAGAGAAGAACCTGCATTCGGACAAAAACAAATTCTTCCCCTTCACGAGAAAATCATTCGTCACCTCAAAGATCTGTTGAAAATTTTCGAGCTTCAAAATCAAAGTTGAAAATCCTACAAATATATTTTGACTTATTTCCTGATTTTTATCGAAGAAAAACTCCCACAAAACTTTCGTCTGTGGGAGTTTTAAAATCTTTTCAGTTGAATGATCTTATCCATCTTTGTAGAAAATTAGACTCCTTTTTATCTTCTTTTTTCTATCCTGGAACTTTTACAAGAGACAAAACTTGATTAATTTCTTCAAATCCCCCCTTGAACTCATTTATGCGCTTGAGTTCATAAGAAAAAGTAGAAAGAACTCTTCCATATTCTTTTACAAACTCCACACGCGAGAAATTACAGTTGTTAGACCAAAAAATAACATAAAAATAACGTCCCTGGGTCTCATGTATCGATATACTATCAATTTCTATCCCATCGCTTCTTGTAAAATTAATTTTGTGTCCAAACCTCTCAACCCCTGCGTCTTTCATGTCCACCATAAATTGTTCAACCATTTCAACTGTTTTTTCATTTTCAACAGGAACCTGTTGTCCAAAAACACTTCCCATGCTCAAAAGAGCTACTAAAATAAAAACTACATTTTTCATAACTTAAATTTTTAATTATTAATTCATTAATTCTTTCTTTCGTTCATTATTGTGAAAGAGAAGAACCTGCATTCGGACAAAAACAAATTCTTCCCCTTCACGAGAAAATCATTCGTCACTTCAAAGATCTGTTGAAAACTTTCGAGCTTCAAAATTGAAGTTGAAAATTTCACAAACACATTCTGACTTATTTTGCGACATTTGTCAAGTTCTACAAATACAGTTTCGACACCGATTCGCGCTCGGCGACGTTGTGAATCACATCTGCAAAAAGTGGCGCCACCGACAGCACGTGAAAATTCTTTGGAGTATTTTCGACCGGCAGCGTGTCCGTTGCAACTATTTTGGTAAATTTCGCCGCGTTCAAATTTTCGATCGCCGCTCCCGAAAAAATCGGATGCGTGCACGCCAAGTACACTTCGTCGTGCGCTCCCGCGTCAACGAGCGCTTTTTTTGCCGCGCAAACTGACCCCGCCGTGTCGACCATGTCGTCGATGATGATCGGCGTTTTGCCCGCGATTTCTCCGATCACGTGTGTGACCGCCGACTCGTTGTGCGCGGGACGCGTTTTGTGCATGATCACCAGCGGCACACCGAGCGCATCTGAAAACTTTTTCGCTTCTTTTGCGCCGCCCGCGTCTGGCGAAACGACAACCGGATTTTTGAGTTTTTTCTTTTTAAAATAATCAAGAAACAGCCGTCGCGGATTCAGATTGTCGACGGGAAAATCAAAAAAACCCTGAATCTGGTCGCTGTGCAAATGCATCGTGATCACGTGATCCGCTCCCGCGCGAGAAAGCAGATTTGCAAAAAGTTTTGCGGAAATTCCCTCCCGCGGCGCGTGAATTTTGTCCTGCCGCGAGTACGGAAAATACGGCATCACGACGTGCACTTTTTCGGCGAAACTGCGTTTTGCTGCGTCGATCATCAACAGCAGTTCGATCAAATCGTTGTTCATTTTTCCGGTGCGCCCGGTCTGCACGAGAAACGCGTCTTTTCCGCGGAACGTCTCGTCAAATTTCACGTATTTTTCTCCGCAGGAAAAATCGGTGATCGTCATTTTTCCGAGCGGCATTTTTAACTGTTTCGCAACCGTCGCGGCAAACTTTGGGTGGCTCGAGCCGGCGAATATTTTGAATCCGTTTCCTGATTTTTCTGCCATTTTTTGAAAAAGTGAAGTCACGCAGATTTTGACAAAATTCAAGGAAAACCGCAAAATTTCCGAAGATGAAAAATCCGATTCCGCCCGCGATTCAACTTTCGATCGTGACGGTAAATTTCGGCAGCGCAACGAAAATCCGAAAACTCTGGAGTTCGCTCGAAAAATTTCCGCCAGAAAAAAATTGGGAATTTATCGTCGTGGACAACCCGACGAAATCTGGCGACGACGGAAAAATTTTGGAGAAATTTTTTGAAAAAAACGAACGCGCACACGTGATCCGACTCGCGGAAAATCTTGGGTACGGCGGCGGAAACGCGGAGGGGGTGCGGTTCGCGCGCGGTGAAATTTTGGCGATCGTGAATCCCGACGTGGAAATTTTGGCGGAAACCTGGACGCCGCTGCTGCACGAAATTGAAAACAAAAAAACCGGAATCGCCGTCCCGGTGCTCGAAACTTCGGACGGAAAAATTTTGGAAAATTGTCGAAAATTTCCCTCGCCGATCGATCTGATCCGGCGACGACTTTTTGGAAAAAATGCCACGAAAAATATCCGAGCCAGCGGAACGGAGCGCGCGCGGGCGATCGACGCCGACTGGAGTCAGGGAAGTTTTTGGGTTTTGCGAAAAAATTTATTCGAAAAACTGAACGGATTCGATCCGCGATTTTTCCTGTTTTTGGAGGACACGGATTTTTGTCGGCGCGTGGGAAAATCGGGAAAAAAAATCGTTCAAATCCCAGCAGCACGCGCGATCCACTCGCCGAATCGGTTGTCGGGCGGAAATCTTTTGAAATCGCTCGGACGCAAAACATTCTGGATTCATCTCCAGAGCGCCGCGAAATATTTTTGGAAATGGCGGCGACACGATGAAAAATTAAAAATGAAAAATTAAAAATTTTCGATCATTTTTCATTCGTAATTTGTCATTCTTCATTTTCTGAACTGCACGCGTGCGGAACATTTCCCGCGACAGAATCGTACTCACATTCCCAGCCGTCGTCGCACTCGCAGCAGCGATTTTCGATTTCCGTCGTGGTCAAATATTCCCCGATGATCGAACCGGAAAGATTACAAAACTGTGTTTCGGTCGCTGGATCTTCGCCGTCCGCAGAAGTTCCGGGAAGCGTTTCCAACCCGCGCCAGCGCGCGTAATCTGAACGAGAAAAGTTCCGAGAAAATCGGTACGAAAGTGGAGAAAATGAACGCTGCCACTGCGAACGAACCGACGAATTTTGTTGCTGAAAATAAGAACGCGCCGACGTTGCGCCACCGCGTCGAGCAACTGCATCCGCAGTTCCGACGAGGAAAATTGAAACGATTCCAATTGCCAGCAAAAGATTTTTCATCCACAATTTGTGTACCAAATTTTTGGAAAAATGCAAATCATCGACACGCACACGCACGGATATTTTTCGCAGTTCGACGACGACCGCGAAAAAATGTTCGCCCGCTGCCGCGCCGCCGGCGTGCGGAAACAAATCCAGATCGGCTGCGACGAAGTTTCGACGCTCGCCGCGCTCGCGCTCGCGCGGAAAAATGATGATTTTTTTTCAACCGTCGGACTGCATCCGTGCGACGTTTTGAATGTGGGAAAACCGGCACAGTACCGCGTTGCAGGATTTGAAAATTTTGAACCGCGCGCGAAAAATATCGACGAACTTTTGGAAATTTTTGAAAATCTGATCGAAAAAAATCACGATAAAATTGTCGGA
This sequence comes from bacterium, assembly GCA_018648585.1. GTDB lineage: Bacteria > Patescibacteriota > Gracilibacteria > UBA4473 > UBA4473 > JABGQW01. The sequence continues at coordinate 2,753 of JABGQW010000008.1, read as the reverse complement.
ATCGGCGAAACTGGATTCGATCGATTTCACGACGGGAGCGAGGCGATTTTTGAAATGCAAAAAAAATCGTTTCTCGGACATTTGAAATTGGCGGAAAAACACGATCTGCCGCTCGTGATCCACACGCGGAGCGCGACGACAGAACTTTTGGATTTTTTTGAAAAAAATGTCGCGGGGAAAAATGTTCGCGGCGTGGTGCACTGTTTTTCGGAGAATTTGGAAACCGCGAAAATTTTTACCGAAAAATACGGATTTTCGCTCGGGATCGGCGGAATCGTCACATTTTTAAAATCGGACGAACTGCAAAAAGTCGTGCGCGAAATTCCGCTGGAATTTTTGGTGACGGAAACCGACGCGCCATTTTTGCCACCGAAAAACTGGCGCAAAAAAAATTCCCGCAACGAACCAACCGCGCTGCCGGAAATCGTGGACAAAATCGCGGAGCTGAAAAATCAGCGCTCCGACGACGTCGCGGCGCAATTGATGCGGAACGCGGAGCAACTGTTTGGAATGTAAAAATTTTCGAGTTTTTTGCCACGGAAAAAAACTTGCCAAAACACAAAAAATCCGTAGATTTGCCGAGACTTTTTTCGAATATTGATCGAATGGATAAATTCATGACGACGCTCCAGCAAATCTGGCACACCAAAAAATTGCGAAACCAGATTCTTTTCACTCTTTTTGCGCTGATGATTTTTCGTCTCGCGGCGCACGTCACGATTCCTGGCGCGGACGTGGAAAAAATTCGATTTTTGCTCGACCAGGCGCAGGGAACTGGCTCGCTTTTGAATGTTTTTTCAATGCTGACCGGAGGCGCGATGGAAAACTTCTCAATCGTGCTGATGGGACTGACTCCGTACATCAACGCGTCAATTATTATGCAACTTCTCGGAGTAATTGTTCCATCGTTGGAAGAACTGAAAAAAGAAGGCGAAGTTGGACAAAAGAAAATTAATCAGTACACGCGACTTCTGACGATCCCGTTGGCGTTTGTGCAGAGTTACGGAATGATGATGCTGATCAACCGATTTTCTCCCGGAGGACAAATTATCGACACCGGCGACATGAGCATTATGATCCCGATGATGTTGACCGTGACTGCTGGAACAATGTTTTTGATGTGGCTCGGAGAAATGATCACGGAAAAAGGACTCGGAAACGGAATTTCGATTTTAATTTTCGCAGGAATCGTTGCCACCGTTCCGTCGCAAATCGCCGGCGCGCTGCAGGCCGCAACCGCTCCTGTCATTCTCGGATTGATCGTGGCAACGGTCGTACTCACGATTTTTGTCGTGTACGTCGCCGAAGCAGATCGCCGCGTTCCGGTGGTGTACGCCTCCCGCCGAACCGGGGGACAACAAAAAAGTTTTTTGCCGATGAAAATCAATCAGGCCGGAATGATCCCGATCATTTTCGCCGTGTCGCTCGTGTCGATGCCGTCGATTCTCGCGCAGTTTTTTGTGCAATCAAATTCGGGCACGCTCGTGACAATCGGAGAATTTTTTATGAAAAATTTCAACCCCGGATCGCCGACGATGATGTACAACGTTTTTTACGCGTTCCTCATTTTCGCGTTCACATTTTTCTACGTCGGGATCACGTTTGAGCCAAAAAAAGTTGCCGAAAATATTCAAAAACGCGGCGGCTACATTCCGGGATATCGTCCGGGAAAAGAAACCACGACATTTTTGGAAAATACTTCTGGGCGACTCGCATTTTGGGGCGGACTTTTTCTCTCCACAGTGGCGATTATTCCGACACTTTTTCAGGGCTGGCTCTCCGGCGGCGCAGGAACGATTTCGCTGTTTATTTCCGGCGCGGGAATGATCATCGTCGTCTCCGTCGTGCTGGACATCATCCGCCGCATCAACGCGCAGCTCGTGATGCACGATTACAACAAATTATAAAAATTTGAAGAAACTCGCGCGTGGGATAAAATGCAGGAGATGAATTTTGTGGAAACGTACATTTCGAAAATCGAAAAAAAATGGAAAATACCAAAAACAACATCGAAAAAATGCGGCGCGCGGCGGCTCACATCGACGACGTTTTGACGATCGTGCCGGAAAATATTTTGAAAATTGGCGCGACAGAAAAAGATGTCTGCAATCAATTTGACGAATTTTTGACCGCGAACGGAAACCTCGAACGCGCGTTTCCAACAATTATTGCGTTCGGAGAAAATACCGCCGAACCGCACCACACACCGAGCGATCGCGAACTCGCACCGAACGAACACGTGCTGATCGACTGCGGCGTGAAAATTGACGGCTGGTGCTCCGACTGCACGCGGAACTTTTTTGTCGGCGATCCGGATCCCGAGTTTTTGGAAAAATTTGAAAAACTGCTGGAAATTTTTGAAACGACGCTGCCACTTTTTTTGCCCGGAACCCCGGTGAAAGTTTTGGACAAATTCGTGCGAGAAAAACTCGGAGCGGACGCGAAATTTTTTGTGCACACGCTCGGCCACGGCGTCGGACGCGAGGTGCACGAACCGCCGAAAATTTCGGTGAAATCCGACGAAATTTTGGAAGAAAACTCAGTCGTGACCTGCGAACCGGGAATTTATTTTCCGGGAAAATTTGGAATTCGAATCGAAGATCAACTCGTCGTGCGAAAAGATGAACCGGAAATTTTGACGCGATCGCCGCGTACACTGCAGGTTTTTGAGGCATCGGGAGAATGGTTTTAAAAAATTAAGGCTCTTGACTAGCAGATTATCATCAAATAACCTGCAAACATGTTCAAACACA
>JABGQW010000003.1 GCA_018648585.1 bacterium | reverse complement strand
CACTTTTTTTGTTGATGTCAGCGAGGATCGTGTGGGGATTGGGACGACGAGTCCAACACAGCAACTGGAACTCACTGGATCAATTGAATTAGCTGCAACTACGACAGCAACAACCGGTGCAATTTATAAAGGAGTGACTCCATTTATTCATACATTTTCTCATCCAACGGGAAATACCGCGATTCCACGGGGTAGGAATATTTTGGTTGGAGAATCTGCGGGAAATTTTACTACAGGAAGTGCAGCAACATCAACGCTCCATGCATCTGATAACATTGGTATTGGTTACATGGTAATGGCTTCATTAACAAGGGGTTTTCAAAATATAGCAGTTGGATCTTCTTCGCAGACAGCCGCAACAAGTGGATATTATAATACATCGGTGGGAGGAGAATCGCTTCGGAGCGTGACTGAGGGCTATGGGAATACGGCTTATGGATATTCTTCTTTGCAATCAATAACGTCGAATTCTTTGGGAACAGCTCTTGGTTATAACGCTTTGAAGGTTGCCACAGGTGGTAACAATACGGCGGTGGGGGCAAATGCAATGTTGCGACAAACAACGGGGGCAGATAATACGGCTATTGGTTCTAATGCAGGGGCCGAGTTTGTTTCAGGAAATAATACAATATCAAGGAAGAGTGTTTTTATTGGATATGATACGAAAGCAAAAGCGAATGGTGGTCAAAATGAGATTGTGATTGGAACGGAAGCGGTTGGTGCTGGCAGCAACAGTGTTGTTCTTGGGAATGACTCTATTACAAAAACACTTCTGAAGGGAAATGTTGGAATCGGGATGACAGATCCAGGAACAGATCTCGAAATCGCGGGATCGATGAAAATTGTCACACCCAGTAAAACTGATTGTGCGGCGGCTGTAGACGGCGGAAAAATCGAGTACGTTGTTGCGGACAATGCGGGTGCGTTTTGGGGATGTTTGCAGACGGGAGCGTCGACTTTCTCGTGGGTGCATCTCGATATTTTCAATCAGTAATTTGATCAGTTGATTTTTGTGAGTTTTTCGGTAGTTTTCTTGTGATGCAAAAACTTTGGCAGCGGCACAAAAAATTTCTCGTGCAGCTGTTTCGGTACGGAGTCGCAGGAGGAAGTGGTGCTGCTGTGGATATTGCAATTTTTTCTGCGCTGGTTTTCTTGGCGGCGGTGGATTATCGGATCGCCGTGGTGATTAGTTTTTCGGTGGGAACGGTGGTGAATTTTTTTCTCTGTGCGTTTTGGATTTTCCCAGAAACAAATTTAAAACTCTGGACGCGACTCGGGCGACATTTTTTCTCCAGTTTTGGGGGACTTTTGACGAACGAAGTTGGATTGATTTTGATTCTTGAATTGTTCGCGTGGCCGCATCCATTTTGGGCAAAAATCATCGCGACGGCGGCGTCATTTTTTGTGAATTTTGTACTTTTCAAGTATTTTGCGTTCAACGATAAAATTCGATTTTCAAAATGACAAAACAAAAAACGGCGATCATCATCGGAGCGGGTCCGGCGGGATTGACAGCGGCGTACGAACTTTTGACGCGGACAAAAATTCGCCCGATCGTGCTCGAGGCGACGGACGAAATTGGCGGAATTTCGCGCACGGTGAATTTCCACGGAAATCGGATCGACATCGGCGGGCACCGATTTTTTTCAAAATCAGATCGCGTGATGGACTGGTGGCTCAAATTTCTTCCTGCGCAGGGAACTGCGTCGCGCGACGACAAAATTTTGAATCGAGACATTTTGCTTTCAAAAAATAAAAATGCGCCGGATCCAGAAAAAACAGATGATGTGATGCTCTGGCGGCGGCGACTTTCGCGGATTTTTTTCCTGCGAAAATTTTTCGACTACCCGATTTCTCTCTCGATTGAAACAGTCAAAAATCTGGGAATTTGGCGCGTTTTTCGAATGGGAATTGATTATGTTTGGGTGCGGATTTTTCCACGAAAACCAGAACGAAATTTAGAAGATTTTTTTATCAACCGTTTTGGGAAATTTTTGTACCAAACTTTTTTTGAAGATTACACGAAAAAAGTGTGGGGAGTTCCGTGTTCGAAAATTCCGTCCGAGTGGGGCGCGCAGCGGATCAAAGGTTTGTCCGTTTCGCGTGCGATCGGTCACGCGCTGCGGCAGATTTTCTCCAAAAAATCAGGAAACGACATTCGACAAAAAAATACTGAGACGAGTTTGATCGGTCAGTTTTTTTACCCAAAATTGGGCCCCGGGCAAATGTGGGAAACCGTTGCCGCGGAAATCGAAAAATTGGGTGGAGAAATTCATAAAAATTGTCGAGTGGATCGCATCGAGTTTTCTGAGAAAAGTGCGAACAAAATTTTTACTCAAAATAAAAAAGACGGGGCGCGTGAATTTAATTCAGATCTAGTTTTTTCTTCGATGCCGATCAAAAATTTAGTTCAAAGTTTTGACACAAAAATTTCTCCGGAAATTCGTAAAATTTCCGACGGACTCGTGTACCGCGATTTTATGACGGTGGGACTTTTGTGCGATCGACTCGAAATTTCAAATCAAACAAATCAGCCGACCGTGGAAAATATCGTGCCGGACAACTGGATTTATATTCAGGAGCGCGACGTAAAAATTGGGCGGCTGCAGATTTTCAACAATTGGAGTCCGTACCTCGTCGCTGATCCAAAAAAAGTGTGGATCGGTTTGGAATATTTTTGCACGGAGGGCGATGAACTCTGGAAAACTCCGGACAAAAAATTTGTTCAGTTTGCGATCGAGGAACTCGAGAAAATTGGAATTGTGAATAAAAAATTTGTTCAAGATTCAGTTGTGATTCGGCAGCCAAAAGCGTACCCGGCATATTTTGGAACGTACGATCGATTTTCAGAATTGCGAAAATATTTGGACGGAATTGAAAATCTTTTTCCGATCGGACGCAACGGAATGCATCAGTACAATAATCAGGATCATTCGATGCTGTCGGCGATGGTGGCGGTGGATCAAATTATTTCCGGGGAAATCAATCGCGAAGAAATCTGGTCGATCAACGTTGAAAAAGAATATCACGAGAAAAAGAGTTGAAAAGTTAAAAGTTTAGAGTTCAGAGTTCAGAGTTAAAAAAGTAGGGAACGCAGATCTGCGTTCCGGAAAAAAACAACCCCCTCGCCCCCTTGTCAGGGGGAATTGAGAAAAAGTTTGAAAAAGTTGAAAAGTTAAAAGTTGAGAGTTCCGAGTTCAAAGTTGAAATTTTTCCAAAACTCGGTACAGTTTTTCCGATGTTTGAACGACTTTTTCTCAAAAAAAATCGGTACTGGTTTTGGTTTCTCGGGATCGGGATTTTGATTTGGGGAATCAGTCTCGGGTTTGATCTGACTTTTTCAGATGACAATGCTTTGATTCGAGACAATCAGGTTTTTTTGCACAATTTTCAAAATATTTTTCGTGCATTTTTGTATGACGATTTTCAGCGATCGATGGGCGGGGTGTACTACCGACCGCTCGTGATTAACACGTTGATTTGGGACACGCAGTGGCAATTTTCTGCGCATCCGTGGCTGACGTACCACGTGACAAATATTTTGCTGCACGTTTTTGCGACGGGACTTTTTTTCCAGATTTTGAAACGATTCCGAATTCCGGCGCTCGGGGCGGCGATTGCGGCGCTGATTTTCCTCGTGCATCCAGTCAACGCTCAGACGGTTGCGTGGATTACGGGGCGAGTGGATTCGGTTTTTACGATTTGGGTGTTGCTGAGTTTTCACGCGATTTTGAATTTTCAAAAAAATCCGACAACGAAAAACGGAATTTGGTATTTTCTCGCATTTCTCGGTGCACTTTTTTCCAAAGAAACCGCGGTGGTTTTGCCAGTGTTGCACTGGATTGTGCTGTGGGTCGATCGACAGAAAAAGATATTTCATCCGCCGAAACTTCCGGTTTGGATCGCGTGGATTGTGGCGTTTCCAATTTGGTTTTTTGCGCGTGAAAATGCGCTGCAATCAGAAGTCGTCGGCGTGGAATCTTCCAAGATTTTTACGGCGCAAAATTTTTCTTCTTTTTTCGAAAATATTCCCGCGACGATTCCGCATTTGGGAAAAATATTTTTTCCGCTGGGACTTTCGCCGCACGTAATTTTGTCAGATTTAATCTGGTGGCCGGGGATTTTTACGGTTTCGGTTTTGGGCGCGGCGGTGATTTTTCTTCGCAAAAAAATATCGTGGCCAATTATTTTTTTGGGCGGCGCGATTTTTCTCACGCTGTGGCCGACGTTTCTCAATCCGGATCCGGATCAGTCAAAATTCTTTCTCGAAAATCGGTTGTATTTTCCCGCGATGGGAATGTTTCTCATCGTCGCGGAATTGTTGCGCGCTTCCAAGATTTCGAAAAAATTTCTTGTGGCTGGCGCGGGGATTTTTTTCCTGTTTTCCGGAATTACGCTCGCGTACCAGCAGACGTTTCGCGACGGATTTTCGTACTGGGGAACCGCAACCGAATTGTCGCCGACATCTGCGTTTGCGTTCAATAATTTTGGGGCGATGTATTATTTGGCGAACGATTTAGAAAATGCGGAAAAAGAATGGCTGCGATCGCTGGAGCTGCATCCAACCGAAAATATGGTGAACGGAAATTTGGGACTTTTGTACTTGCACCAGGGCGAACTCGAAAAATCGGAGAAATATTTACTTTTTGAAATTGAAATTAATCCAGCGTACGATCACGCGCGGCACAATTTAGGACTTTTGTACGAAAAACAGGGGAAAATAAAAAAAGCAGTTGAGTCGTGGGAAAAATTAATTATGCTGCATCCGCGGTACTGGACGGCGTACAAAAAATTATTAAAATATTACGAGTCAGTCGGCGACACGGCAAAAATTGAAAAATTGCAGCAGCGTTTTCAAAAATTTTTACGATAATTTTTTCAAAAAATGAAAAAAATTCTTATCACCGGTGGCGCGGGATTTATTGGCTCCAACTTGGTTCGGCACTTTCTTGCGAATGGTTGGCAAGTGGGAGTTTTGGACAATTTTTCCACCGGGAGGCGTGAGTTTGTACCATCGGGAGCGGAAATTTTCACGGGCAGCATCACCGACAAAAATTTCGTCGAAAAAGTTTTCCAGGAATTTTCCCCAAATGTTGTTTCTCATCACGCGGCGCACGTCTCAGTGCGCGAAAGTTTGACCGATCCGATTCACGATGCGCAGGAAAATATTTTGGGATCGCTCAACATTTTTCTCGCGGCGGGCGCGTGCGGCGCGGAACACGTTCTTTTCGCGAGCACCGGCGGAGTGATGATCGACCCGGACGGGGCGCTCCCGGCGGGCGAATTGGATTTGAATTTCGACGATCCGCACTGGTGTCCGTACGCTGTTTCCAAATTTTCTGCGGAAAAATATCTGCAGTACGCGGCGGATCGATTTGGATTTTCGCCGACAATTTTTCGGTACGGAAATGTTTTCGGACCATTCCAAACCCCGAAATCCGAAGCGGGTGTGATTTCGATTTTTTGTGAAAAAATTCAAGCAGGCGAAACGCCCAAAATTTTTGGTGATGGATCGCAGACGCGCGATTACGTTTTTGTCTCGGATGTCGTGCGAGCAAATTCGCTGGCGGCGGAGCAAAAAATTTCTGGCACATTTCATCTTGGATCTGGGCGCCAGATTTCTGTCAACGAACTTTTTTCCGCCGTGGCGCGCGAGTGGAATTTTTCCAAATCGCCTGAATTTTTGCCGGCGATTCCGGGCGAATTTTCGCGCAGCAGTTTGAAATCTGATAGATTTTTAAAACAAACTGGCTGGAAACCTGAAATTGATTTCGAAACGGGAATCAAAAAAACAGTTGCGTGGTGGAAAAACTAAGTTCGCCATTTTCTTTTTTAAAGTTCAAGTATTTTTTATGAAATGCAATTGTGTTCGCGTTGTTTTTTGATTTAGAATAAATTGGAGAATAAAAATTTCCACATGTTTTCCACCAAAAAAATTATGAGCTCAATTGCCCTCGTGGCGATGACGGCTTCTTTTTTGTGGAATTCAGCTTTTGCACTTCAGACGCGACTTTCCAATGCACAAATAGTGTCGATGAATACAGCAGAATCGGCACAAAAAGGAATTAATTATTGGAACACCGATTTGCTTAAATACCATGTTGGGCAGCCAGATGGAACTCTCTCAGATTTGGGGGAATTGGTTGCAACGCGAAAAGATACAACCGTCGAAGTTGATACAATTCATACAAATAAGACTGCTGATCCAGGAGTTTTGTATTGGGATAAAAATGGAAAAAATTACCGAGTCGGACAAAATGATGGGAGTTTGACGAATGCATCAGATGCTGCCAGCCAGCGTTTGACAGCAAGTCAAATACAGACGATGTTGAGTACAAATGCGGGGGGGAGCGGAGATGGAGTTTTATTTTGGGATAGAGAGAATCGTCGATACTATCAATCAGAATCAAATGCACTGAGGGGATTTGGTGATACAATGAAAACAATTACGCTGACATTTGATGGTGTTCCATCAAATGTGACGGTTATTCCGACTCAGTTGAAATATGATAAAGATTTTGCACTGAGTTGGACATTTGACGATGGGTATGGAACGATTTACCGAAATATGTATCCGCTTTTGAATGGAGGTTATAGTGATATTGATCGTACTGTGCATCCTGGACTCTTTTTTACTGATGGAGCAGGAAGTGATGTTCCATTTACTGCCGCGGAAGCATGGTTTACGCGACAATCTCCAGCATTGAACCAAATGCATGCAAGTGATCAGGCAGATTTTTGGATGGCGAATGATGAAATGATCGAAATGATTGATCATGGGTGGGGGATTGTGCATCATGGTTTGACATCAGCAGCGTTTCGGGACACGCGAATCGCAGATGGAGATCCTTTGATTCAATATCCAACTCCACCGGGGCCAGATGCTCTTAATTATTCATATGAGGTCTCACAGGGGGCTATTGAGGTTGAAAGTGATTTAGGATTCCCTGTGACAACCTTTATTGCACCATCAGGTGATGATGAATATCGAAAGGAGGCATATGATCAGGGGTATAGGTTTATTTCTGCACGGAATGGTACTCGTAGTTACGGAGGAAACGAGTATGTTGTGGAAAATAAAGCATTACAGGTCGATAATTTAGATACAAGTGATCTTGTTATGGGGTATCGTCGTTCGTTGTCGGATTCTTTGTTTACTCCGGCAAATATGATGGATTTCACAACCGCAACGGTTGCACAATTGGGAGAAAATGATCATCGATGGATTTCTGAAAGTGCACATCAAGTTACAGAAGAAATCAACGGGGGAAGTATTTTGTACACAACGATAAAACCTTATTTTCAACAGATTGCATCTACTTATGGAAAAGTAGGAGCCGATAATCTTTGGGTTGCTGGGGTTCCCGAGGTTTATGAGTATCAACTTGTAAAAGACAATGTTCAGATCGCAACAGAACAAGCTGGGAATACTGTGACGGTAACGTTAGATCTTACAAATGTCCCAGAAGATTTATGGTATAGCGCGATTTCTTTGAATGTTTCTTCTGATAAAAATCTTACCGCCGTTGATTATAATAACGGAGACTTCTCGAATTATTCTCATAATCTTTCTACGGGATTGATTAATTTGGATTGGAGTTCGAGATGGGGGACTTTGGCAAATAAATATGTGGCAATCGCAGAAGCTTCTCAGTTGCAAGCAGATGTTCAGTCTGCACAAGTATTTGTAAATAACATTGATGATACTGACAAAAAAACGCCATATCAAAACAGAATCAATGCAATAGTGATTAATACAGATAAAATTTATAAAATAGATATAGGATCAGGTAATTCTACATATGACACTTCTGGAAACTGGACAAATATTACGGTGGATAATTTAACAGAAACGAATTTGTTGAATACTAACGGAGAAGTGAGTACGATGGATCTTACGGTGACTGGATATTACATAACGGATGGTGGGATTTCAGAAGAATATTGTGAATTGTATCCATATAGTGCGATGCGTGATAGTTTCCGTGTAGACATAGCGAATCCATTGACGCTTACGTTTAGTAGCCTAGATAATGATCATTTATATGATTTTAAAATTTTAGCAGGACGGCGTTATGGAGATACGGCAAACACGTCGTTTACAATCGGTGGGGTGACAAAAACATTGCAAGCATTGGATAATTTCACAAATAATACGATTACAATTGAAAACGTGAGTCCAAGTAGTGGGACGATTGTATTGACGGCAACATCTCCAGTAGATGATCGTGGATTTATTAATGTTATTGAAATTACAGAAACGGATCCAAGTGGGGCAACTTGTTTCGATAGTACAAAGAATCAAGATGAAACGGATGTTGATTGTGGGGGAAGCACTTGCGGTGGTTGTGATTTGACAGATGATTGTTCTATAAATGGAGATTGTACGAGTGGTAATTGTTCCGGAGATGTCTGTGTTGCAGTGGCAAGCTGTTCTGATGGAATAACGAATCAGGATGAAACGGATACGGATTGTGGTGGATCGACATGTAGTAGTTGTTCCAACGGAGATACTTGTTCGGTGAATGGTGATTGCTCCAGTGGAAATTGTTCTGCTGGAACTTGTGCAGTAGTTTCCGCCGCTGCCGCCACGTGGTATCTTGATATCGGACAGCATGGGTTTTATGAAACATCAGATATAGGGTGGAATAATATTACAGATGATGTGGATGAAAGATCGGTAACAAATGCAATTGATTCCAATGGAAATGTTACCGGTGTTGGATTTGCTACGACAGGATATATTTACAGATATGGGGGATCGAGTGTGGATACAGTCGGTTATCCGGTTTTCGCTACACGTGATGGATTTATGGTGGATGACGAACAATCGCCACTTGTGTTGACTGTGACAGGATTAAATGATGCCGCGACATATGATTTTACTTTCTTCGGAGCTAAAAATGGTGGGAATTCTGCTATTACCAAATTTACAATTGGAGGCTCTTCAACAACTCTTCAGACACAAGGAAATATTGGTGACGGAGCACAAACTGCAACACTTTCTGCTGTTTCACCGAGTGGGGGGGAAGTTGTGATCTCCGTGGAACCGCAGGCGGGAGAAACATGGGGATTCTTTGGCGTGTTGGAAGTCAATCAGAATGAGTGATTTATCGTTTTCTTAAAATAATATTAATGAGGATGTCAAGACTTAAATTTTTTGTTCATCTGAATTTTTTTTAAATTTTCTTAATTTTTTTTCAAAAAATCACGGGATTTTTTTTATTCGTTCAGGAGTAACAGAAATCAGAACTTTTTTTGTGTACAAGGACAAAAAATAAAAAAATTAGAAAATATTTTTTTTAAAAATACGGATAATTTTAACGATTTAGTCTTTTCAGGTTTTAAATTGCATCGTAAAGTTGTCACGATATTTTTTGCCCCCCTCCCAATGTATTTCTCAAAAGATAGGTTTCGATTTTCAATAGTGATTGCATTGGGATTATTATTTGTGCCGATGGGGATGGCGAGTGCGGCAGCGTACACACACAGTCCGTCGACAATCACGGCGAAAATAATTGGCGGGAAGTTGACGATTTCGGATTTTAACACGATTCGGACGACGCTCGATAATGTTTTTTATATCGCACGCGAAAAACTCAGGAGCTTGCTCCTGAGATGGAAAGCGTATA
>JABGQW010000012.1 GCA_018648585.1 bacterium | reverse complement strand
TCATAGAAAAGGTTAACAGGTTTTAATTGACCCGTTAAGTTGTCTTGACCCTAAAAGAGAACTCTATAAAAAAAGGGAAAAGGACGCGAAACAAGCAGAAAAATTTTTACCACAGGTTGAAAAATTAGTGAGAGAAAACCTGGCGGGAAATCGTTTGTTTATAGATGAAGAAGGGTTTAGCTATCATCATATTTTTAGTTGGACTGATAGTATAATCGAAGATGCCGTTGAAAAGTTGAAAGAATCTCTTGAGTCTGCCATGGAATTCTTTAAAAACACAGAGAAGCCTTCATTTGAAAAAATAAAAAAAGAATTTTTAGAGAAAAAAAGACAACGGGACGACGATTGGGTGGAAGAAATTAAAAAAAGGAAAAAAATAAGAAATTAATAGAGTCAACACAAAAGGCGGTTGTAAAAAGACTTCAGGACAAAGGATGTATAATAAGTAAAATACAAGAAAGTCCTTTATCGAACAGTCAGTATGTTTATGTTATGGCCTCCAAAAAGAAAGGAGCGATTCATAAAATTAGGATTTCTGATCACGGAGTTGGGCCGAAGGAAAATTCTCTTGTAAGAATTACAGTTGGCACAGAAGACAGAAAATCTGATTAACGATTTTATAAAAAATTTCTCAAAAAAGGCAGACTTTCAAAATAAAAAATGGGAAATCCAAATCACGTTCGTTTCGTCTTTTTCTCAAAAACCGCGGAATCGGGGCCTGCTCCTAAAATTGATATTTTGGACGCGGAGGAGGAAGAATTGGATGATTCAATTCCGGCAAAAGTTTCGCGCGCAATCGAGGAGAGCGGAACGACATTTTCTCCAGAATTTTCTGCGGGACTTGACGTGAGTCGCTTTCTTGAAAGTGGTGGTGCTCAGATTTTTGTCCCGGGTGTCAAAAAATTCAACGCGGAAGAAATTAAATTTTTGAGCCAATTTGAAAACCTTTTGTTGGAGGCACGCGACGCGGAGGAAATTCCGGAGTCGCTGGCACCAAACTTAACAGGGTTGTCGGCGTACTCGGCGACGGTTGATTTGGAAAAATTTCCGAACTTGGCGGCTGTTTCTAGAAAAAGCATTGATCGCTGGATCTTTTTTCACAGAATGGAGAAACTGGAAAAATCAACTTATTTGTACAAAAACGGCGAGTTGGTGAAAAAACTTGGCGCGTGATTTTTATTCAAATCCTCAAAAAAACGTCTCGTCGCTGTCGACTTTTTTTCGCAGCGCGGGGAATTTTTCGAGCGACAGATCTTCTTTCAAAATTTTCACTGCCCAGTCGCGTGCGGACTGCAACGTTTCTACGTCGGACAAATCAGCACATTTGAAATCAGGAATTCCCGACTGTCGCACGCCGTACAATTCACCCATCCCGCGCAGCTCGAGATCGATTTCGGAGAGTTTGTGCCCGGAGTGAAATTTTTCCATCGATTGTAGCCGCGTTTTTTGCGCGTCGTCTTTTTTCCCCACCATCAAAAAACAGTACGATTGCATTTCGTTCCGTCCGATTCGCCCGCGAAATTGGTGGAGTTGCGAGAGCCCAAATCGTTCCGAATTTTCGATCACCATCACGGTTGCGTCCGGAATGTCGACGCCAACTTCGATCACGCTCGTCGAAACCAAAATGTCGAATTCTCGATTTTTGAATCGCTGCATCACGGCGTTTTTTTCTTTCGGTTTCATTTTTCCGTGGAGAAATTCTACGTTTCGTTTTGGAAAAACAATCTGCGCGATCCGGTCGTACTCGTCGTGCACATTTTTCGCTTCGATTTTATCCGACTCGTCGATCAGCGGACACACCCAAAAAATTTGCCGCTTTTTTTCAATCTGATCGTCGATAAATCGGTTGCAGAGCGTGATTGTTTTTTCATCCGCGACGACGCGCGTGATGATTTTTTTCCTGCCCGGCGGGAGTTCATCGATCACCGAAATATCTTGATCGCCGTACACGGTGAGCGCGAGTGTTCGCGGGATCGGTGTGGCCGTCATCGCAACGACGTGCGCGTGATTTTCTGCCAAAATTGCTCGCTGCCGCACGCCGAATCGATGTTGTTCATCGACGACGGCGAGTCCGAGATTTTTAAAAACAGTATTTTCCGTCAAAATCGCGTGCGTCCCGATTAAAATTTGAATTTGTCCGGTGCGCAGATTTTTTTTGATTTCTTCCTTTTTTTTTGCAGGAACGGATCCGGTGAGCAGTTCGACGCGCGTTTCTTCGTCAAAAAATTTCAACGCGCCGGCAAAATGTTGTTGCGCCAAAATTTCCGTCGGCGCCAAAATTGCGACCTGATTTCCCGCACGAATTTGTGCCGCTCCCGCGAGAAATGCGACGACGGTTTTTCCACTTCCCACGTCACCCTGCACCAGTCGGTGCGCGGGACGATCGAGTTCGAAATCTTTCAAAATCTGAAACAGCGTTTTTTTCTGCGCGGTGGTGAGTTCGAACGGTAATTTTTTCAAATCTTTTTTGACCGGTTCTGGATCGAATTTTACGCGGAACGGATTTTTTGCTGCTTGTTCTCGAAAAAATTTCTCGCGCAGCACGCGCACCTGAATTTCAAAAACTTCTTCAAACGCGAGCCGTTTTTTCGCGGCGTACCAAATTTCTCCCGAGTCGGGATGATGGATTTGTTTGACCGCAGCAGGTTTTTTCAAAAAATTTTTCTCCGCCAAAATTTCCTCCGGTAAAATTTCTGGGAAATCTTTCACGAACATCAAAAGTCCGGCAATTTTTTCGCGCAACCATTTCGATGTGATCGGCGGCGATTCCGGATAAATCGCGCGGAGTCTGCCCACGTGTACGTTTTTGTCGAGATGTACTTCTGGATTTGAGATCTGGATTTTCCCAAAATTTCGATCCACTTTTCCCACCAAAAAAACGCGTGATTCGTCGCGCAAATTTCTCAAAATGTACGGAATTTGAAACCAAATCACGTCGATTGTGGCGCCGTCGTCGAGCACGAGCGCCGCGCGTCCGAGCATTTTTCCGCGTGGTGTTTTTTCTTTTCGAAAATCACAGAGTTTTCCCGAGAGCGTATTTTTTTCTCCGAGCCGAATTTCCAAAAAATTTCCCACGAGATCGGTCGATTCAATTTTTCTCGGAAAATATTCGAGTAACTCTCGAACGGTGGAAAGGCCCAATCCATCCAGTTTTTTCACGTGTGCGCTCGTGGTGCGCAGCACATTTTTCAATAAAAAATTCAAACTCATCGGTCGAATTCTAGCAAAAAAGGGAAAAAAACTTGCCAAAAATTTTGTTTTCCCCGAAAATTCTCCTGAAGAACTCGTGAGATACTTTTTTCCGGCGTTACGTTGTGAAAATTGGTCTCCGCATTAAAAACATACAGCACAATGAGAAAATTTCTTGCTCCCGCGCTCGGACTTCTTCTGGCCGTTGGGCTTTTGACCATCGAGCCGGCAGTCGCTCAGATGATCGACCCAGCAGACAGCCCAAACAATATTACTTCCGCAACCGGCGGAGAAGGATCTGCTCGTAATATTGCCCGCACGATCATCAATTATTTCCTATTTTTCTTGGGATTGGTGGCGACCGTGATGATTATTTACGGAGGATTTCTCTACATTACATCTGCAGGAGAAGATACCGACAAAGCAAAAAAAGTACTTTTGTATGCAGCGATTGGGATCATCATCGTTCTTGTTTCGTTCGCACTCGTCAACACGTTGCTCAAGGCAGCCGATGGGGTGAGTACTGGATTTTAGAGTTAGAACCTTGTTCCGATATATTTAAAAAAAACGTCTTCCTGGGGCGTTTTTTTTGTGAAAATATTATTTTCGTTTCACCACCATTTTTACCGAGTGCTGCATCGCGCGGAGTCGGAGTTGTCCATTTTGTGCGCCAAATTCTCGGATCACGGCGTTTGAATTTAAACTTCCCCACAAAAGTTGCGAAACGGGCGACAAATTTTTCAATCTCGCGGCGAGAACTCCGACCGAAAAACTGTCGCCTGCGCCGAGCGTGCTGACCGGCGCGTCGTCGCAGATCACGGGCGCGATCAGGTGCAGTATTTTGTGTGAATTTTTTTCTTCTTGAAAAAGTTGCGCGCCGCGCGGACCGTCCGTGATCACGACGGTTTTCACGCCCGCGTTCAAAAATTTCTCGGCGATCGAGTTCAGATCGGCAATTTTTTTCGGCAGATTTTTTTGAAAATTCAAACTTGTTCCGGTGGATTTTTCTCGTGAAATTTGTTTCGATTTTTTTCCCGAAAAAAGTTCGGCTTCCTCGACATTCAAAATTAAAATATCGACGTGCGGAAAAAAATTTTGGTATTTTCCAAATCCCGATTCGAACTGCGTTTTTCCCGGATTCCACGCGACGATCAGCGGATTTTTTTTCCAGCGATTGAGTTTGCGTTCGATGATTTTTTCCCAGATTTTTTCCTCATTTTCCGTGAGATGTCCGATGTAAATTGCGTGCGTTTTTGGGAAAGAGTGGTGCGATTTTCGTTCGTTCGTTTCGTGAAAAATTGTGCGCTGTCCCTCCGGCGTCACAAAAACCAGCGACGATTCGGACGGTTGGTTCTTTTGGATTTTCAAAAACTTTGTTTCCACGTTCAGTTTTTCCAGTTGGTGCAAAATAAATGCGCCGTGGTCGTCGTCGCCGATCGTGCCGAGTACGGCGGTTTTCATTTCGAGTTTTCCAAATCCGATCGCAGAATTTGCACTGCTGCCGCCGATGTGCCGCGCGAGCGTTTTTGTCAAAATTTTCGCTCCCACGTCGAACGCCATTTTTTTAGATTTTCCGCGTGGTTGCCAAAAATCCATTTCTGCTGGCGCCAGAAACGTGTCGAGAGTCACCGAACCGATTGTGCAGATGTCGAATTTTTTTTGCATTTTTGTGCGTTAATTTTATGATTTTTTTTCAAAACGATCCAGTTCAAAAACTTGACTTTATCGCTTCCTGGTTTAAATTCTTGTAGTTGTAACTTTTTTTCAAATGAGCGGAATTTCTGAATTAGATCGAGAAATGTGGCAAATAGAAGCGGAAACTCGACCGCTCGCTTCAAAACAGGATCAAGAATGGGCGCAAGAATTATCGACAAAATTTTCTTTCAAAATCTCTGCAGCAGAAATTGTAAAATTGCGTGAGCATGCGATAAATGATAATTCAGAGTATTTTGTGGAAAAATTTATGGTGCCACGAATTGGAAAATGTTTGCTCGCAGCAGCAAAGAAATTAGCAGAAGTGGTGACCGCACGCGTTGAAACCGTTGAGTCGCCGGATGGGGATACTGTCAAAATTACACCATTTTTTTATGCGCATCCGTTGGAGGAATCTGACTGGGAAAAAAT
This sequence comes from bacterium, assembly GCA_018648585.1. Lineage (GTDB taxonomy): Bacteria > Patescibacteriota > Gracilibacteria > UBA4473 > UBA4473 > JABGQW01. The sequence continues at coordinate 51,680 of JABGQW010000012.1, read as the reverse complement.
CTTTTCGAATCGAGAAAATCCGGAATTTTCACTTTCAAAATTGATCGCCGATCGTTCAAAAACAGTAGCAGCAAAAAACAAAACTTCGTGTTGCGTGTGGAAAATTATTTAATTTCGTGGTCCAAAAATTTCGCGCGGTTTCGCGCCCCGCGACGGACCGACAATTCCTTTCGATTCCATTTGATCGAGCAGGCGAGCGGCACGCGCGTACCCGACTTCGAGTCGGCGCTGCAAAAAACTTGCGGATGCTTTTTTTGTTTCCATCACGAGCGCCACCGCATCCCCAAAAAGTGCGTCGAGTTTTTCGTCTGGGATTTCATCTTTTTCAATTCCAGCCGTCAAAACGCCCCCTTTTGCCATTCCTTCGATCGATTGTGCGGTAACTTCGTCGTTCGCGACCATTTCTGGAAATTGGAGTTTGATGTGATTTGTCAGTCGCTCGACTTCTTCGGTCGAAATATAAATTCCCTGCAGTCGCGTCAAATCGCCGGAATTTCCGTCCAGCATCAGCATATCGCCGAATCCGAGCAAATCTTCGGCGCCGATTCCGTCGATGATTGTCCGTGAATCCACCTGGGAGCTCACACGGAACGCCACACGCGTTGGTAAATTTGCTTTGATTAAACCAGTCACCACGTCGACGCTCGGACGCTGTGTTGCGACGATTAGGTGCATTCCAACCGCGCGTGCCAACTGCGCGACACGACAAACGGCGGCTTCGACATCTTTTCCTGCGACCATCATCAAATCGGCGAGTTCGTCGATCACGATCACGATGTACGGTTCTTTTTCATCCGGAAGTTTCGCGTTGTATTCGTCTAGATTTCGCACGCTCGCGGCGGCGAGTTTTCGGTACCGGCGGTTCATCTCCGCGACGGCCCAGGCGAGCGCAGAAACCGCTTTTTCCGGCTCGACGATCACCGGCGTGAGCAGATGCGGCAAATTATTGTACGGTTTGAGTTCGACGCGTTTCGGATCGATCAAAATTAATCGCAAATCGTCCGGAGAATTTGTCCAGAGCAGCGATGCGAGAAATGCGTTCATCGCGACTGATTTTCCCGAACCCGTTTTTCCGGCGATCAGCATGTGCGGCATTTTCGCCAAATCCACGACGGCGGGTTTTCCTGCGACATCGCGTCCGACGGCGAGTTTGAGTTTCGAAGGCATTTCGTCCCAGGTGTCGGATTCCAAAATTTCGCGCATTCCGACGATCGCGCGTTTTTCGTTCGGAATTTCAATCCCGACCAAACTTTTTCCGCGGATCGGTGCCTCGATTCGAATATTTTCTGCGGCGAGCGTGAGCGCGAGATCATTTTTTAGCGCGGTGATTTTCGTCAATTTTACGCCGGGCGCGGGTTCGAGTGTAAACTGTGTCACCGTCGGTCCCACGTGCACTGATTTCATCGTGACGTCGATCCCAAACTGAAACAATTTTTCTCGAATTTTGTCCGCACTGGCACGCAGCTGCGTTTCGTCGACGATGATTGTCGAATCGTTTTCTCGTAAAATTTCCAAATCTGGCGGTGTCCAGACGCCGATGACTTTTTTATTTTTTGCCTCGGTCAGCGCGTCAGCTTTTTCCAAATCGAGTTGTTTCGCCGATTTTCCGCTCGGTGCTGCTTTTCGCGTCGAATCCACGATTTCGAGTTCATTTTCAAATCGTTTTTTTATTTCTGGTGCGGGGACTTCTTCCGCGCCGAATTCTTTTTTTGTAATTTTTTTCGCCGTCGGTTTTTCTGTTTCTGATTTTTTCAAAAGCTGCGACATCCGAATTCCAAATCCTGCCATCGTACACAACCACAAAATTCCGAGAAAAATTACAGCCGTTACTGCCGTTCCGAGGATTTCTCGTGGAAAATATCCGATCGCAAATCCGATCGCTCCGCCAAATTCGTGCGCGAGCGCGAGCGATTCTGCGTGCGACACAAATAAATTTGTCACGCCCAAAATCGAGCAAAAAAGTCCGATCAGCGCCGCGACTCGAAGCGGAGGAAACGCGATGGGATTTTTTCCGCTCCGAACGAGCGTGAGCCCGAGTACGAGAAAAATTCCGGGCAAAATCCATGTCCCGATTCCAAACAATTTTTTTATTCCGTGAAAAATGTCGCCGGAAATTCCTTCTTGGCTCGAAAAAATTGCCACCAAAAGTACCGCGAGCACGATCCAAACGCCGCCCCAGATTTCACGTTTCAAAGTTTCATCAAAAAATTCCACGTGTTCTGCGTATTTTTCTGCTCTTTTTTCAACCTGTTTTTTTGCGCGATTTTTTGCTTTTTCTCGGAGCTCTCGTGTTCGTTCTTTCTTTTTTTCTGCGGTGAGCATTTTTTTTGCCGCTTTTTGCGCTTCTTTTCGCAAAACCGATGCCGGGATTCGCACGCTGGGGGCTTTTTTTCTTCTGACCATTTTTGCAGAAGACATTTTACCGAAATTTCTACAAAAACACAATCACACGCGCATCTGGCGCAATTTTTCGAGCGCTTTTGCATTTGTGCTCAAAAAATCTACTTTTCCAAAATCAGCCGGAGCGACCCAATCAAATTTTTGTTCCTCGCGTGATTCCACGGTTCCTTTTTGAATTTGGCAGCGATGAAATCGCAGCAGCAGTTGTGTTTTGTCAAAATCGATTAATTCTTCGTAAAAATGCGGACGCACCGAAACTTCCACGCCGAGTTCCTCGCGGCACTCGCGTTGTACGCACGCGCGGAGTGTTTCGCCTTTTTCTCGTTTTCCGCCGGGAAATTCCCACTGTCCGGTGAAACTTTTTCCCTCCGGGCGCGTTTGGATTAAATATTTTCCGTCGTGTCGGATGCACGCGATCCCGATTTCGAGCCGCCATTTTTTTTTGCTGCGTGCGTTTTTTTCAAATTTTTTTCGTGCGGGTAAAAATTTCGCTCGAATTTCATCAGGAAAAAATCCTCCGAGATCTCCGTCGATTTTTTCTCCCGTGCGTAATTTCGTTGCGAGATCCATCATCGCGTTGTTCCAGTCGCGGCCAGATTTCGAATCGCGCACCAATTTTTCGGCAAGTTGCGCCACGTTTTCCGCGGGCCACAAAATTTTCAAAATTTTCGAAACGTTCGTGTCGATCGCGGCAACTTTTTCATCCCACGAAAAAGCGAAAATTGCTGCCGCCGTGTACTCTCCGATTCCGGGGAATTTTTGCAATTCCGCCCGATCGTGCGGAAATTTTCCACCAAAATTTTTCACGATTATTTTCGCGGTTTTCAGTACATTTTTCCCGCGGGAATAAAATCCGAGTCCGCGCCACACGGGGAAAATTTTTTCCCAATTTGCGGCGGCGAGCGTTTCAACGTCTGGAAATTTCATCAAAAATTGCGGAAAATATTTCGTCTCCACTCGCGGAACTTGCGTTTGTTGCAGCATAATTTCGCTGATCCAGATTTTGTACGGATCGGTTGTTTTTCGCCACGCCAAATCGCGCCCGTTTTTCGAGTACCAATTTTCCAGCGCTGCAGAAAAATTTTTCGGGTCGTTCATCTCGGGCAATTTGTACTTTAAAAATTTTCAAAAATCAATCGGATCAGCCGGCTGGTGTCGCAAAATGATTGACCACCGTCCAGGCAGAAAATGCCACCAGCAGCCCGATTCCGCAGGCGATCATAATTTTTTTTGCGTTTTCCATCGCCGCCTCGTCGCCAAAATTTGAAATCAATCGGATTCCCGCATAAATCAGCCCGATCACCGCAAAAACGCCGAGCAGCCCGAGAATATAATTTGCCCATTTTGCGATCAGGTCGATCGTGAGATGAATATTTCCCACGGCGAGTTTTCCGTCGGATTCTGTGAAAAGATCGCGCATCGGTTTGATCGAAATCAAAATTGCCATTCCGGTGATTCCAAAAACAATTCGTTTTTTTGCGCCGGCAAGTTCGCTTTCGTTTTCTCCGGCGGCCAAAATCATTGTCATCGCGTTGAAAATAATGTACGCCACGGCGATGATCACCGCAAAAGTTGTCAGAAAATGGAATAATCCTTCGAGTTCGGTCACGCCGCGTTTTGCAAATGCTGCCGGATCGATTGCGTTTCCGGCGCCATCTTTGTCTCGAAAAATATCTCCCTCGTTTCCAAAAACAACCCAGTCCACCAAATGTGCGGCGCTCAGCATCAACAAAAATCCGATCGCGATCGCGAGCAGCTGCGTGATTTTTTGACTGTGTGTTTCTTCTTTTCCTTGCGCCGACAAAAGTTCGATTCCGGCGTACGCGATCAACAAAATTGCGATCGGAATTCCGATGCGAATTAAAAATTTATCGATCAATCGAACGGCGTTTCGGAGTTGTTCTGCGCCCGTTTTTTTGTCTCCGGTGTAGTCGGGAAGTTTTGATTCGAGGTTTGCATCAAAAAATTTCCCATCTTTTTGAAACAGCGTTTCCATCGCGGGAATTGACGCAGCTCCCGTGGGAAGTGTGTGCAATTTTTCTGTCACCGAAGAAATTCCAGAAGTTTGCGCCTGTCCGATTCCCGCTCCGCAGAGCGAGATCAACGCGATCGACAACAAAAATATTTTTTTCATTTTTACACGTTGATGAGAAATCGCGCGATCGTGTACGCAGAAAATGCGATCACGACGCCGAGAATATTTGAGTACAAAATTCGTTTTGCGCGCCCCATTTGTTCTTCGTCTCCAAAGCTGATGATGTAGTACAGACTTGAAAAAATTAGCATAATTGTTGCGATGATCGCGATGAACGACAGCATGTAATTTACCAATCCGGCAATTTCTGTGATCGCGAGATATCGCGCGTTTGTGAGTCCGTCCTGCAACGAAAAAATTCGGACAAAAACTTCGGCCATCAAAATGAAAATCGAACCGACGAGAAACGATTGTAAAAACTTTTTTTCCTGCGAAACGGATTCTTCTTTTGGTCCGTGCATGATCAGATTGTACCCGGACATCAGGCCGTTGATCAGCATAAAACCGCCGACGATGTACTCAAAGAATCGCACGACTTGTTTTGTTTTTTCATAAAAATTCTGCGTCGCGCTGTTGTTGCCCGTGCCGGAGATGATATCGCGTTGCGTCGGATCGAGCACTTGAAATCCGATAAATTCTGCCAACGAAATCACGACGAGTCCGACGACGATCCAGCCGAATTGCTCTTTGTAGTTGCTGATTTTTTCGTCACTTCCCTGGGAAAAAATAAATTTCAATCCTAAAATCAAAAAATAAATAATTCCGATTCCACCGAGAATTCGGTTGATCGTGCGGAGGAGTTGTCCGTTTTTCCAGGAAAACATTTCTCGAAACCACGATGTACTGTCTTTTCCTCCACCAGAAAAATTTCCGCCGGCCTGCATGATGAGATTTTTGTCCGTGTAAATTGAGTCGTAATTTCGCGTTGTGAGCGGCAAATATTTTGTCGCGGCATCAAACTTTGCGATTGCCGCTTGGTATTTTTCTCCGGCGCTGTTGAAATGCAGAATTTTTTGCGTCACATCGCTTTCGTTTTTTCCCAGAAAAAATTTCGACTCAGCGTCCGCGATGAATTGATCGGCTTGAATTTGCTGCGTTTGCGAATCTTGTCCGGAATTGTAATCCAAAATTTTGATCGCTTCGATGCTTGAAATTCGCCGTTTTTCTGCGATTTTTTTCAAATTCAAAACGCCTTCGCACACGTTTTGTGCGGTTTGATTTGTTTCCTCACAAGAAAAAGTTCCGGTTGCCAGAACAAAAGTTCCCGGCACGAGAACGCAAAATGTGGTGAGTGCGACGACGAGAAGTTTTTTCATTCAAAAAATTATACCAGAAAAGTCAGTATTTTTCAAGTGTTGGAGCGGGATTTTTGCCAGTGAAATTTGACAAAAAAAACGGCGTCCCTACAATCGCGCTGTTTTGTTCTTTTTCAGATTTTTTTTCAAACGTGATGATCGCGTGGTTGTTGATCCCGGGCGGAATTGTTGTCATTGTGTACGCGGTGAAAATCGTCGACCAATTTTTCGGTGAAATTCCATTTGCTGAAAAAATTTTTGGCAGCGGTGGAACGTACACGTTCATAAAATTGCTTGGACTGGCGATGACATTATTTTCCATCGTGTGGTTGACAGGAGATTTGCCGCACTGGTTGCGATCGACATTTGGAAAGTTTTTCGGAGGAGTGAGTTGAAAAATGGGGCCATAGCTCAGCTGGCTAGAGCACCTGCTTTGCAAGCAGGGGGTCCAGGGTTCGAATCCCTGTGGCTCCACCACGTCGAATCACGACAATTCGAGTTTCGTCCACCGTTGGTGGACTTCGCTCGAGAGTCGGATCCTCCTTTTCCCCAAAAAATCTTTGATTTTCTGGGGACCCCAGAGAAAAACACGCTTCGCGAATTTTGCTTGGAAAAAAGAAGAACAAAGCACCACGGGGAAGTAGCTCAGTGGTAGAGCAGTAGCCTTTTAAGCTATTGGCCGCGGGTTCGAATCCCGCCTTCCCCACCATTTTAAAAATGACAAATCTTTTTGATTTGTTGTTTTTTGAATAATTGAAATGGAGAGGAGAATCCGATTTTGTTGCACAAAAAAACTCCATCGCTTCGCCATTCCTCCTTTTCCGCGCAAAACACGCTTTGTGAATTTTGCTCGGGAATTTCGTTTTGGATTTTTGCTTGGATTTTTTCAGTACATTCGCGCTTTTTTTTCGGTCATTCTGGAGGTTGCATTTTTGATTTTTTGATATCCAGATTCTTTTTGTGGATTTTGGAGCATTTGTTCGATCATTCGAAAAATTGATTTTTTTTGCGCGCGAATCAGTTCTTCCGGCGTTCTTGACTTTTTAAGTTCGTCAAAAGAAAGTCCATTTGAAAATATAATCGGATTCCCCGTTTTTAGTTTTTGTGGCCATTCTCGACGCACAATTCCTGCGGAGGCGCTGGTGTTGATTTTGTTTTTTGCAATTTCGTGCAGCAGAATCGCATCCCAAACCGCTCCTACAAAATTATTCCCGGAGTGTTTCAAAAATTCCAAAGTTTTTTCCTCTGAATAATCGAGACCCCACGGCAGGTGTTCGGTCGCTCTGGATTGCAGTCCAAATAAAATCAGATCGGTGATTGTTTTGAGTATTTCTTGTTTATTTTGGTCGATCCAGATGGATTTGTGGCGCATCCCAATTGCTGTTTGAAATGATAAATTTTCTCCTTTTTTGCGTCCTTTTGTGATCGGTGAATCGAGACGAATGATTCCGGTGGATTCAATTTTGTTTTTAAAATAATTTTTGCCGTTCCCGATTTTCCGCGCTGTTTTTTCGTACAACTTGGTCAGTGGTGGTAAAAATTTGGTTTCTTGGTTTTTGCTCACGATTTGTCCACCCCTCCAATTTAAAACACGTTCGGTTTCTTGAAGATTTTGATCAGATTGAATATTTTTTTCAGCCCAAGAAATAACCTGTTCCGCGGGCTGGTTACAGAGGTGTTCCGTGAAATTTTTTTGCATTTCTTTGTTTTTTTAAATTAAAAAAAAGAAAAGTCAAGCCATCGGGTTGCGAAAAATTAAAAAATCCGCACAATTTCTCTCGATGCGCGTCCACTTCGAAACACTCGGTTGCAAAATGAATTTCGCGGATTCTGAATTTGCGCAGCACGAACTTCAAAAAATGGGATTTGCGATCTCGGATGAAAATCCTGATTTTATCGTGATCAACACGTGCACGGTGACCGACACCGCGGACAAAAAATCTCGCGCCAAAACAAATTTTTTCACGCGCACGGGCGCACAAATTGTCGTGACCGGATGTTCGACAAAAATTTCTCCCGACCGGTGGAAAACGGCATTTCCCGGGTGCGCGGTGTGTCCGACGCCAGCAGATGTTGTCACGTTTTTTTCCGAACTTTCAAAACCCGAACCGGAAACCGGATTTCGAATCGAACCCGAACGTACGCGCAAAAATATTCCGATCCAAACTGGCTGCGACACGTACTGCGCGTACTGCATCATTCCGTTCGCGCGCGGCGCGGCGCACAGTTTTTCTGCAAAAAAAATCATCGACGAAATTTTAGAATTCGAAAAAACGGGCGGGCGCGAAATTATTTTGACGGGAATAAATCTCGCGGCGTGGGGATGCTCGCACACGCGAAAACCAGAAGAATCGAAATTTTCAGAACTTTTGGCAGAAATCTTGGAAAAAACTTCGATCCCGCGAATTCGGATCAGTTCGATCGGGCCGGAGTACATCGACGACAAATTTTTCGAAATATTTCAAAATCCGCGGATCTGCGATCACCTGCACGTTTCGGTGCAGTCGGGGAGCGACACAATTTTAAAAAAAATGAATCGCGGACACGGCACGAGCGAAATTTCAAAACTTTTAAAATCGGCGCGCGCGGTGCGTCCGAACGCCGGATTTTCGTGCGACGTGATCGTTGGATTTCCCGGGGAAACCGACGAACTTTTCCGTGAAACCGTGCGGCAAATTCGCGCGTGGAATTTTTCAAAACTGCACGTGTTTCCGTTCTCCGCGCGCGCCGGGACGGTCGCCGCAAAAATGCCGAACCAAATTTCCATCGAAATTAAAAAACAGCGATCGGCAGAACTTCGAAAAATGGGAACAGAATTTCGAAAAAAATTCATCGCCGCGCAGATCGGAAAAAAACAAAAAGTTTTGTGGGAAAAAAATGGGAGCGGCTGGACGACCAATTTTCTCCGCGTGAAAAATATTTCGAACGTGCCAGAAAATACGATTTCCGAACTTGAAATTTCTCCGGAAATTTTGGTGGAATAAAAAAATCGGAGAATTTCTCCGACTTTTTCGTTCAATTTTTTCGATTTTTCTGTAAAAAATTACGCTTTTCCGAGCGTCTTTTTTCCTTCGTTCCAGTTGACCGGGCAGAGATCGCCGGTTTGAAATGCTTTCAAAGTTCGCAAAAGTTCCTCCGGGTTTCGTCCGACCGGGAGATTATTGATCGTGGCGGACTGCAAAATTCCGTCCGGATCGATCAAAAATGCGCCGCGCAGCGAAACGCCGTCCGGATGCAAAACTCCGAAATCGTACGACAAATCGTGATTCATATCCGACAAAATTGGGAACGGAATTTTCGAAATTCGCGGATCGTGTTTTGCCCACGCCTGGTGCGAAAAAACAGAATCCGTGCTCGCGCCGAGAATTTCGCAGCCGAGGGCTTCAAAATCTTTTTTCAGCTCGCCCATTTTCACCAGTTCCGTCGGACAGACAAACGTAAAATCCAGCGGGTAAAAAAACAGCCAGAGCCATTTTCCCTTGAAATCGGCGAGACAGATTTTTTTCTCCATATTTTGTGGATCGGTCGGATCCCACGCCGGCACGCAAAAATCTGGCGCGCGCTGTCCCACCTGCGCGGAACACAAAAATTCGGGTTCGTTTTCACAACAATTCATTTTGAAAATATTTTTAAAAAATTACGAAATTATTTCGCAAGAAAGCTGCGCAGCATCCAGGCAGTTTTTTCGTGCGTCGCGACGCGAGGGCTGAGGAGATCCTGCGTTCCCTCGTCGGCATTTTGTGCGAGTTTTTTCATTTTTTCCGCCATTTTTTCGTGATCGGCGAGCAGCGTCTCGACCATTTTTTCGGCGCTCGGAATTTCTGTCGGTTCATCGACAAAAGAAAGTTTCAAAAATTCGCTTGCGGTTCCCGGGGCAAAATTTCCCAGGGCGCGGATGCGTTCAGCGATGTCGTCATTTGCCGTAAAAAGATCGTTGTACATTTTTTCGAGCATCGCGTGGAGTCCAAAAAATGCAGGCCCCGTGACGTTCCAGTGGTAATTTTGGGTTTTGATGTACAAAATGTAGTTGCTCGCCAAAATTTCAGAAAGTTCGCGAACGATGTCAGTTGTTTTCATTTTTTTGAAAATTAAAAATTACGAAATTATTTTTTGTCCCGGACGAAAAAATTCACCGAGACGCCCTCGAGCGTAAAATTTTTTGCTTGCTCTGGAATTGGGATTTCCCCGATTTGTTCCGCAAACACATCCAAGATTTCGCCCGAATCCAAATTGATGATGTGGTGGTGATCGGCGAGATTTGCGTCAAATCGCGCGATGTTGTTTTTCATTTCGATTTCGCGCACGAGTTTCAGGATTTTCAATTTTTTGAGATTTTTGTACACCGTCGAAAATGAAATCCGCGGAAACTTTTTTTTCATTACTTGGAAAATTTCTTGCGCCGATGGATGTGCGGTCGTGCTTGCCAAGAATTTAAAAATTTCTAGTTTTTGCGGCGTGATCGGAAGTTTGTTTTCCCGACAGATTTCTTCAAAATACTGAATGCGTTTTTTGTGAGCGAAATTCATTTGTTGAAAATCATTTTTTCCACGGACAATGATTGTCCACTTTTTCAGGGAAGTCAACTTTATTTTTTTCTTGAAATGAAAAAAAGTTTTGACAAAGTCTGTTCCAAAATTAAAATCCGTGCGCACTTTTGCATTTTTATTTTAATCCACAATTATCATGGCTGACGCTTTTGTCCGCAACAAACCGCACGTCAATGTGGGAACAATTGGTCACGTCGACCATGGTAAAACCACGTTGACGGCAGCAATTACGGTTGTTCTCGCAGATCGACTCCCTTCAGACATCAACAAAAAAGTTGCGTTTGATCAGATCGATAACGCACCTGAAGAAAAAGCACGAGGAATCACGATCGCAACTTCTCACCAGGAGTACGAAAGTGAAAGCCGACACTACGCGCACGTCGACTGTCCTGGACATGCCGATTACGTGAAAAATATGATCACGGGCGCCGCCCAGATGGACGGAGCCATTCTCGTCGTCGCGGCAACGGATGGTCCGATGCCACAAACAAAAGAACACATCCTCTTGGCTCGCCAGGTGGGAGTGGACAACATCGTTGTGTTTTTGAACAAATGCGACATGGTGGACGACAAAGAAATGCTCGAACTCGTGGAAATGGAAGTTCGAGAAGAACTTTCAAAACGTGACTACGACGGAGACAATGCACGAATTATTCACGGATCAGCGCTCAAAGCGCTCGACGATCCAAAAGGAGAATGGGGCGACAAAATTATGGAATTGGTCAAAGCAATCGACGAAGTAATTCCTGAGCCAAAACGTGAAATCGATAAACCATTTTTGATGCCAGTGGAGGATGTTTTCTCCATAAAAGGCCGAGGAACGGTGGCAACTGGTCGTATCGAACAGGGAATTGTCAAAGTTGGTACGGAAGTTGAAATGGTCGGAGTCAAAGATACACGAAAAGTTACCGTGACGGGAGTGGAGATGTTCAAAAAACTTCTCGACGAAGGACGCGCTGGTGACAATGTGGGGCTTTTGCTTCGAGGAATTGAGCGAGAAGAAATTGAGCGTGGACAGGTCTTGGCAGCATCCGGATCGATCACGCCGCACAGCGAATTTGAAGCGGAGGTTTACGTTCTCAAAAAAGAAGAGGGCGGACGGCATACTCCATTTTTCAAAGGATACAAACCGCAGTTTTTCATCCGAACGACGGATGTGACTGGAGAAATTGTTTTGCCTGCCGGTGTTGAAATGGTGATGCCTGGCGACAACGCAAAATTTGTGGTGACGTTGCTCACCCCGATCGCGCTGAACGAAGGAACTCGTTTCGCAATCCGCGAAGGAGGACGCACCGTTGGAGCGGGAGTTTTGACCAAAGTTTTGAAATAATTTTGGTTTCCAAATTTCGAATTAAAATATCCTCGGCGCGAGCTGGGGATTTTTTTAGTTTCAAAAAAAAGAAAAACGCAAAAATTGGTGGCGTGATTTTTTATTTATAAATTTCGCGTCGATCGCCAATGTCCAAAATTAAAAAATTGGTTGCAGCTTCTTGTTTCAAAATTAATCGAAAATTCCCAATTCGCAGTCTGTGTGTTGCTGGTTTAAAATCAAAAAGTGGCCGTAAAATATGAAAAATATTTGGATGTTTTTTTAATGATTGCAGTTTTTTAATAATTCGATCTTGATTTTTTTTGTCGATTTTTTGAAAACTTTTTTCAGAAGATGATAAAAATTCAAAAACAATCATTTTAAATCACGCGTTTAGATTTTCCACTTTTGAGTGCTTCGCCATATTTTTTTTGTAATTTTTCTTGATTTTGCCACATTTCGAAATTTTCAAAATAATCATCAATCAAATCTTCATTGTTTTCAAAATACGGCAAAACAACCATTTTGGGTTCGCCGTGCGTGGTGATGATGCATGGTTTTTTTTGTACCGATTTTGCAAATTGTCCAATGTTTTTTTGGAATTTTGAATTTGTTGTGATAATTGGCATTTTTTACCGTTAAATTTAACTACAAATATTATATTAAAGTTTCCATGAACTTTCAAGTTTCAAAATTCTCAAACGTCAAGTCGCGTGAAAATTTCTTTCTCCACAAATTTTTTGCTTCTTGCGTACGTGAGTCGCGAAATTTGTTTCAGCGCCGTCGCCATCTCGGGACTTCCTTTTTCGAGGTACGGATTTGTCGGAATAATTGAAAACGGACGACTCGGCTGCGTGTCGACCGAAAGTTTCATCACCGCCTTGTATTTGTCGATGTTGATCAAATCCTGATCGGTGAAAACCGGCGCCATTTCTTTCGCCATCGCTTCCGCGTCCTGCGCACCGATTTTGTAGCACATCATCGTGCCGACGTTTCCAAAAACCGCATCTTTCAAATTTACGCCGCCTTTTTTTGATTGGCTCGTGTCGATCTGATTCAAGTACTGGTGCGCCATCGCGAGTCCGAGTCGGTATTTTCTTGCCTCCGAAAGAATCGATTCGAGCGAGTCGGTGACGTAGTTTTGGAACTCGTCGATGTACAAGAAAAAGTCCGCGGGTTTTTCGCCGCTGGTGAGTTTTTTTTGCCGTCGCAGCGCCGCGACTTGCAATTTTGAAACGACGATCAACCCGAGCAATTTCGAATTAATTTCGCCGGTCATTCCCTTCGACAAATTCATGAAAAGAATTTTTCCCTCCTCCATCACTTTCGCAAAATCGAACGCAGATTTCGTCTGCCCGATAATATTTCGCATCATCGCGTTGGTCACGAACGCGCCGAATTTTGCTGCAAAATACGGAATCATTTCTTGTTTTTCGCGCTGTCCGGTCTGCGCCATTTGTTTTGTCCAAAAACTTTTTACCACGGGATTTTTTACGTGTTTTACTTTTGCGCGCTGAAATCCGTCGTCGGTAAAAAGACGCACGATGTCGGTCATGCAGCCGCCGGCAGGATCTGCCATCAGCGTCAAAACACCGTTTCGAAAATAATCCTGAATGCGTGGTCCGAACGTTTCTTCGTCGAACATTTTCAACATAATATTCATCGCGTCGAGCGCGACCATGTCTTTTTCCTCCTCGGTTTCAGCTTCGAGCAAATTCAATCCCATCGGGCGTTCGAGATCGGACGGATCAAAAATAATCACGTCGTCCACGCGATCTTTTGGGACAAACGGCAGCAGCGATTCGACCAAACTTCCGTGCGGATCAACGATGCAGCAGCCGCGATTTTCCTGCAAATCCTGGCGAACCATCGACTGAAAAATCGAAGATTTTCCCGTTCCTGTCTGACCAATCACATAAAAATGTCGAAACCGGTCGTCGTTTTTCAAATAAATGGGCGTCTTTTTTCCGCGATAAATGTTGTGTCCGAGCAGCAGCCCAGATTTTGGAATGTTCGCTGGCGCGGGGGAAATTTTATAATTTTGCCATTTCACCGCGGGAATGTTGTTGTATTTTATGTGTGGAAAATGAAACAGCGAGGCGAGTTCCTCAGAATTCAAAACCAGTTTGTGTTGCGCCATCCACGTTCGGCGAAAATTTCGCAGCAACAGATTTCGAATCAGCGTGCGACGAGAATGATATTTTCCCGAATTATGCGTTTGAAAACTATTCAGACTCGGCGCTCCGTACTGAGCAAAAGAATTGAGTACCGATGTCATATTTACCTGTGCGGCGCGTCGATCGGGCGAACTTGTCACGCATCGGATCAGCGTGCGAAATCCAGATTTTTCCGCTTTTTCCTCGATCGCTTTTACCGTTTCCTGCGATTCAGTGTCTTTTTCGTCGTCGTTTCCGCCAGATTTATTTTCATCAGTTCCAGAAATCAGCACGCTAAAAACTGCTCCCAGCCACGACAGTGGATTCCACCAGACGGCGCTGCGTTTTCCCGAGCCGAGTTTTTTCGAAAGTCGGCGCGCTTTTTTTTGCCAGTTGTCGGCGACCGGGCGAATCATAATTTGGATCGCGGCGGAGTTTCCATTTTCGTCGGACGCGTTCGACAATGAATTCAAAATATTGTTGATCGGATCGGTGGATTCGAATTTTTGGTACGTGCGAATCGGAAAAAAATATTGTTTTGCCGCGCGTACGTATCCGGTCACCTGCTGCGTTTTTGGCGAAAAAAGTTTCGGCGAATCGGTTTCTTCGACGACCGCCTCCGGATAAAAACTTGTGATTTGTTTTTCCACAACTTTTTGCAGTTCGCGTGGACATCCGACATAAAATTTAATTTCTCCATCGGTCGCGACGTACTCGAGCGACAAAAAATCCTGTCGTCTCCAAAAATGTTTCCAATCGGGCGAATAAATTCCGGACAAACTTCGCATAAAATGATCGCCAACACCGACTACGCGTCGAATTTCGTTCGTCTGATCGCGATCGCGTTCGTAGTCTTCTTTGGATTCTTTTTTCGGAATCATCACTTCCAAAAACACAAATCGCAAACTTCGATGAAAGTCTGCGCGGCTCCCGATTGCCCACTTCAACAAAATCAGCAGCGCGATTGCTGCCACGGCGAGTGTTCCCCAAAAAATATGTGCGTACTCCATTCGCGTGCTATTTTACCACAAAAATTTGAGAAACCCGCTACTTTTTCGTGGACTCAAATTGGCACGATTTTTTTACGCTGTCGAACGAAACGCGATACGCGCTTTCTTCCGTCACAGTACCGCTCAGGAGAGCTTCTGCGAGCGGATGTTCCAGCCGATCGGTGACAACGCGCCGAACTTCGCGCGCGCCAAATTCTGGATTGTACGCCATTTTTGCCAGCGAGTTGATCACATTTCCGCCGAGATGCAGCGTGATTTTTTTCTCCGAGAGTCGTTTCAAAAAATTGTCGAGCTGAATTTTCACAATTCTTTTTATCGCTTCGCGGTCGAGCGGATGAAAAACAATCGTCGAATCCAGTCGGTTCAAAAATTCCGGCGTGAACTTTTTTTTCAAATCTTTTTTCACGTCGTCGGTGATCGACTCAAATTCACTTTCGTGTTCGGCCAAATCTTTTGGCGTGTCGGTGAATCCGATCGCGTTCGCGTTTTTTTGAAACCGGTCCGCGCCGACGTTCGACGTCAAAATCACGATCGTATTTTTAAAACTCACGGTGCGGCCTTTTCCGTCGGTGAGCTGCCCGTCTTCAAAAATTTGCAGCAGCATGTTGTGCACGTCGCGGTGCGCTTTTTCAATTTCATCAAAAAGGACGATCGAGTGCGGACGCCGTCGAACTTTTTCCGTGAGCTCGCCGCCCTCCTCGTGTCCGACGTACCCAGCGGTCGCTCCCACGAGCCGCGATCCGGTGTGCGCCTGGCTGAATTCGGACATGTCGATTTTGATCAACGATTTTTCGTCGTGATAAATTTCCTGCGCGAGTTGTTTCACCAGTTCCGTTTTTCCAACGCCGGTGGGTCCGAGAAACAAAAATGCGCCGAGTGGTCGCTGCGGATCGGAGAGTCCGAGTCGTGCGCGACGGATTGATTTCGAAATCTGCTCGATCGCGTTGTCTTGTCCGGCGATTTTAATTTTCAGTGTTTTTTCTAAATCGGAGAGATTTTTCATCTCGGAGCTCACGAGTTTCGTCACGGGAATTCCGGTCGTTTGCTCCAAAACTTTTGCGATGTCATTTTTATCGACGGTTTTCATTTTTGATCGATCGATTTTTCGCGTCTTCAATTTCGCAATTTCTTCTTCTGCTGTTTGTTCATCCAGATGTAGTTTGTTTGCTTTTTCGTAATCTTGCGCGATCACGGCTTCTTCTTTTTTCTTCTGAATTTTTGAAAGTTTTATGCGCACTTCGCGGATTTCTTTTCCGTTGAGCGACGTGGTGAGACTTTTTGCAGCGCACGCTTCGTCGAGCAGATCGAGCGCTTTGTCCGGCAAAAAACGATCCGCGACGTATCGACTCGAAAGTTTCACTGCTGTTGCGAGCGCTTCGTTGTCGATTTTTACCAGATGAAAATTTTCGTAGTGTTTTCGCAGTCCCGTCAAAATTTCTGTCGCTTCGGATTCCGTCGGTTCGGGAACATTCACTGGCTGAAATCGCCGAGTGAGCGCGGAATCTTTTTCCACGTGTTTCCGGAATTCTTCCATCGTGGTGGCGCCGATCACCTGAATTTTTCCACGAGAAAGTGCGGGTTTCAAAATATTCGCCGCGTCGAGCGATCCCTCGGAACTTCCTGCGCCGATGATCGTGTGGAGCTCGTCGATAAATAAAATCACTTCGTTTTCACTCGCGGACGCTTCGTCGATGATGCGTTTGATGCGTTCTTCAAATTCTCCGCGATATTTTGTTCCCGCGACGAGATTTGCCATCGACAGCGACAACACGCGTTTGTCGAGCAAACTGTCGGGAACATTTCCCGCTGCAATTTGTTGCGCGAGTCCCTCGATGATCGCCGTTTTTCCTACGCCCGGATCGCCGAGAAGTGCGGGATTGTTTTTTGTTTTTCGGCTCAAAATCTGGACGACGCGGCTGATTTCTTTGTCGCGTCCGATAATTTTATCCAATTTTCCCTCGCGTGCGCGTTCTGTGAAATCTTCACAAAAATAATCCAATGCCAACTTTTTTTTCCGTCCACCGCGTGCGCCGCCAGCAGCCGAAGCCGTGACATCAAAAGAGCCCGATTCGTCTTCAAATCTTTGTGCAGGAAACTGTCCGCCGCTGCCAGATCGATCGCCGCCAGGATTTTGTGCGATTCCCACCAAAATGCTGTGCAACCCCTCAAAAAGAGAATTCAAACCATTGGCATCCATCGGTGGTTGTTTTCCTTCGACCGGGATTTTACTTTCTGCGGACGGATTTTTTCGAAACAAATTCTCGAGCGTTTCAAGCACCTGTTCTGGGCGAATCATCAGCGATCGCAGCACGTGGACCGCGCCCGAGTTTTTTTGTCGCAGCAACGCGTACAGAATGTGCTCGCTGTCCACCATCGAATGACCAAAATCGAGAGTTGCTTGCGCAGCCGCTTCGATGGATTTTTGGCAAAACGGCGAGAAAATGTTTTTTTCTTTTTCGTCCACATTTTTTGGCGGAATTTGTACGTCCGCGGGAGTGCTGACTCGGATTTCTTTTGAAATTCGAAACGCGTTTTCGTACGTCACGCCGAGATTTCGCAACAATTCACACGCGGTGGCTTTTGGCTGGCGCAAGATTCCAAGCAACAAATGCTGCGTTTGAACTTGTTTTTCGCCGAGTAGTCGCATTTCTTCCTGCGCGAGAATGAGCGTGTTTTTTGCAAACGGGGTGAACGAATCAAAATGTGATGTCATGTTTTTTGGATTTTTGAGTCTGCGAATTTTAGCACGAGAATCGAGATTTTCAAACATTTTTGACTTGATCTTCGTCCCATTTTTATTTTACTGCGCATTCGTTCGATCGATGATCGTGTACGCCTGATTCGAAATTTTGTTTCCGCTGAGATCTTGAATTCCCGAAAATTGCAACGAAAACCGCTCGTTTGGTTGCACATTTTCTTGCCAAAATCCGAGCAGTAGCGTGCGCTGATTTTCCAATAAAATCCCATCGGCGACGACCGGATCGTTTGTGATTTCTGGATTTTCGAAATTTTTGTCGTGCATCAAAATTTCTGCATCGGAGTTGATCGCAATAGGTTCGTTGAAATGGATTTCTGCGACCGAAAATCGACGAGATGAAATCAAGAAATTTTCAGCCCATTTTTGTCGCGCGGAGTCGGGAAGATTTTCCATTTTCAACCACTCGTGTAAAACTACGAACGGTTCCGTCACGTCTGGAGCGGCGTCCCATGAAAATTCGTGTCGCATTTTTTCCAAATCCCCCGAAAATGTGCCAACATTTTCGTGTGTTTTCAAAATATTACTTTTCAAAACTTGCTGCGGAAAAACCGACACGTGCACGTCGGCGGAAAGTTTTTGGCTGCGGGGGCGAAAAATTCCAAACTTTTTCAGCGGATCGCCGTTGTACGAAAAATCAAAAACCTGCGTTTTGTTTTGTCCCGGCGCGATTTCCATCGGGAAAAATCGCGGTTCTTGTCCCAAAATTTTTGGCAGCCGGAGTTCAAATCCGCCGCGCCACATTTGGCTGATCGGTTCGTCCCAGCCGCCGAGGTGCTCGATCGTCAATTTTCCGCGAATATTCCAGCGTCCGCGCGTTGTTTCTCGCAGCGAAATTGTGAGATTTTTTTCCAAAAATCGGGAACTTTTTGCGCCGCCGAGATTCCATTCGATTACGGCAAAATCGGTCGGTTCGATTTTTTCGCTCGAAGAAATTCCTTCCACAAAAATATTTCCGTGTTCGATTTCTGTCGCCAAAATTTTTGTCGCGCGCGGCCAGAGCCACGGACGGAGTGCGAGTTTTTTTGCGAGTTTTTTTCCAAAATCAGCAATCGGGGATTTCCGCTCCGCGAGCGAAGTTTCGTCGTGTCGATCGACATTTGCCACGGTTCGCGACAATTTCGAAAATAAATTTTCGCTCGTGAAATCTCCGACTGGTTCGACCAGCGCGACGAGTTTTTCTACGCTTTGAAAATCCACCAAAATCGCGCGATCGACATTTCCCGGGAAATTTTCTCGAAAAGTTTGCGCGCATTTTTCCAAATCCGTCGATGTGCCGAGATCCCAAAATTTCAATTCGCTCGAAATTTCTCGCAGCGGGAGTGGTGCTGCGCCAAAACTCAAATCCGAGAGCGCGTACACATTTTGAAAACTTACGCTCGGTGGCAGGAATTTTAATTCTCCGAACGCTGTCAAAAATCCGCCGCACGGCCGCGCCTCGGCTTCGTTCGTCAACAAAATTAAAGGTTGGTCGGTCAAAAATTTCGGCGACAACAGTTTCCGCACCGGCCAGCTCGTTGCCAGCAAAAAAAGAACGAGCAGCAGTACGACGACCAAAACGCCGATTTTTTGGTTCCAAAATTTCGAAAAATTCATCGCCCGCAGTCTGCCACAAATTTCAAAATCCGCAACTTTGCGCAGGGATTGCATTTCCCCGGATTTTTTTTTACACTCCGCGCGGATGAAACTGTCTCTCAACTGGCTTCGGGAACTGGTCGATGTGGAAAAAATTTCGGCTGAAAAAATTGGCGAAAAACTCACGCTGCACACGGCAGAACTTGAGGAACTCATTTCGCGGAAATCTTTTTTTGAAAACGTGTTCGTGGGAAAATTGCTCGCAGTGCGTTCGCACAAAAATTCGGACAAACTTCACGTGGGACAATTTGATTTTGGAAAAAAATTACCGAAAAAACAAATCATTTTCGGATCCGTGCACGAACTGACCGAAAATAAAATTTATCCCGTCGCGCTCGACGGAGCGCGGCTCGCCAGCGGAATCGAGATTTCTGAAACAGAGTTGCGCGGGGAAAAATCCGCGGGAATGGTCTGCGACAATTCCGAACTCGGAATGAAAAACAACGGCGTTTTGGAGTTTGACGAAAAGTTTTTGGGGAGCGCGCTTTCGGAAATTTCCGATGAATTCTGCGACACGGTGCTCGACATCGACAACAAAAGTTTGACGCATCGCCCGGATTTGCTCGGACACCGCGGATTTGCGCGGGAACTCGGCGCGATTTTTGATCGAAAAATTTCGTTCCCCGAACCAAAAATTTCGTTTCCAAAAACAGGAAAAAAAGTTCCCGTCGAAATTCAAACCGAAAATTGTCGTCGATTTTGTGCGGCAAAAATTTCAAATATTTCCGTCGAAAATTCTGCGCTCAAAAAAATTCTCTGTCTCGAAAATCTGGGAATTCGCGCGATTTCCAACATTGTGGACGCGACCAATTTGATTTTGCTCGAATTTGGGCAGCCGATGCACGCGTTTGATGCTTCCAAAATTTCCGGAAAAATTATCGTGCGCCAGGCAAAAAAAGGCGAAAAATTACTCGCGCTCGACGGCGAAACGTACGAACTTTCTCCGGCGGACGTGGTGATCGCCGACGAAAAAAAAGTTTTGTCGATCGCCGGAATTATGGGCGGCGAAGATTCCGCGGTCACGGCAGAAACCACCGAAATTATTTTCGAATCGGCAAATTTCGACGCGGCGACGATCCGCAGAACTTCCGCGCGGCTGGGGCTGCGATCCGAGAGTTCGATGCGTTTCGAAAAATCGTTGGATCCCGAAATGTGCGTTCCCGCGCTGCGATCGGCGTGCGCGCAGGTTTTGGAATTTTCTCCCGCAGCAAAAATTTCTGCGCCGATCACCGACGTTTTCCCGCACCCGTTCGAGCCGCTCGTGATACAGCTCGATCCGGAATTAATTCGCGCGCGATCGGGACTTTCGATTTCCAACGAAAATATTCAAAAATATTTGACGGCGCTCGGATTTTCCATCGCCGAAAAAAAGAAAAAAATTCTCGTCGACGTGCCGAGTTGGCGCAACACAAAAGACGTTTCGATTCCCGAAGATTTGATCGAAGAAGTGGTGCGATTGTACGGATTTGAAAATATTGTTTCGATTCTCCCGACGCTGCCGATCGATCCGCCGCGAGTTAATAAACTTCGTCGGATGGAGTGGCACATTCGAAATTTTCTCGCCGCGCGTGGGTTTCTCGAAGTGTATCATTCGTCGTTTGTGAGTCCGGACGATCTCACTTTTTTGCAGACGACGCCGGAGAAGTACGTCACCACGTCGAACGCGCCGAACGAGGAATACACTTTTTTGCGCCGGACGCTGGTTTCCAATTTTGTGCGCCATCTCGAACCAGAATTGCGAGTGCATCGTCGAGTTGATTTTTTCGAAATTGGAAAAGTGTATCAGCCGGAATTCTCTGAAACGCAAAAACTAACATTATTTTCCGCAGAAATTGGAGTAGACGCGGTTGAGAAATTTTACCGATTCAAAGCAAAATTATTTGGTGTTTTTTCCGCGGTGGCGGTTGATCCCGAAATGATCCATTTTGTGCCGTGTGATAATCCGTGCGCGATTTCGCATCCGACGCGGTGTTCCGAAATTTTTGTCGGAGGAACTCGGATTGGTATTTTGGCGCAGCTGCATCCGGTAAAAAATCCGGTTAAAAATTCGGTCGCGATTTTTGCAGAAATTGATCTCGAACAGCTTCAAAAAAGCGAGCGCACGACCGGGCAGCACTACGTTCCGGTTTCATCATACCCAGTGTCGCGACGGGATTTGTCGGTGGTTGTCGATCGGAAAACACTTGTGGCCGATCTCGAAACGGTTGCGTTTTCGGCGGCGCAAAATTTGGAAAAAATGGAATTATTCGACGAATTTGAAGATGAAAAAAAACTGGGTTTGGGACAAAAAAATCTCGCGTTTCATTTGGAATTTCGATCTTCAAAACAAACGCTGACCGAAAAAATGGTTGAATCGGAATTTCGGGCGATTGTCAAAAATTTGGAAAAAGAGTTTTCGGCGAAGCTGCGGCTGGACTTTTCCGCAGAAAATCAGTAAAATTTATCTGTTCATTTTACAAAAATGGGAAAACAAAAAAAGAAACGAGGCGGACTGCTTGCGGGATTGATCGTGGGTGGAGCCGTCGCTGGCGTCGCATCGATGCTGTTGTCTTCAGAAAAAAATCGAGAAAAAACGAAAGAAGTTGGTTTGAAATTAGGAAAGCGCGGGCTTCGGATTTTGAAAGACGCACTTAAAAAAGAGGACGAGGAAAAATAAACTTGCACAATCGCCCTTTTTTTGGGAGACTCGGCGGAGCATTTTTATGGACAGACGAGATTTCAAACTGGTTTCAGACTTTCAGCCGACTGGGGATCAACCTCGGGCGATCGAGGCGTTGATGTCTGGTTTAAAAAACGGACTTCGGCATCAGACGATGCTCGGCGCGACAGGGACCGGAAAAACGTTCACGATGGCGAACATTATCCAGCAGACGCAGCGGCCGACGCTGATTTTGGCGCACAATAAAACGCTCGCGGCGCAACTTTGTTCGGAGTTTCAACAATTTTTCCCAGAAAACGCGGTGAATTATTTCGTCTCGTACTACGATTATTATCAGCCGGAAGCGTACATGCCGCGCACCGACACGTACATTGAAAAAGAAGCGACGATCAACGAAGAAATTGCAAAATTTCGGCACGCCGCGACCCAAAATTTGCTCACGCGAAATGACTGCATCATCGTGAGTTCGGTTTCGTGTATTTACGGAATTGGCGACGCTCAAGATTACAAAAAATTGGCGATTGAAATCAAATCCGGGCAGGATTATCCGCGGAAAGAATTTCTCACATCGCTCGTCGACATCCAGTACCAGCGCGTCAAATCTGATTTTGAACGCGGAACTTTTGAAGTGTTGGGCGACGTGATCACAATTTTTCCGCCGAGCGGCGACATCGCGTTTCAGCTTGAATTTTGGGGAGATTCTCTCGAAAAAATTACAGAAATTGACGCATTTACGTCCGAGGTATTTCGAGAATTGGACGACATTTTAATTTTCCCAGCAAAACACAACGTGACCACGCGCGAACGAATCGAAGGCTCGATCGCGGGAATTGAAACAGATTTGGAATTGCGAATTGCCGAACTTCAAAAAATTGGAAATCCACTCGCCGCGCACCGACTGCAACAACGGGCTCGGTACGATGTGGAAATGTTGCGCGAAGTCGGGTACGTTTCGGGCGTTGAAAATTACACACGATATTTGTCAGACGGAGTTCCCGGTGATCCGCCGACGACGTTGATGGATTATTTTCCACCAGATTTTCTCTGTTTTATCGACGAATCGCACATCACGGTTCCGCAGATTGGCGGAATGTACAACGGAAATTTGTCGCGAAAACAAACGCTGATCGAGCACGGATTTCGGCTGCCAAGCGCGATTGATAATCGGCCGTTGAAATTTTCAGAATTTGAAAAAAAAGTGACGCAGGCGGTGTACGTTTCCGCGACGCCCGGAAAATACGAGTACGAACACTGTCCGAAATCTGAAATTGTGGAGCAAATTATTCGTCCGACGGGACTTCTCGATCCGCCGATCGAAGTGCGATCGACAAAAAATCAGATCGACAATTTGCTCGAAGAAATTCGCAAAACACTCGCAAAAAATCAGCGAGTACTGGTCACGACTGTCACCAAAAAATCTGCGGAAGATTTGGCGGAATATTTTGTCGAAGCGGGACTCAAAGCAAAATATTTACATTCTGAAATCGAAACGCTCGAGCGCATCGAAATTCTCCGCGAACTCCGCGAGGGAAAAATTGAAGTTGTGGTGGGAATTAATTTGTTGCGCGAGGGGCTCGATCTGCCAGAAGTTTCGTTGATTTGTATTTTGGACGCGGACAAACAAGGATTTCTTCGCTCGCGAGATGCGCTGCTGCAGGTCATCGGGCGCGCTGCACGAAATTCGGACGGTCACGTCGTGATGTACGCCGATCGGATGACAGATGCGATGAAAGCTGCGATTTCGGAGACAGATCGTCGTCGAAAAATTCAGATCGCGTACAACAAAAAACACGGAATCACGCCGATGACAATTATCAAAAAAATCGTTGATATTTCCCGGGATCTTTCGAGCGGGAAGCCGAGAAATTTTGAAAAATTGACGAAAAAAGATCAGATCGGACGGATGATTGTCGAGCTGGAATTGGAGATGGACATCGTGACTCAAAATTTGGATTTCGAACGTGCGGCGATTTTGCGCGATCAGACCGAAGAACTCGAAAAAAAGCTGCGGAAATAGGTTGACGAAACCCGAAAAAAGTTTTATACAAAAATAGTTCAAGAATTCTTTTTTTAAAAAAGACGACTTGACGTTCTTTCAAACAACAAGCTCGGTGGCATTTTGCAAATGCTGAGTTTTCTGCTTTTGGAGCAGAGGCGTCAGTATTTATTAAATGTTTCACTAAAATTAAATAATTATGAGAAAAGTAAGTTTATTTATTTTGATTTGTGTCGTTGCATTCGCAAGCGCACAAGAACTAAAAATAGTAGTTCAAGAAAAGGCGGGGCAAGAACCACAAATTGTAAAAATTAAAAATCCGTTTTTGAATCGGATCTACCAAGAATCTGAAAAAGATCCGACAAAACAGGAAATCGTAGATTTGTTAGAATTCTACGAAAGTTCGGATCACACGCCCGGCGTGTTTTGCGAGTATCCGCGCGTTGGTGGCGGGACTTTTTATTTTACTGATTCTTATCCGGAAAAACACTTTGTATTTTTGCCCAAAGGCGGGAATGTCATTGTAGTTCTCGTGACAAAAGCGGGAAATTTTTTATCTTCAGGCTTTTCCAGTGATTTTGACGGAAATTTGTCTGACGAAAAAACGGCAGAAATTTTAAAGTCTTGGACTCAGGATTTATTGTTCGTTTCGCGAGATTCTCGTGATCGAGAAGAATATTAGAGCTTTTGTTTGAAAGAAAACGGTCGGATTTATTTCGACCGTTTTTTTATTTTTGCCACGCGGATTCGATTTTTTGTTTCGTCTTGAAGAACTCAAAAAAAAGATGCGGAAGTGGCTTTGACTTTTTCAGGAAATATTCTAAACTTTCCTCGTGGAATTTTTTTGTCCGTTCGGGATTCGAGAATTTCCGTTGTCGTTCTTTTTCATTTCGCTCGCCTTGATTTGAAAAGGATTTCCGGATTTTTTCAAAAATGAAATTCGAGATTCCTTTTTAAATTAAAAATAAAAATAACATGAAAAACTTAGTAATTATTTTTGCCGTTTTTGTCTCCACGATTGGTGCTGCAGCGCAGAAATTTTTAGAAAATCCGTTTTTACGGACTTGTCCGATCTGCAAAATCAAAACCGACACTGCGTCGGTTTCGCTCGAAGAAATTCAAAATTACGTCGCGCAGTACCAAAATGGCACCATGGATTTTGATGACTTTGAATTTGAGTTGCTTCAAAATTTTTCGAAAAAACGAGAATTTTGGTTTCGTGACCGGTTTGGACGATTGGAATTTCTTTTTCTAAATTTCAATGGAAACATTTCTGAAATCGTAGTTGTCAACG
The DNA here is from genome assembly GCA_018648585.1 of bacterium. Lineage (GTDB taxonomy): Bacteria > Patescibacteriota > Gracilibacteria > UBA4473 > UBA4473 > JABGQW01. Next base: position 26,589 of record JABGQW010000012.1, on the reverse strand, counting down.
GGAATGTTTTTCGAAACAGTTTTGAAAAAAATGGATTTCAAAAACTATCGATCGGATACTCGGAGCGGATTCAGTTGGATCTGAAATCTTACATTAAAAAGAAAGAATTTTTTTGAGCGATGAAAAGTCGACGAAAAGAGTGGCACAGCGATGTTCCACTCTTTTTATTTTTGCCACGCGGATTCGATTTTTTGTTTTGTTTCCCACGGATCGTCGACGCGGACGAGCGAAATTTCTGAGTTGTTTGCGCCAGCGGTTTGAAATTTTAGCGTTCCCATTCCGAACAAAAATCGCGCAACGAACGATTGTTTCACCGCGATATTTTCAAGTTGTGATTCCGCGGCGGACTCGAGTTTTTTCCATAAAAATCCGGTGAGTTTGTAAATTTTTTTGTCGGTGGCAAAATATTTCGTTGAAAAAAAACCGTGCGTGCGCCAAAAAATAATCATCCAAATTATTCCGGAGAGAATCGACGCGATCAGCACGTTGTCCCGCCAGAAAAAAATCAGCACGCCGAAAATCACGATCAGCGGAAAAATCTGCCCAAAAAACCAGCGCTCCGAAATTCCAAATTTTATTTTGATCGTTTCTCCAGGACCGATGTATTTTTCGAGTTTCATTTTTTCAGAAGTGATGGAATGAAGAAAAGAGAAAAAGTTTTTGAAAACAGTAAAAAACATTCAGAAAAAAAATGCCCGCAATCGCAAACCCAATCGGTGCCAACATCGAAAGATGTCCGTTGTCGCGAGCGGAAATGTTGTATTTCCAAAATGGTTTGTGAAAAATTTTTTGGAGAATTTTCCCGTACAAAAATTCCAGGATTCCGGCGACGGCACTCCCGATCAGGAGAAAAAGTGCGAGAACAAAATCCGTGGCGGCGAGCACCAAAAGTGCCAGCAGCAGAATTATTCCGATTTTTTGTGCGTTTTGAATTTTTTTCTTTTTTTGGAAAAAGACGAACAAAAACGGAAACAAAAAAAATGTTCCCAAAAAACCGCCGACCAGTATTGCTGGAAAACTGGGAGAAAATTTACCGATGTTCAAAATCAAATCGTACACGCCCAAATAAATAAAACCGCCAATTCCCCAGGGAATAAAATTGAGCCAACTCGAGTTTCCCGAAAAAATGGGCGCGACAAAATACGTCCAAAACGGTTTCCCGTGCACCATTTTCCAGGCGGCACAAAACATCGTTTCTCCCAAAACGCCCGTCACAGAAAACACGGCAAATAGTGTGATCCAGTGTGATGGCGATGCTTCTAAAAAAATCATTTTTCCAAAATTTTCACCGCGATATTTTGTTCGTCCAATTCTTTTTCCGGCATCGGTGCGGGCGCGCCCAGCATCAAATCTGCGGCGACCTGATTTTTTGGGAACGCGATGACTTCTCGGATGTTGGGTTCGCCGGCAAAAAGCATCACGATGCGATCGAGTCCGAGCGCGCATCCGCCGTGCGGCGGGCAGCCAAATTCGAACGCGGACAACAAATGTCCAAATTTTGCCTGCGTTTCTTTTTCTGACATTCCGAAAATTTCGAAAATTTTGTGCTGCAGTTCCGGATCGTGGATTCGGATCGAACCGCCGCCGAGTTCGACGCCGTTGAGAACGATGTCGTACGCCTGGGCGCGACATTCGAGTGGAGAAGTTTCCAATTTTTCAAAATCTGCGGCCAGCGGTGAAGTGAACGGGTGGTGCTGCGCGGCGACAGTTCCGTCGTCTTTTTTTTCAAACATCGGAAAATCAACGACCCACAGATACGCCCACTCGTTTGATTTTCTCAACTTCAAATCGTCGCCGAGTTTCAATCGTACCGCGCCGAGTGGTTCGACTGCATGCAAAAAATCTCCCGCGCCGAATAAAATCAGATCGCCGTCGTTGGCGTCGAATTCTTTTTTCAATTCCGCGCGAAATTTTTCGATCGTGTTTTTTCCGACTGCTCCGGATTCCTCGCCGATGCGGTACCACGCGAGCCCGCGTGCGCCATTTTGTTTGGCGACAGATTCCAGTTCTTCGATTTTTTTTCTCGAAAATTCACCGAGCGATTTCGGCACACAGAGTCCGAAAACTTTTTCCGCATTTTCAAAAACGCCGAATCCGCATTTTTTCGAAATTTCCGTCAAATCGTGCAGTTCCAACTCGAATCGGATGTCGGGTTTGTCCGAGCCGTATTTTTCCATCGCGTCGCGGTACGTCATTCGGCGCATTTTTCCGTTTTCCAAAAATTTTTCCCAGTCGACGTTTCCTGCGTGTTTTTTCGTCAGTTCGACAAACAATTTTTCCGTCACGTCGATCACGTCCTCGGACTCCACAAACGACATTTCAAAATCGATCTGCGTAAATTCCGGCTGGCGATCGCCGCGCAAATCTTCGTCGCGAAAACAGCGCGCCACTTGAAAATATTTGTCGTACCCCGCGAGCATCAAAAGTTGTTTCAATTGCTGTGGCGACTGCGGCAAAACGTAAAATTTCCCCGGATGGACGCGACTCGGAACCAAATATTCGCGCGATCCCTCCGGCGTTCCTTTCACCAAAATCGGCGTTTCGATGTCGAGAAATTTTTCCTGATCAAAAAAGTTCCGGATCGTCAGTGTCATTTCGTGGCGCAGTTGCAGATTTTTTTGCAGTCGCTCGCGGCGCAGATCGAGGTACCGAAATTCCAGTCGCAAATCTTCATTTTTCACATCCGCGTCGATTTCGAACGGCGGTGTTTTTGCGCGATTCAGAATTTCCAAATGCTCCGGCGCGATTTCAATTTCTCCCGTTTTTTGCTCGGATTTTTCCTGTCCCGGAGCGCGTTGCGCAACTTTTCCTGTAATTTTTAAAACAAATTCCGCGCGGACTTTTTCTGCAATTTTGTGCGCGTCCGGATATTTCGCTGGATCGAGAATAATTTGCGTTTTTCCGTACCGATCGCGCAGCGTCAGAAAAATCAATCCGCCCAGATCGCGTCGATCGTGAATCCATCCGCAGAGCGTCACTTTTTCGCCGATATTTTTCGCGGTCAATTCGCCGCAGGTGTGTGTCCGGAGCATCTTTTTTAAATTAGTTTTGTGTCGTAGATTTTGCGTAAAAATCACCCGAAAGTCAAAGTTGACATTTTTTATAAAAATTTAAATTGAGTGCAAGTTTTCAATAGTGAAACCTTTAATTAGAAAGATTAACTGGTTTCCTTTGGAACGCCAGATTTGATCTTTCACAAAACAATTTAGAAGTTATGCAAATAATTAAAACGAAAGATGCTCCGGATTTGCTAGAAAAAGGATTTCCGCTTTCGCAGGCGACAGTATCGCGAAATGGCATGGTATTTATTTCTGGTCAATTGCCGATTGATCCCGCAACCGGAAAACTTGTGGAAGGTGGGATTTTGGAACAAACAGAACAAGTAATGAGAAATTTGAACGCAATCCTGAAAGCAGCTGGATGTACTTTTGATGATGTATTGAAAGCAGATTGCTGGGTGAGGGATTTGGCAAAAAATGGAAAAGCATTTAACGTGTCATACAAAAGTTTATTCCCCAACAATTATCCTGCTCGTGAAATGTGCGGAGGCGCGGAAATCGCAATGGGTGCATTGGTTGAAGTAGCTCTAATTGTAGAAGTTCCAGAATAACTGGAAGAAAAAAATCTGGTAAAAAAAAGCGCCCCTCAATTTGAGAGACGCTTTTTTTCTGTGTCAAAATTTTTTTAAAACTCCGCATTTCGCGGTGTGCGCGGGTACGGGATCACGTCGCGGATGTTTGCCACGCCCGAAACGTACTGCACGAGTCGTTCAAATCCGAGTCCAAATCCCGCGTGCGGAACTCCGCCAAATCGGCGCAAATCGCGGTACCACCAGTAATCTTTTTTGTTCAATCCCATTTCTTCGATGCGTTTGTCCAAAAATTCGAGCCGCTCCTCGCGTTGCGATCCGCCGATGATTTCGCCGACACCCGGGACGAGCAAATCCATCGCGGCGACCGTTTTTCCGTCGTCGTTCTGGCGCATGTAAAATGCTTTGATGTCTTTTGGGTAGTCGATCACAAATACCGGTTTTTCGATTTTTTCGCACAAAAACTGCTCGTGTTCCGACTGCAAATCGACGCCCCATTTCACTGGGAATTCGAATTTTTTTCCGGATTTTTCCAAAACCTCAATCGCGTCGGTGTACGGCATTCGCTCAAAATCTGCAGCGATAATTTTTTCCAATCGTTCGATGATTCCCGGCTGCACAAATTTGTCAAAAAATGCCATTTCTTCGGGCAGTTTTTCGAGCGCCGTTTTGAAAAGAAATTTCATCATTTCTTCGGCGAGATCCATGTCTGCGGCGAGATCGGAAAACGCAATTTCCGGTTCGATCATCCAAAATTCTGACGCGTGGCGCGGCGTGTTTGAATTTTCCGCGCGAAATGTGGGCCCAAATGTGTACGTGTCGCGGAACGCCATGCAAAACGCTTCGACGTTGAGCTGGCCGGACACGGTGAGATTTGTTTCTTTGTGAAAAAAATCTTTCGAAAAATCAACCGTTCCGTCGTCGGTCAGTGGCGGATTTTTTGCGTCGAGTGTCGTCACGCGAAACATTTCTCCGGCGCCCTCGCAGTCCGATCCGGTGATGATTGGCGTGTGAACGTACACAAAGTTTTTCTGCTGAAAAAATTCGTGGAGCGCTCCCGCCAGCACGCTGCGGAGCCGAAATACCGCTTGAAAAGTATTTGTTCGCGGTCGCAGATGCGCGATCGTGCGGAGAAATTCGGGAGTGTGCCGTTTTTTTTGCAGCGGAAAATCCGCGTCGGCCGCCTGCACGATTTCGATTTTTTCTGCCTGAATTTCAAATTTTTGACCGCCGCCCTGCGATTCGACCAATTTTCCAAAAACTGAAATTGCTGATCCGATCGGGAGTTTGTCGATTTTTTCAAAATTTTCCAGATCGTTCTGCGCCACGATTTGCAGCGGCGTAAAAAACGTTCCGTCGCGCATCGAAACAAACGCGAGATTGTTGTTTGCTCGCACGGTGAGCACCCATCCGGTCAAATTAATATTTCCATTCAAAAAATTTTCTGGTTGCTGAAACACGGATCTGATCGTGGTCGTCTCCATTTTGAATGGGTGAAAAAGTGTGGAGATTTTGACACGAGATTTTTTCAAAGTCAATTTGACAAAAAAATAAAACAAAATATTAATAAATTAATTTAACTTTTTAAAAAATGGAACAGAAAGAATTTAACGAGAAACAAAATTATGTTTCTGGGCACAGCTTCGGGCAACCGCCAGCAGAATTTCAAAAAAATATGGCGGAACGAGCAAAGGAAATTGCAGCCGCCCACGCGAACCCGGCGGATTCCACAAGTTTGGAAATCGATGATTTGTAAAAAATCTTGAAAAAATTTTAGTTTTTCAGAACTTTTCGCGCGAACGCAGAAATATTTCCCGCTCCGCAAAAAATCACAACATCGCCGGGCTCGAATTTTTCCAAAAATTTTTCTGCATCTTTTTCTCCGTCGATCGGAACGGAATTTGAAACCGCTGCGCGGAATTTTTCGTCCGGCATCGATTTTTTATCTTCGTTGGTGTCGCGGGCGGGATAAATTTTGAAAAGTCCGATTTCGTCGGCGATCTGCAAACTTTCCACAAATTCCGGCAAAAGTTCTCGCGTGCGAGAATGTTGGTGTGGTTCGAAAATAATTCCAATTTTTGCCGCTGGAAATTTTTCGCGAAACCCTCGCAAAAGTGCCGAAATCTCGCTCGGGTGGTGGGCGTAGTCGTCAAAAAAATTCACACCATTTCGTTTTCCCAAAAATTCCTGGCGGCGTCCCGCGCCTCGATATTCTCCGAGTCCTTTTTTGAAATCTTCCAAATTCAGATCGAGTTTGTGCGCAATCGCGAGCGCGAGCGTCGCGTTGTCGTAGTTGTACTGCCCGGAAATTTTTAACAAATATTTCCAGCTGTTGTCGATCTGACGCGGAATTGCCAATTTTTCTCCGCGGAAATTTTCCAAAACTTTCTGCGCATTTTCGTCGCCCGCGTGAAAAATCACCGTTTTTGCATTTTTCACAAAATTTTCAAACGCGGAAAAATACGATTCTTCCGTCGGGAACGCGTCAAAATGATCGTGCTCGATTCCGGTCAAAATCACGATTTCCGGCTCCAAAAATTTGAAATTTTCTCGGTATTCGCACGCCTCGACGACGAGCCAGTCGCTTTTTCCTGCGTGGAAATTTGATTCGCTGAATTCTTTCAAAATCGTCCCGACGACAACGGTGGGATCCAATTTTGTAAATTGCGAAGCGGTCGCAAAAAGTGCTGTCGTGCTCGTTTTTCCGTGCGTTCCGGCGATTCCGATCGTGCGAAAATTTTTCGCCACTTTTCCCAAAAACTCAAAATACGAAAACTGCGGAATGTTCAATTCTTCCGCGCGAACGCGTTCGGGATTTGTCTCGGGGACGGCTTCCGAATAAATCAGCGCGTCCAGATTTTTCGAAATATTTTCGGCGGTTTGTTCGAGTGCGACCGGGATTTTCAGTTTTTTCAAAACCGGAAAAATCTCCGATTCCGCGAGATCCGAGCCGCTGATTTCATCTCCGCGGGCGAGGCAGAGTTGCGCGAGCGCCGAAATCCCGATCCCGCCGATGCCGCTGAAATGCAGTTTCACGCGAGCGATTACACCCGAAATTTACAATTTTTGCAAACTTTCTCCGGTCATAATTTGCGGTTTTTCCAATCCCAAAATTTCAATCGCAGTCGGCGCGATGTCGGCGAGCGTTCCATTTTTTCGCGTTGGAATTTTTTTTCCACGCGGCGAAAACAGCACGCACGGCACGGGATTTTTTGTGTGATTTGCGGCAGGATTTCCGTTCGGTTCGCGCATCTCGTCGGCGTTTCCGTGATCGGCGGTGATCAGTACGTGGAATCCTTTTTCAAATAAAACGGGGAGTTCTTTTTTCAAACATTTGTCCAAAACCGCGACCGTTTTTTCCACCGCTTCCAAATTTCCCGAATGTCCGACCAGATCCGCGTTCGCAAAATTTTGCACGATCAGCGAAAATTCGGCGTCGGTTTCCAATTTTTTCACGAGTGCATCGGTTTGTTCGCGCGCCGACATTTCCGGTTTTTCCGCGTACGATTCGCATTTCGGCGACGGAACGAGGATTCGTTCTTCCCCGGAAAATTCTTTTTTTTGTCCGCCAGAAAAATAAAAAGTCACGTGATTAAATTTCTCAGTTTCGCTGATCCGCAGCTGCCGAAGTTTCGCATCTGCGACGATTTCACCGAGCGTTTTTTCCGCTCCGTTTTCAGAAAGTTTGTACGCTTTTTTTGCGAGATTCGAATAATTTCCAAAAATTCCAACATTTTTCGGATCGAGTTTCACCGGCGTTTCGAATTTTTCAAACTTCGGATCGACCAAAATTTCCACGATCTGCTGCATTCGATCGGATCGAAAATTGAAAAAAATCACGATGTCGTCCGCGCGGATTTGTCCGTTTTTTTCGAAAAGTTTCGGTGGAAAATAATAATCCGATTTCTCCGAATTTTCATAAAAATTTTCGATCTGCGCGCGCCAGTTTTCCGCCGAAGTTTCCGTCGCCGGATCACAAAAAACATCGTACGCGATTTTTCCGCGATCCCAGTTTGTGTCGCGATCCATCGCAAAAAATCGTCCGCCGACGCTCGCGATTTTTCCGGTCGCGCCGTTTTCCACCATTCCCAAAAAAGGTGCCGCGCTGCGCTCGCCGACGTCGCGTCCGTCGGTGATCGCGTGGACAAATGTTTCGCCGATCCCGATTTTTTTCGCCATTTTTTGCAGCCCCAGCACGTGCGAAATGTAGCTGTGAATTCCGCCGTCCGACACGAGCCCGACAAAATGAATCCGATTTTTTTGCCGCGCTTTTTCAAAAAGTTCCACGAGCACCGGATTTTTTTCAAATTCGCCGGAGCGAATTTCATCGTCGATGATCGTCAAAAGTTGGCGAATCGGGCGCCCCGCGCCGAGCGTGAGATGTCCCGCTTCGGAGCCGCCAGTCTGCGTTTCGGGGAGTCCGACGCTGTGGCCAAATGTTTTGAGCGAGGTGATTTTTTTCGGATCAAAATTTTCAAAAATCTGATCGAGAAACGGTTTCTGCGAATGAAAAATCGCGTCGCCCGCGTCGTGGTGTCCCATTCCAAATCCGTCGAGAATAATTAAACAAAACTTTTTCATCGCGGTGATTTTGACGTAAAATGAAACAAAATGAAATACAAAAATGCCGGAGTCTCTCTCGCAGTGTCGATGATCGTGTCATTTTTGGTGTTGGGATTGAGCGTGGAAATTATGCGATTGGTTTCAAAATCATTCGATCAAACACAAAATCTTGTCCGCGGCAACCAAGTTTTTTACGGTGCGGAGGGCGGGCTGGAGGCGGCGTTTTTTCATCACAACTCGCGTGGGCAGGGCGTGCAATTTGACGGCACGGACGCGTCGCAGACGATCGCGCAGGCGGATCCGGAATTGTCGGTTTCTTGGAAAATCGACGGACGCGCGGATTCAATTTCTGGAAATTTACGAGAAAATCAAACCGTGCAGATTCCATTTTTTTGGGACGGAGCGGCGAACGTGGGCGAGGCAGCCACGATCGAACGAATTCCTTCCTCAGATAATTTTACGCTGGAAATTGGAGACGCGAGCGGTTTGGATTTTAATTCAAATCCTGACGTCGTGATCGCCACGTGGGATTTGAAACGCGCGACGATTGTTTCCGATGAAATTTCAAAAGTCGAAACATTCACGCCAACGTCGTCGGACGCAGAAAATCCGTGCGCCGGAAATTTCGGCTCGGAGCACTCGTTCGTGTGCGCGGGCGACATTTTCTCCACTTCGATTTCAATTTCTTCGAACGATTCCAATTTGCCGGGAGCGGTGCTGCCAGGAAAAATGTCATCAGATCTTTCCACCTTTTTCGTCGGAACTTCGGGAACGCACAATTATTTGCTCTCGATTCGCGCGGTGGGGAGTTTTGACAAAACTGGTGAAGGAAAAATTCAAAATCTTCCGTTTTTACTTTCAGCGGCAGGTTTGGAGTTTCCAAAAACGGAGTACACCGCGAGCGCGACGGTGACGGCCGGGAATTTTGAAAAAACGATCCGCGTCACAATTCCCGAGCGGACGACGATGGGAATGTTTGACTCCGTGATTTTCGATTGAACGGGAAAATTTAAAAACTTTCTCGCCGGAGCATTTTTAAAAAAATTCAGCGCAGGACGATCTGCGTGCCGACTTTTTTTCCGGCGACGGCTTTTTTGAGATTTCCTTTTTCCATCAATTTGAAAATCACGATCGGCATTTCGTTGTCGCGGCACTGCGCAACGGCGGTCGCGTCCATCACTTTCAATTCTTTTTCCAAAACTTCTGAAAACGTAATTTCGTCGAATTTTTTCGCGCCCGAATCTTTTTCCGGATCGGCGGAGTACACGCCGTCGACGTTCGTCGCTTTCATCAAAACGTCGCAGTTCAATTCCAGCGCGCGGAGTCCGGCGGCGGAGTCGGTCGTAAAAAACGGATTTCCGGTTCCGGCGGCGCAGATCACGATTCGATTTTTTTCCAAATGTCGGAGCGCGCGGCGCGTGATGTACGGTTCTGCCATCGACGGAATGTCGAGCGCGGAACAAACGCGCGTTTGGATTCCGTGTTTTTTTTCTAAATTTGCCTGCAGCGCGATCGAATTCATCACGGTTCCGAGCATTCCGATGTAGTCCGACGGAACGCGATCAATCCCCGAATCCGCGTTTTCGCTCCCGCGCCAAATGTTGCCCGCGCCGATCACGATCGCGATTTCCACGCCGGTTTTGTGCACTTCTGCCACTTCATCACAAATGTGATCGAGAATGTCGTAGTCAATCCCAAAATCTTTTTTTCCCAGCAGCGCTTCGCCGGAAAGTTTGAGCAGAATCCGTTTGAATTTTTTCATCTTTTTTTCAAAATGTATCTCTGAAATTTTAAATGAAAATACAAATCAATCAATTTTTTCGATTCAAAAGAAATCTATTTTTTAGCTGGTGCCAGAATTTTTTTCGTTGTGATATTTTTTTATAAAAAATTCCCCAAAAAACACGTTTAAATCCGCGGCTGAAATAAAAATGTTGAACGCGGCGTTTGAACGGACTGGCGAGCAGCCACAAAGAATGACAATTTTCGGTTTCGGCCAGTTGTTCGATTTTTTGCAAAACCTGCGTTCCGACGCCGTTTCCCTGCAGTCGCGGTTCGATCGCAAAAAATTTTAGAAAAAATATTTTTTTGCGAAACAGGTACAAAAAAGAGTACGCGACGACGCCGTGAAATATTTCTTCGTACCAAATTTCCATAAAAATCGTGGTGTCTTTTTTCTTTTGCAGTTTCATCAAAAACGATTGCCAAAAAAAATCACGTTCCCGCAATCCGTCGATTATTTTTATTTGAGAACGTCGTTCTTTTTGAAAAAATTGCCACAAAACCGCCGCGCCCACTGCCGGAAAAATTAATTTCAGCAGTCGCAGCGTTTGCGATTTTTTTTTATTTTTCAGCGGAACAAATTTCATTTTATTTTAAGTTTTTCAAAAACGCGTGTAGCTGGGCAACGGATTTTCAGCGGAACAAATTTCATTTTATTTTAAGTTTTTCAAAAACGCGTGTAGCTGGGCAACGGATTTTCCGCGGTGCGAAATTTTATTTTTCTGTTCTCGCTGCAGTGCAGAATATACTTTGGTTTCTCCGTCTGCGCAAAAAACCGCGGACACCGGAATTCCCGGTTCGAGTTTTGATTCGGGTTTTGCGGTGATTTTTCCAGCAGTGCTCCCCAAAAAAGTTTCAGAGTTTCCGCTGTTCGGATCAAAAAATGCGGTTGCCGAAAAAAATGTTGCGCGACGATTTTCGACATTTTCGAGTAATTTCAAAAATGTTTCGAGCCAGAGTTCGTCTGTTGCTGCAGGAATTTCGCGGCGCGTGCGGATTCCGAATTTTTCTGGGAACGCGTCCAAAATCAATCCCGAATCTTCGCCGATCGCGGGAATATTGAATTTTTCTCCAAAAAATTTTGCTTTCAAAAGTGCGTTTTCCTCAAAACTTTTTCCGGTTTCTTCGACGTCGTCGGTGATTTCTGGGAAATCCGCGAGCGACAAAATTTCCAAATTTTCCAATCCGCCGTGCGCGGCGAACGCTTCGAGCAGTTCCATTTTTTTCCCCTGATTTCCGGTCGCGATCAGAATTTTCATCGTTTTTTGAAAAATTATTCCTGCATCAAACTTTCCATTTTTTTCGCGTGCAGCGGGCCTCCGTCGCGCTTCCAACGAAAAATCATTTTTCTCCGCAGTTTTAATTCGCGGGCAATTTCGTGTTCGAGTTTCGGAGAAATTTTTTCCAAATGTCGGATCCAGCCGGCTGGCGCGCCGATCGCGTCCACAAAAATATCCGCCATTCCCAAATCTCCGGCGATTTCCACGGCGGTGATGGACAAAAATCCGATTTGGTTCGGTGTCAAAATTTTTTCCACCAGCGCGGGCAAAAGTTGCTGAATCACGCTCGCCATTTTCTGACTTCGGGGAGAAATTTTCATCGGCGCGATTGTCGTGAAATTTTCAAAATTTGCAAGTTCGCGATGCTCGCAGTACACTCTCGACCGATGCAGTACTGTTTTCTCGATCTCGAAACAACCGGATTGGATTCGCAGCGAGACTCGATCATCGAGATTTCGTTCATTTTGAAAGACGAATCGGGCAAGGAAATTGAACGATTTGACGAAGTTTTTCATCCGGAAAAAAGTCCGTTGACGCCTTTTGTCACGCACTTGACGGGAATCGCCGAGGCGGAGATTTCGCAACGTGGAAAAAAAATCGCGTCGTTTCGCACCATTTTATCCGAAAAAATTGGGAACGCGGTGATCGTCGGACACAACATCGATTTTGACATTCGATTTCTCATCGAAAATGGCGTGGAAATTTCGCAAAATCAGCGAATCGACACGCACGAACTGGCGCGAATTTTGTTGCCGGGGGAGGAAAGTTTTGCGCTGGAAGTGCTTTCGAAAAAATACAAATTTTCCCACGAGAATGCGCACCGCGCGATGTCGGACGTGGAGGCGTCAATTCAACTTTTTGAATTTCTCGAAACAAAAATTCAGCAGCTTCCGCGCGAATTTTTGGACACGATTCGTTCGACGTTGGAAACGCGCACGAGCTGGGTTGCGAAAGAATTTTTTCTCAGCGCGACGGGCACGGGCGAGTGGCGACCGACACCGATTTCCGCAGAAAAAAATACCGAATCAACGACCGATTTTTCCGCACTTTGCGAAAAAGTTTCTGCAGAAAAAACATCGTTTGTTCGCGCCGGCGACGCGCGGCAGACCGCGGATTTTCAGCGAGCGCTGGCGCATCACGTTTCTCAAAAAAATCCTGCTGGCGCGTTGATCGTGACGACGCGATTCGATTTTTTTTCCGGCGAAAAACTTTTTCCAACGCCGGAAGTTTTGCTCGATCCGGTGCGACTCGAGAGATTTTCTGCTGACCGGGAAAATATGACCAATTTTGAGGCGACGTTTTTTCTCCAAATAAAATTTCGTCATTTTCTGGGATATCGCGGAAAAGAATTTTTCGACCTGTTCGCCGACCAGCGAAATCTTTGGCCAGAAGTTTGTGCGGAGGAGGAATCGGGAGTTTTTGCAAAAGTATTGCAAGAAAAAATGCCGGAGAAAATTCTTGTGATTTCCCCGCGTGCGTTTTTGAGATTTCGACATTTGCCAGGATTTCAAAATCGAACACTGCTCGTGGACGAAGCAGAAGTTTTTGCAGAAAATCTTCTCTTTTTCCCGGCGAAAAATTGGTCGTTGGCTCCATTTTTAAAACACAAAACCGAAGATATTTCTGTGGCGGCACAGTTTTTTGTCACTAATTTTTGTCGCGAAGTGCTGCAGAAAAAATTGCAACGGACGATTTCAACGACGTTTCCAGAAAGAGTGAGGCTCGATCCACAGGAGCGATTTGATGATTTTGCGAACTCGTTGCAACAATTTTCTGATAAAAATTTGAACGAATTGTCCGATGTTTTGTTGACTCCACGCGAGCGTCTCGTTCGCTGGGCAACGTACGCGCCGCAGTCTGGAAATTTGAGTTTTGGTGCGTGGCATCCGGATGATTGGCGTGCGGTAAAATCTGATTTGGAAAAATTCCAAACAGTCTTTTTTCATCGACATTTGCTGGGAAAATCAAATCTCTTTTTCCGTGTTTTTGTTGGATCGTACCAGGGACCACATTTTTTGTTTCCAGAACTTTTTTCTCAGAATCCACAAAAAGTTGAAGTTCCTCGCGGTGTTCCGTCGGTAAAATCGCCGGAGTTCAACTCGTTTTGCGTGCAAAAAATTGAAGAACTTTCATCTGCCGTGTCCGAAACTTCTGCGCTGGCAGCGTATTTTTCTAGTCTCGAAACACTCAAAAAAGTGTACCTCGAATTTTCAGATCGGCTGTCGCAGTCCGAAGTTTTGGAGGGAATCTTTGCCATCGGCGAACGCGTTTCTGGGGGAAATGGAAAAGTCTTGAAGCTGGCACAGGATCACAAAAAATTGGTGTTGTTTTTTCAAAAAATAATGACGGCCGATCTCGGAAAACTTCCGTTTCAAACGCTGGTTATTCAAAAATTTCCGTTTGATGCGCCGCATCCACTTTTTGACGCAGTGCAGGAAGCACTTCAAAATTCAGGTTTGAAGTTTTGGGATGTGTGGCAGATTCCGAAGGTTTCTGCAAATCTTTCGCAAAAAGTTTCACTCTTCCCAAATCTTGAAAAAATCGTGTTTTTGGACTCACGAGAAAACTCTCGGTGGGGCAAAGAAATTTTGGATTCTGCGTTTCCAAAAATATGAAAATGGAAAAACCAAAAGTTGGAATTATTGGAAAAGGTCAGTTGGGAACAGCGCTGAAAAAAGCGTTTGAATCACTTCTTGGAAAAACAATTTCGGAACTTTCGATTTGGGAAAAACCGGAAGACGAGCCCGAAAATTCTCCAGATATTTTATTTCTCGCGATTCCCTCGGATGCGATGAATGGTGCGCGGCTGGCGATTTTGGATTACATCACGAGTTTTCCATTTGCTCAGGTGATCATCACTTCCAAAGGCGAGCGGGCGTTGCAAATATTTTGTGAAAAAATTTCGGAGGAAAATTTGAAGCGATGTTTTTCGATGTCTGGCCCAAACATTGCGGATCAAATTGGAACGACACCAACTGCGACAGTTTTGGCAGGAAAAGATTTTCACGCCGCGGAAGTTTTGGCAACACAACTCAGTTCTCAGATTTTGAAAATAGTGGCGTCTGGTTCGACGGAGGTGGTTCAGCGAGGGGGAATGCTCAAGAATTTTTTCGTGTTTGAATTGGGGAAAATTTGGGATGTGCTGGTGACGCCGATGGCAAAACTCGAAGCAACGATTTCTGCGCTGCGAGCGGGATTTCAATCGATCGATCGTGAATCTCCGAACGATGAAAATCGAGCCGAAATTTTTGGAATTTCGGGGCTGGGGGATTTGCTGTTGTGTTTGGATATTTTTCCTGAGTCGGCTGGCTCGCGAAATTTTCGTGCGGGAAAAATGAAAGCACAAAACTGCAGCGATTCAGAGATTTTGCAAAAGTTTCGCACTCTCGAGGGATTGTCGCTCAGCAACTCGTTTTCGTCTGATTCTCCGCTGGAGTTTTTGACGGGAACGGCGATGGAAGATTTTCGTGATCTGACCGTTTCTCCTGAAAAAGTTTCGCCCGCGCCGGCTCAAAATTTAGAAATGCTTGCGGAAGCGGATGCACTCTGGGAGCGGTTTTTGTCGGTTTCGATTTCCAAAAAGTTTCTCCCGAACACGCACGCGTGGGTCGCTTGTGAAATTTTCTCAATTTTGGCGGAGAAATTTTCGATTGATTTATCCGATTTTTCAAAATCAGAAATTTTGCTGCGATCGGTTTTGCAGTCGATTTTTGTTCCCGGAATTGAGGATGGTTTGGCGGCGAAACAGTTAGAAAAAAACTGGGAAATTTTACAAAATCGGCTCCCGTTTGAGCTGTGATTTTAGATTTTTTCTGCGGGAATTTGCGCGCCGACGCGGTACACAAAAATTTTTGATTTTCCCATTTCTTCGATTTTTTCGGGAGTGAGTTGTGGAATTTCAAATGCGTGTGAAATAATTTTCGTGCCCGGAGTGAGCGTTTCTCCAAAATTTTCCCAGAATTTTTTCATCGCAGACGGCCAGAGGTAGCAAAAAATTACGTCGATATTTTCCAGGTTCGCGGTAAAAAAATCATCTGACCGGAACTCGATCGGTAGGTTTTCCAGTTTATTTCTCAGCGTCGAGTACCACACGAGCGGTTTTATCAGCTCGTACCCCGATCCGCGAGCGCCCAGTTTTCCCGCGGCGCGTACGATTTTTCCTTCGCCGCAGCCCAGATCTACAAACTTTTTTTCAGAAGTGAGTTCGGCTAGTTCGATCATTTTTTCCACGATCGGATCGGGTGTGGGAATAAACGGAACGCCCGTTTGGAAAAGTCTCAGCGCGAAAAAAACAGAAAAAATACTGGCCGCCGTCAGCGCGATGATGATCAGAAAAAGTATGAAGTTTATCATTTTGGAGTAGAATTTTTACGTGAAAAAAGTTTTATCGCTCATCATTGTGTCACTTTTTTTCGTGGGGTGCGAATTTTCATCCACAAAAATTTCACTCGAAAATCCTGCGGTACAAATTGGCGGCCAAACTTTCACCGTCGAAATTGCCGACACGCCGGATTCGCGCACGATGGGATTGATGAACCGCCACGTTCTCCCGCAAAATGGAGGAATGCTGTTTGTTTTTGATGCGCCGAAAATTCATTCTTTTTGGATGAAAAATACGCTGATTCCGCTGGACGTGATTTGGATTTCTTCAGAAAAAAAAGTGGTCGATTTTCAAAAACTTTTGCCGTGCGAATCAGAACCGTGTCCAATTTATTCGCCTTCAGAAAAATCGCAGTGGGTGCTCGAAATTGGCGCGGACCAGTTTTCCGGAAAAATTGGTGACGCGGTTATTTTTCCTCCGGAAATTTCCAGTCCAAATTAAACGCCATCACTTTCAATTCTTCGTACGTGATTGTGAGTGCGGATTCCGGTTCTGGTACGATTCCTTCGCGCGCACATTCTTCCACAAAAAAATCGATCCAATTTTTGTTCCACCCGTCCTGAATTTTTTTATCCAGAAATTTTCCATTTCGTCTTGCGTCGCAGAGTGACTCCTGCGATTCTCCGATTCGCGGGAAAATGTCGTTCAAAATATCCAGCAAAACTTCATTCAAAAACAAGCTGTCGTTGCTTTTTTTGTCAAAAAATTTTGCTTTTTCCACTTCTCGAATGCGACCAATTAAATATTTTTGATTTCGTTTGTTTCCGATGAATTTTTTCACTTTTTCAAAATTCGTTTTTTGTTTTTTGTTCATCGGGATCGGAGTTTCTTTTTTGATAGTTTTATTTTTTTTCAAAATATTTTGAATATTTTTTTCACTAATTTCTCCGGCAATGAGCTGTTCTCTCAGTTTCGAAATGAGCTCGGTGTCTGTGGTATTTTTTATTTTTTTAAACTTGCTTTTGCTTGGGAATTTTAGCAGCGGATTTTTCAAAATGAGTTCTTTATTTTGAGCGGTTTCGTGCGAAATATTTTTCAAAACACAATCGACGAGGTCGTTTTCATCTCGGGAGCCAACGGCGCGTCCCGTTTTTTCAGAAAGATGGTCCCACAGACTTTTGGCGAGTTCTTTTGTGCTTTTTTCGAGTTTTCGGACATATTTTTTTTCGGCTGTCTCGACATTTTTTCGAACGCCATTATTTTCAGGGAGTGTTTCCTTTTCGAGTTTTATGACGATTGCCCGAAATAGCATTTTTCCACTTTCGATAATTTGTGGCATAAAATTTTTCGCGTTTTCGGAAGTTTCCGTGTTTATTCGAAACGTTCCCGCGTCCGTTTTTTGAACAGAAATTATCGTGGTCACATCATTTCCAAAATCAAGTTGGATCGCAATATTTCCCATTCCACAAGAATCATCTTGCACGCTGATTTCGATTCCGAGTTTTTTGACAATTTTTTGAATATTTTGAAAACAGGTTTCACCTTCGGCGCTTTTGATGCGGGGCCACGCGGAATATGGATTTTGATTTTGTTTTTTCATTTCGTTTTCGCGCATTTGAAATCGCGCACTTTTTCCCGTGAACTTTCGTCGCAGTTTTTTTATTTTTTCAAAAATTTCAGTGCGTTCCGCGGCCTCTTTTTTTTCGGCATCGTTGTTCGTTTTTTCTGCTGCTGCAGTTTCGTCCGCGGATTTTTTTTCGTTTTGTTTTTGGATGAGATCGGCCACTATTTCTGCCAGAATTTTTTCCAGATCGTCGGAAAAAATCTCTGGTTTTGTGATTTCAAATGGTTCGAGTTTAAATTTAAAAATCTCGGCGGGGAGTTTGAGTCCGTTCGGATTTTCTAATTTTTCCGGAGAAAATGTGCCGGTGGTTTCCGCCAATTGAAAACATTTTTCCGCACCGGATTTATTTTCCAAAATCAGCAACGCCATGTTTTCTTGTTTTTCTTTTTCGACAGCTTGCTGGAGTGCTTTGTCAACTTTTTTAGAACTGGTATCCGCTTCGTGTGCGGGTTCTGCATGAAATGTTCCTGGTGGATTTTTTGCTTCTGCGGCAGGAACACTCTTTTTTTTTGGCCACGTGAGGTCGAATTTCTTAGTTTTGGCGTGTGGGGAATTAGGATCACCGATAAAAAATTTAATAGAATTTGGATGTGGCGGGCACAGATTTTTTAAATCCAAAATATTTTTTTGATGATTCCAGCAGTTTTTAAGTCGTTTGTTTTTCGCATTCAATTTCAATTTTTCAGGCGGGTTCTTCAAAAGAACAAAAATGGGCGATCCGTGATTTTCTAGTTTTTCGATTTGAAACTGAAAATCACCGAGTTTTGAAACAGAAATTTCGAATTTTTTTTCGGCTGTTTTTTCTTTTTCCGTGGTGGGAAACTGTACGATTTTTTTCACTTTTTTCTTCGTTGTTTTTTTCATCTTTTCTGGCGCCGTTGGCATTTCTTTTTCTTGGTTCTTTTTTTGCCAGGTTTCAAATAAGTTTTTTAGCGCACCTGAAAATGGAATGTTTTTTGGATTCGGATCGGGATTTTTTTTTGTTCCCCAAAAATCAAGAAAATATTGTTTCATTTTCGTTTCTCCGGAGAGAAAATCTTCGCCCAATTCACTCTGTTTCAAAAATTCAACAAAATCGTTCCAGATCGGATAAAAATATTTTTGGCTCAGTATGTTTTTTATCGGAAACCAAATGGCTCCGTTGACTACCATTATTTGAAAAAGCGCAGACAAAAATTCTTTTTTTCTTTCGGGAAATTCTTCATATTTTTCGACATAAAATAAAAGATCAATCCATTCGTGGGCAAGGTAATTTTTTTTCTCGGAAAATGTACGATTGAACGGCGTATCTTTTTTTGAAATAACGGGTTTTTTCATTTCAAAATTAAGTCCCGGAAATTGATCGATGGCGATGTTTTGTTTTTGATGAAGATTTTTAAAAAAGACCAACGGATTAAAAGTAATCCGCTCCAAGTAATGGTCTTCGGCAAAATTTTTGATTTGGATATCAAGTCTTCCAAGAGCTCCGTCGGCGACCATTTCTTGTGTGACGTTTATCAGTTCTGTGATCGAAACATTGGCTCCGTGTTCTTTTTTTAATTTATCTGTTATCGCGGCCACGTCATCATTTTGTGCAAAGATTTGATCTGTTGTAAGAATTACAAACCCAGATTCTTTTTGCAGATCATTTAAAAGTTTTGAAAAATCATTTGAATTAATATTTTTCTTTTGCAATTCAGATTTATCAGCATTTGCCAAAAAATCAGTTAGATTTCCCAAAAAATCAAAATCGTGGAGCACTTCTCGAATTTTTGTGATTCGGGTTTTGCCGGCTGGTTGTTTCAAAAGTTCGTTCAACGTTTTGACGAACTTGGTTTTTTCTTCCGATTCGCGATCTTCAATTTCAGATAAAAATTCCTCAGATCTTTCTGCGGGAATTGTAAAAAGTCCAGCGTTTTTCAGTTCTGGGTTCAGCTCGTTGTAAAACTTTTGCAGCGTTTCCTTTTTTGAGTTTTTGAGTTCGGGGTTTTTCATTGTTTTGTTTTTACTTATTTTCTGTAGTTTGTCAATATTTCTTGTTGCAATTTTTCTGGATTTCGGTACAACTCGCGCGTGACAAAAATTTTCTCGGATCGCTCGCAGCCGCTGCTTTTTCTCTCGCCGATGGCGGGGTACACCGAGTCGCCGTTTCGACGAATGGTGCGAGAAATTGAGCCGAGCACGATTCTCGTTTCCGAGTTGATTTCCGCCGAAGCGTTGCGGCGGGGAAGTGAAAAAACGCTGCGAATGGTGCAGTTTCACGAATCTGAAAAAATGACATTTTTTGGGAAAAATAAAGCTCCCCGCGGAGGGTTTGGGATCCAACTTTTTGGATCGGATTCCGACGCTTTTGTCGCGGCTGCTGCGGTCGTCGAAGATTTGGGAGCGGATTTTATCGATCTCAATTTCGGCTGCCCGTCGCCAAAAATTGTGAATTCTGGGAACGGATCGGCACTTTTGAAAAATCCAGATTCCGCGGCAAAAATGATCGAAAAATTGGTCGCGTCGACGTCGCTGCCGGTGACGGCAAAAATGCGACTCGGATTTTTTTCGGACGACAATTTTTTCTCCACCTGTAAAAATTTCGAATCGGCGGGAATTTCCTCGCTCGCGGTGCACGGCCGCACCACGCAGCAAAAATTTTCCGGACGCGCGAATTGGGAAAAAATTTACGAAGTGAAAAAACTTTTAAAAATTCCCGTGATCGGAAACGGCGATGTGGATTCTGCGGAGTCGGCGGTCGAAAAATTGGGGAATCTCGACGGCGTGATGATCGGTCGCGCGGCGATTTACAATCCGTGGATTTTTCGGCAGTGCCGCGCCGCATTTTCTGGAGAAAAAATTCCGGAGACACCGGAGATTTCCGAACGGTTGGATTTTTTTCGCAAACACGCCGAACTCGCCACCGAACAAAAAGGCGAAAAATGGGCGATGATCGAGTTGCGAAAACATTTTGCGCACTTGGTGCGAGGTGTTTCGGGCGCCGCGAGTTTTCGGGATCGGCTGATTCGTGTCGAAACGCTGGAGCAGTTGTCAGAAATTTTTGACGAAATTTCTCGTTCAGTGCACACTGCGAGCGATGTCTGAGTACGACAAGTTTGCCGTTGATTTTTCCGCCACTCGAAAAAATGGGTGGCCGGAGTTTGATTTGCTCGCGCCGCACATTTCCAAAATGGATCGCGTGCTGGATCTTGGCTGCGGCAACGCGCGGTTGCGAAAATTTCTGCCGGTCGCGGATGGAAATTATTTTGGGCTGGATCTGTCGGAAAAACTTTTGAAAATCGCGCGCGACGAATTTCCACGCGATCATTTTTTTCTCGGAAGTTTTGAAAAAACGTTGCCGTTCGGTGCGGACAATTTCGAAATTGTGACGGCGATCGCGAGTTTTCATCACCTGCTGTCAAAAAAATCACAACACCAGTTTTTCGCGGAAGTTTTTCGTGTTTTGAAACCGGGCGGAATTTTATTTCTCACGACCTGGAATTTGCCGCGGAAATTTTTCTGGAAAAATTTTGGAAAAAAAAATTGGACGATCCCGTTCGGTGCTGAAAAATTTCCCCGTACGTACCGAAAAATTTCTCCGCGTGAACTCAAAAGTTTGGCGAAAAAATTCGGATTTTCCGTGCTCGGGTGTACACTTGAACGCAGAAAAAATTATGTTCTCATTGTTCAAAAATGAAACGATATTTTGACGCAGCCGCTTCGTCTCCGCTCGATCCGCGCGTGATCGTCGAGATGGAAAAACATTTCGAAAAATTTGGAAACAACAATTCGCACCACGTGCGCGGGTTCGAAGCGCAAAAAGTTATCGACGATTCACTTTCCAAAATCGCAGATTTGCTTGGCGTTTCGCCGGCGGAGTTGGCGATCACGTACGCGGGGACGGACGCAAATCGCCGGTTTCTCTGGGCGTGCGCGCGGCGGTTCGGCTGGGAAAATATTTTCTGTTCGGCGGTCGAGCACTCGTCGATCGGCGACGAAATTTTATCCGGAAATAAATTTGATCCGCGTGGCGGTGGCTCCGAACTTTCTCACAAAAATCCAGTAGTGCTGGCGCAGATGAAAGCAAATGCGGAGATCGGCGAGATTTTTGACGGATTTGCGTTGCGTGAAAATTTTCCGAACGCGGTGATTTTGGAGGACTGGGCGCAGGCGGTGGGAAAAGGTTTGAAATTTGAAACGGCGGCGGACGCGGTGAGTTTTTCCCCGCAAAAATTGTACGGCCCAAAAATGATCGGACTTCTCTGGATGAAAAATCCGCAGGATTTCTCAGAAATTTCTCGCGACAGCCACACCAAAAATTGTTGGATCATCGCGGGAATGGCAAAAGCGTTCGAAATCGCGATCACCGAGCAGGACGCGACGGTTTCAAAATTAAATCGGTGGACGAAAAAAATCGAGTCGGCGATCGCCCAAATTCCGGATTCCAAAATCCACTCGGCGGATCGACCGCGCGTGACGGGAACGATTTCTGCTGCGTTTTGTGGCATTCGCGGAGCGGCGATGATGTCGATTCTTTCTCAAAAAGAAGGAATCTGCGTTTCCACGGGATCGGCGTGCACGAGCGACATTCTGGTGCCGACGACGACGATTTCGCACATCGAAAAAGATTCCGCGTGGCAGTTTCCAATCCGGATTTCGCTGCACAAATTTCTCGACGACGACGCGGTGGACGAATTTTGCGAAATTTTGACGCACCACGTTTCTGAGTTTCGAAATCGATGAAAATCATTTCCTGGAACGTGAACGGAATTCGCGCAGTCGAGCGAAAAGGCGAGCTCGAAAAATTTCTCGCGGCGCACGATCCGGATATTTTGCTTTTCCAAGAAATAAAATCAAAATCTGAGCAGGTTCAGAATTTGATCGAAAAATATTCGGAGTTTCAACAATTTTACCACGCGGCGGAAAAACCCGGGTACGCGGGGACGGCGATTTGGATTTCGAAAAATGAAAAATTAAAAATTAAAAATGAAGAATTGAAGTTTCATGTTGGGATGCCAGATTTCACGGACGACGAGGGACGAATCTCGCGCGTGAGTTTTGGAAACTTTGAAATTCTCGGCGTGTATTTCCCAAACGGCGGAAAATCTCCGGCGGCGTGGCAGGGCAAACTTGAATTTTACGAAAAATTTCTCGCGTTTGTGAACAAACTTCGCGCTGCGGGAAAAACGGTGATTTTTGCGGGCGACGTCAACTGCGCGCACGCACCGATCGATCTGGCGCGGCCGGCGGACAATGATGGCAAAATCGGATTTCATCCCGACGAGCGTGCGAGGATTTCAAAATGGATTTCTGCCGGCTGGCGCGACGTTTGGCGTTCGAAATTTCCAGAAAAAAAAGATGTGTACTCGTGGTGGCACGTGATCACGCGGGCGCGCGACAGAAATGTTGGGTGGCGGCTCGATTATTTTTTCGTCGACAATTCGTTTTTTTCAAAAGTAAAAAAAATTGACTACCTGACAGATCAGATGGGATCAGATCATTGTCCCGTGAGCTTGGAGATTTAAGTAGTAATTCGTCGGGAATCAACAAAATTTTTGCTCTGTAGATACCACATTCGTTGTTTTTGTTCTTCGGTCAGTTGTTGCACCTCGAGGCACTGAGCAAGCCGAGATTCAAATATTTTTGCGACTTTTGCTACGTCTGCATTTTCTGGGACAACAATAATATTTGATCCGCCGCTTTTTAATGATTCAGCGAGCATTGTGCCATCGCTGGAAGTAGAATCTCCGACAGAAAGAATATTTTTCTTTTCTTTTTCGACGATCTCTTGTTTTAAAATTTGTGCTTTTCTCGTTCCAAAAACTGGTTCTCCGGAGATCAGGTTCTGATAACGAAGTGCTTCATTTCCTTTTCCACGAGTCCCACGCATTTTTGTGGCGTGTACATCTTGTTCTGAAAAAATATCACTGAGGATAGTTATGCGCACTGCTTCTCGTATAAATGACATCAAATTTGTCGAAATAATACGACCTTCTGCGCCGTTTTTTTTCAGATTTTCGTATATGTAAAATAAATCCTTGTTTATTCGAAGTTTCCCTTTTTCGATTGTGGTTGCCGCGAGATTTTTTGCATCTGTGTGGGATTTTCCAGCAAAGAATCTCAATCGTGAAAAAATTTGGTTTCCAAAAAACGGCATAAAAAATTCTTCAAGAGAGAGGATTAATTCATCAAATTCTAGCATTTTTTTTGCGAATTTATTTCGCAGTCCTGGAGATGTTTCTGTTTGAATCTGTACATACAAAATATTTAATTTTTCTTGTAAATTTTGGAGTTTCTTCGCTCGTTCTTTAATTTTAGGATCAATGCCGTTATTTGCGATGGCAAACTTTATTAATTTTGAGTAAGAAACGATATTGTTGTTTGTTTTTTGAGTGGGGAGTAAGAGTTTAGAAAATTGTTTTGGGCTCCATTTCCAGTATTCTCCGTTGTGCAGTTTTTCAAAGAAACACGTGATTCCAAAATCGTCAGGAGAGAGACAACCATCAAAATCAGAGAAAAAGATTCCATTTTCTGGATCTGGAATATGCTTTTCTATTAACGGAGCAATTTCATCAGGTACTCCCGTGTTTACGCCATCGTGTCCGGTGAATACACACACATCTTCAAAAGCCATCGTTTGTGATTCTCCGAAATATATAAAAAAAGTCAAAACTTTATTTGTCAAAGTGCTTTTTTGTTCGTCTCTGCGTTGGCGAGTACGCAGATTTAGAATGGATTTACTTTTTTATTTTTTATGCTAGAATGGAGTGACTTGAATTAAAAAATGGAAAAAGAATTTATTATCAAGCGGGGTGAAATGTGCGATTCGGCGAAGCAGCTGGGCGAAATTTCGTGCGCGAAAGAAATTTTTGAAATGTACAAAACGTGTGATCGTGCGTTGGGAGGTGATGTGTTTTTGAAAAAATTATGGCAAAAACTCGAACCACTTGGAGACGATGGATTGCGAGCATTTTGTGTGGTGGCGGGCTGGTTGGGTTCTTCTCGAAAAAAAGTTGAAACAATTCTTCCGGCCGACGCTTTGTCTCGCATCGAGGTGGAAAAAAAAGAATCGTATTCTCGGCACGACGACGATTTTCCGGGGAATTTTCCTCGCGTTTTTCACTCGCCGTGGGAGTTGTAATTTGTGGCGAAGTTTTTGAGAATTTTATTTTTCACGTGACATTTTTAAAAAGATTTTCAACGATTTTGTCACAGTTTTAAATTTGCCTGGTTATTCCTCACGAGAAAGAAGAACTTTTCTCGCACAAATACAAAAAAGTTATTCTATAAAACAAGATTGACTTTTTTGCAATTTCGTGTAAAAAGGGCGAGTCTTTTTGTCTGAACACGTTTTGATTCGGACAGACGGCACTCAAAAACAGTTTTTCTGGGGAGATCCGCGATTCGCAGATATTCTCGCAGAAAACACGATCTTTGACACAATCGGACAAGAAAAAATTAATCCAGACCGCTGAGCTTCCACTTTTATGGGGGTTGATCGGTCTGGATTAACCAGAGGCAATAACCAAACAAATTTTATTTTTATGAAAAGAACAGTAATTTTTATTTTAGTAGTCCTTTTTGCGTGGACTTTAAATGCGCAAATCAACATTCTGGAAAGTGTAAACCGTTGGGAAACGGTATATGCGGAACCTGGATCGGAACAAATTACCATCGATCTCAAGATTGAGATAGCGGGGGAAACCCGCATCGATGGGATCAATTGTTGGATGTCAGCTCCAAATGTGGAAACATTTGAGCAGTACGCATTATTCGTAAACGGTATTCAGGTGGGAAGTTCTGTGGGAGTAGATTCCACCACGACCCAAAACTGGGAAATCGAAGAAGATTACATCTTCGTCCCAGGAATCTATAATCTTTCGGTTGTAACAAGTCTTCAATACAATTTGGCGGCGTCTACTTCCGCGCAACTGCGATTTATGGGGTTCAAGACGCCAGAAGACATATCCACTGGAGACCCAGCAACAGTTTCTGGGTTAAATTTCGATACAGAATGGGGGCCAATATGGTCTATTTTTTCGTCTGGAGTTGAAGTTTACACCAATGATCCGTACATTCTTTCATCTCCACAAATTGGGATGATCGGAGCCACCCAACTCCATGGGATCAGTGTCAACGTAGAAAATTTGACACAAAACCCAGGAATGATCACTTCCATGACGTTTCAAGTTGAATCGAGTGGAAGCAACTTACATTTTCCGTGCCGTTTGTTTACAAACGGTTATGAATTGATGAACGAACGAATCTCAAATGATTCGGGATTCGTCACGTTCAATGGAAACACGTTCGTTGAGATGCTTCTTCCGTGGGGGTATCAAAATTTCGATTTTCAGTGGCGTGCTGGTGGTGGCCAAGAAGATGATGAAGATTTGGTCACTTGGAAATTAGTTGGCGTCACAATTCAAGACGCCAGCGGAATTGTTCCCATCTTCACTTACGAAGATGGCTTGGGATTGGGACTTCGTCCAATTGAAGAAGAACCATTGGTCGGAATCACCACGAAATTGTTATTAAACAATTTTACGGTGGAATTTTCTCCGACACAAAATTTCTCCGGAACTGCAGATACTGCATATCAAGAAATCGCAAGATTTCAAATAACGGCAGATTCTTACAACTCAGCTCAATATTGCGAGCTCGGGCAACTCAGTTTTGGAGTAGGATTTGTTGGTATGATTGCCGAAAATCCAAATTTCAAAATTTACGAAGTCTTAAACGGTGTCGTAAATCCGTACGGAAATGTGGTAGAAATGGTGATCGACAACTTTTCCGTGTACGAGGATGACGACGGCTTTGTTCGTCCGAGGTTTCAGTCACAATATTTTGCACCCGGACAAACACGGGAATATGCAATATTCGTGAACAACACGGAGGAAGAATGGCAAGACAATGAAGTCTTCGTGTACGCGATGCCGGAAGTGCATTCATACGAGTTGAATACAACAGATCGCGCATCACAGATGGCGTGGTCCAACACCGTTTGGTCTGATTTATCAGCTGATCCCCATTCGTACCTTTCGTACGATTGGAAACCTGGATTCTGGTGGTACATGCCGGATGGATTGTTGGTCAATTCCGCGCCAGGAAATTCAACGATTCTTACGAAAGTTTTCGAAGATGAAGGATTTGATCTTGGTGACGAATCTGAGACTCAAACCGAAATCTCAGAATTTGGAACTGAAACATTTTCAGTCTATCCAAATCCAACAATGGGAATTCTAAATTTCACGAATGTTCCATTTGGAACGGACGTTGAAATTTTTAATTCGCTGGGACAGGAATTAAATCTGAATTTCTCCGGAAATCAGGTTGATATTTCGGATCAGCCAACTGGAATTTATTTTTTGAAAGTTGGTGGGGAAACTCGTCAGATTTCAAAACAGTAAAAATTTTTGGCTCTTGACTAGCAGATTATCATCAAATAACCTGCAAACATGTTCAAACACAG
>JABGQW010000002.1 GCA_018648585.1 bacterium | reverse complement strand
ATACGCTTTCCATCTCAGGAGCAAGCTCCTGAGTTTTTCGCGTGCGATATAAAATTTCCTGCAAAAACAGTCTCGTAGTTTTGAGAAAATTAAATTTTTCCGAAAACTCGTTCTTTCACGGCTCCACAGTGTTTTCAGCATTGTTTTCGTTAGAGATTTTCTAGCAAAGAGAATGCTGAAAAACAAATAAATTATATTAACTTAATGGAGGAATTATTATGAATTTTATTATTATGAATTTTATTTCATCAAAGTCTTAATTGCTGCCAATTTAATAATCCTTGGGTTTTTTCTCTACGCTGCTCGCGGGAAAAGGAAGGCAATGACAAGGAAACAAGAAGATGATGAATTTAAAGCAAAACAAAAATATGTACGATTATTTGGAAGTTTTGTAACTCTATCAATACAAAGACTTGAGTCTCAAGCAGTTCTACATAATTACGAAGGAGATGTCATCACAAGATTAAACAACGCATTCCAAAATGAATGGATGAAAGACGAAATGACGGATGATGAATTTGAAAAAATGTTAAAAAGTGCTGAAGGAGAAATAACAGGCACCCCTGTAATTTAATGGAGACCGAAAAAAGAAAAGACAACCCTGAGAATATCCTGGTTGTCTTTTTACTTTGAAGAAAAAATTTGACAAAAGACACTACTCCATCTAAATTCCGCGCGCATCAAATTTGAAAATGCTTGGAAAAACCCGCTGGCGTAAACGACTCAGAACACACGGATTCCGCGCGCGAATGCGCACTGTAGGCGGACGCCGCGTGATCGCAGCTCGACGACTCAAAGGACGAAAATTTCTTTCTGTGTTGCCAAAAAAAACACCGTGGTCGTAGTTTTTTTCGCATGATTTCGAAAAAATTCCGTTTTTCTTCCCGGCTGTTCGATCGGTGTTTTTCTCGTTCGAAAAAGATCGTCGTGGACGGTTTTATTTTTTTGATTTCGCCCAGTCGTGGCGCGGCAAAGTTCGCCGTCGTGGTCGGAAAAAAAGTTTCGAAAAAAGCCGTCGTGCGAAATCGGTTGCGACGCCAAGTTTTTGAAATTTTTCGAACCGAACTTCTGGGAAAAATTTTGGACAAAAATGTAATTTTTCTGTACCGTGGCGCGGAAATTTTGGACACAAAACTGCGTGAAAAATTCATCGCTGCGTGCCAAAAACTTCTCACAAAAATCTCATGAATTCAAAAGTTTCCAAATTCTTCAAAAGTTTCGTAATTTGGTTCGCCGTGTTTTACCTCGTGATGCTCGGGTACCAGAAATTTTTCGGAGAACCACCGCTGCCAGAATCCGGAACCGAAAACGGAGCCGTCGTGGCGAGCGTCGTCAAAGCGCCCGTCGTGATCGGAAATATGACGATTTTTGAAATTGAAAATAACAGCGATCAGCCGCTGAATTTTGATTCCCCGTGCGGAGAAAATTCGAGCACGCTGCAGATTTTTCGGCACGTGAACGGACAAAAACTTTTAATTTCTGATTTTGAAAATTGTGGTGAAAAAATTGTGGACGAATTCACCGTGCAGCCTGGGAAAAAAATGCAATTTGGACTCCGAGATTTTAATCTGGAAATCTTTGCAGAACCCGGCGCGTACTCTGCCGAAATTGAACTTCAACCGCGCGGCGGCGAACCAGAAATTTTAGAAACGGGAACATTCGAGTTGAAAGAAGCGGGCGCGTTTCGCCGACTTTTTCGTGCTCTGATTTCGCGACCACTTTTTAATCTGCTCGTGTTTTTTACGCAGAAATTCCCGAGTCATTCATTCGGATGGGCAATCGTCGTGCTGACGCTGATCGTGCGGGCATTGCTGTTTTTGCCAAATCAAAAAGCGATGAAATCGCAGCGACAACTTCAAAAACTCCAGCCAAAAATCGCAGAACTGCGCGAAAAATTCAAAGGAAATCAACAGATGATCGCGATGAAAACGATGGAAATGTACAAAACGCACAAAGTCAGCCCGATGAGTTCGTGTCTGCCAATGATGTTTCAGCTGCCGATTTTGCTCGGACTGTACTACATCGTGCGCGACGGATTGTCACCGCATCTTTCATATTTGTTGTACAGCATGCAGGAAAATGTTGATCTTTTGATCGTAAATCCTCATTTTTTTGGACTCGATCTCGGCGTCCGAGATATTTTCGTTTTGCCAATAATTGTCGGTGTGGCGCAGTGGATCGCGATTCGAATGTCACTCGTTTCTGCGAAAAAAAGAACTTCAAAAACTCAGATCGTGAAAAAACCGGCCACAAAAGATCCGATGGGACAAATGGAGGGAATGAACAAAATGATGCAGTGGGTGATGCCAGCGATGATTTTGTTTTTTGCGGGATCGATGCCCGCCGCCGTGGGAATTTACTGGCTGACGTCAACGCTGTTTGGAATCGCGCAGCAAAAACTCGTCAACTGGCAGCTCGATCGTCCACAAGTGAATGTGAAGAAATCTTAAAAAAAGTGCCCGAAAGTGTTGATTTTTTCTGCATTTTATGGTTTAATGTGAGGAACGAATTTATTTATTTCTCGCACACGAATGCTCGGTTTGGACACAATCGCAATTGGAACGATTCTAAAATTTGGACTGATCAGCTTGATTCCGATTCTGGCGTGGATTGTCTTTTTTCAAAAACAACATCGCGAACGAACAAAATTCGTTGTCCTCACTTTTTTGGCGGGAATGCTGTCGATTTTGCCGATTAAATTGTACGAAAAATTTTGGAATCAGGCGGTTCTGTATTTTGAAAATATAAATTTATTTCAGTATTTGGCAGATCTGGTGAAGTTTCCAGAAATCTCGAAACTGATGTCGTTCATAATTGTCAGCGGAATTGTTGCGGCAGGATTATTTCTTTTTACCGCGGTGATGATGGGGATTCTCGAAATAATTTCGAGAGATAATTCCGCTCGTACGTTTCAAAAAAAGTTCGCAAAAATTATGGAAAGTCCGTTTTTGTTTGTTTCGATGGGCGTTCTTTTTGGTGGTGTCGCGTACGCGATGTCGTCATTTATGCCAAATAAAGTTTGGTTTTTCGTCGTGGTGGGAATGCTCGAAGAATTTATAAAATATCTCGTGCTGCGTTTTACCGACGAAGAAAAAATTAATTCAGTGTCCGACGCAATTTCGTTCGCAATTCTCGTGGCACTCGGATTTGCATTTGTGGAAAATATTATTTATCTCCAAAAATTCTGGGACTCCGCCGCGGGACAATCGTCCGGTCAGTTCACACTTTTCTTTTTGTTGCGCTCAACATTTTCGGTGATCGCACACGTTTGTTTTTCGGCGATTCTCGGGTATTTTTACGGACGAGCGCATTTTTCAAAAGAAATGTACGCTGAAGAAGTTTCTCACGGCAAACATCCGATTTTGCGCGTGATGCATAAAATTTTACACGTCAAAGGTTCTGTGCTGTTCCACGAGGAAAAATTAATGGAAGGAATGATCATCGCGATGGCGTGTCACGCTATTTTTAATTCACTTCTGGAGTACGGAAAAATCTTGCTGATCGTTCCATTTTTGATCACGACGTTTTTCCTGATTTTGCATTTGCTCCATCAAAAAGACGGACGAATAAAATTCGGGCATTTTTTAAACGGACTTTCGAAATGAAACCAAAAAATATTTTCGATCTTTTCCCAAACTACAAACCAACCATCGGAATAATGGGCTCTGCCAGCGGATACATCATGCGCAACAATTCCGCGATTGAAGCCGCCCGCGAAGTCGGACGAGAAATCGCCCGCAAAAACTGCGTTTTGAGCAACGGAGCGTGTCCAGGACTTCCAGACGAAGCCGCAAAAGGCGCCAAAGAACTCGGCGGAAAAACGCTCGGAGTTTCTCCTGCAATTTCGATTCTCGATCACGTGGAAAAATATAAATCCCCGATCGATCACTACGATCAGTTTTTGTTCACCGGAATGGGACTTTTGATGCGCGATATTATAAATGTTCGTTCGTGCGATGCTGTAATTATTTTGCCAGGCGGAACCGGAACGCTCAACGAATTCACGGTGGCGTACGACGAAGGAAAACCGATTGGCGTTCTCGAGGGATTTGGCGGAATCGCCGATCACATTCGACAGATTTTAAAATTTTCTCACCGCGACATCGCGAAAAATATGGTGTTTTCATCTAATCCAAAAACACTGGTGACAAAACTTCTTAAAATTGTCCACGAAGAAAAATCTCCCGACGGGATCGATAGCTACCTGATCGGAGAAGATGGAATCAACACGAAAAAAAACGAGGAAGCGGAAAAAAATCTCACCCAAAAAAAACAGTGATCAACCGCTGTATTTTCGACGTCGATTGTAATCAAGTCCTTCGTCGTATTCGTACACCGCACGTCCAACTCGTTTGAAAAATGCGTATTTTTGAAGACTCAGAGAAATGGTACCGAGTCGCACTTCGCGTTTTTCCAAAACTTTTTTGATGATATCCTGTCGTTTCATCGGACCTTTATTTTCAATCAAAACGCCACGAATCAAATCGCAAACTGTTCCAGCCGCCATTCCCCATTCGCGCAATCCGTACATTCCACGTCCCAACAAAACAAACTCTTCGTGTCGAATCAGTTCGTTGTGACTCGCCTGTGGTGTCACGCTTTTTCGTTCAGGAAAATCTGCCGAAATGCGTTTCATAATATCTGAAAAGTGAAGTGGTTTCGATTCTTTTTTCAAAATAATTGTGATGCAGTCCTTGATTGATCGCGGATTGATAAAACGCCACGATTTCAACCCCCAGCCGTTTTCATTTTTCAAAAATCCCCAATCAACGTACAGCAACGATTCGAGCATTGATTCCGAATATTTTGTTCCCAAAACTCGCGCAATTTCATCAAACTCCAAAACGGTTTGTCGTTTTTCGAGTAATTTTTGAATATCACGAATTCCCGCTTTAATTTCAGAAATTTTTACATCTGCTGTAAACCAGAATGGTCGAAAAAATTGATTTTTTTCGTGTTTCACTAGTTTCTCAGAAACGCGCAGTGTGAATTTTACTGCGTTGACTCCCAGACTTGTTTGATTTCCAATGTGCTTGATCATTTCAGAAACAAGCAAATCTTCTGACATAACATTTCCGTGCGCACTCAAAACAGACACAGCCAAATCATGCACCACGCGAATTGATTTGTCCTGAGAGATTCGTGCCAATTTTTGAATCGCAACCGATTCAATCTGGCGAACGCGCTCTCGCGTAATCGAATAACTGCGCCCAATTTTGTCGAGCGTTTCTTTTTTTTCTCGTCCAATTGCAAATCGACGCTCGATGACATCCTGCTCTTTCTTGGTTAAAAGCCCGAGAAGTCGCTTCATCAGTGCGTCAAAATCAACACTTGTCGCGGTAAAGTCTTGTGTAACCTCCATGTTTTTTCTTGAAAAAAAATGTCAAAAACGCTGAGAGCACGATACCGCCCGCAAATCGAATTGTCAAATATTTTTTTTGTTTTTTTTACTAAACCATGAATGTGAATTTTTCCGGTTATTCTAAAAGAGAAAAAAATATTTGACAACACCAAAGTTTTTTCTACAATCCGCGGGCTCTTTTTGTAAAAAAGCTGATGGCAACGACCAAGAAAACGGCTCCAAAAACTGCGGACAAAGATTCCGCTCCAAAAAAGACAGCGCAGAAAAAATCTGTGGAAAAGAAAGTGACGGATAAAACCGCCATTCCAGCTGCATCAAAAATTCGAATTATTGTGAAATCATTTGACTACACAATGATCGACGAGGCAGCAAAATCTATTTTTGAAACTGCGGAACGCAATGGATCACTGGTCTCTGGACCCGTACCGTTGCCGACAAAAATAAAAAAATACACCGTGAATCGTTCATTCTTTGTAAATAAAGATGCGCGCGATCAATACGAGATTCGCACGCACAAAAGATTGATCGATATAAAAGAACCCACGGCAAAAACAGTTGAAAGTTTACAAAACCTTTCACTCCCATCCGGAGTGAATGTTGAAATTAAGATGCTTTAAAAATGAAAGGCGTACTTGCTCGCAAAATCGGAATGACGCGTGTGATCGATCCTGAAACAGGAAAAGTCACGCCCGTGACGGTACTCGAAGTACCGGAGATGACCGTACTTCAGGTCAAAACAATTGAAAATGACGGCTACGCAGCCGCTGTTCTCGGAAGTTTTGAACGAAAAAAGTTCGGAAAAAACGAAAACCAGAAATTCAAATTTTTGCGAGAACTCGTTCTCGGAGAAAATGAAACGGTGAAAAAGGGAGAAATGATTTCTCTCGATTCGATGACAGAAATTAAAGATGTGAAAATCACGGGAACTTCAAAAGGAAAAGGATTTGCCGGAGTGATCAAACGTTGGAATTTTCAGCGCGGTCGCGAAACGCACGGATCTCACCACCACCGAGAACCAGGATCCGTCGGAATGTGTGCGAAACCAGGACGAATTTTGAAAGGAAAAAAGATGCCTGGGCAGTACGGAAACGCAACCGTCACAAATTGCACGGAAATCGTCGATGTTGATTTGGAAAAAAAATTACTAGTCGTCCGCGGCGGAGTCCCGGGCGCAAAAAATTCGTTTATTTTTGTTCGTGAAAAATGAAAATTGATTTGTATTCTGCAGCCGGCGAAAAAGCGGGAGACGTCACGCTCAACACAGAAATCTTCGGAGCGAAAATCAACGAAGATCTGATGCACCGGGCGATCGTGATGCGATTGGCAAATCGACGCACGCCCGTGGCACACTCGCTCACTCGCGGAGAAATAAACGCAACCACAAAAAAAGCGTTTCGACAAAAAGGAACCGGTCGCGCACGACGCGGAGCGATGTCAACAAATATCGTTCGTGGCGGAGGCGTCACACACGGTCCGCGAAACGACGCAAATTACAGTAAAACGATGCCGAAAAAAGAACGCCGAGCGGCGCTTTTTTCAAGTTTGTCGGTGCAGGCAAAAGAGAAAAATATTTTTGCACTGGAAAAATTTGAGAGCACCGAACCAAAAACGAAAATGTTTGCGGACTTGCTCGCGAAATTTCCAACCGCGAAAAAATATTTGTTTGTGATTTCGACGAAAAACGAAGTGTTTCAAAAATCTGCTGCAAATGTTCCCGGCGTCACCGTCGTCCTGGCAAATTATGTCAATCCGTACGATGTGCTGCACGCGGAAAAAGTGTGTTTTTTAAAAGACGCACTGCCGAAAATTGAAGAAACTTTCCTCGACAAAAAATGATTGCTCTCAAAGACGTACTCGTACAACCGGTCCAGACGGAAAAAACCGTCGGAGCAGAACCGGATGGAAAATACACATTTCTCGTGCATTCGAATGCGACAAAACCAGAAGTGAAAGCCGCCGTGAAAGAATTTTATGGTTCAGATGTGATCAGTGTGAATATTTCAACACTGCCAGAAAAAACACGAATGGCTGGACGCGGACGAACGATTAAACGTCGAAAAAACATCAAAAAAGCGATCATCACTCTCGCGAGTGGAAAATCGCTCGATTTTAACGCTTTCAAATAAAATGGGAATTCGAATCGTAAAACCGGTTTCGAACGCACGACGCGGGATGAGTTATCTCGACAACGAGCAGATCACCGCGAAAAAACCAACCGTGAAATCGCTCCTGACTGTGAAGAAAAAATTTTCTGGTCGCAGCGGAGGAACCATTGCCGTCCGACACCGTGGTGGTGGAACGCGCGCGCAGTACCGCCCGATTGATTTCAAACGAACCGATAAACTTGGAATTCCAGCGAAAATCAGCGAGATCGAATACGATCCAAATCGCACGACAAACATCGCGTTGGTGACGTACGCCGACGGAGAAAAACGATACATTCTCGCGTGGAAAGGCGCCAAAGTTGGCGACGAAACAATCTGCGACAAAACTGCAAAAGCACGCGACGGACATCGAATGATGTTGGAAAATATTCCTGTGGGATTTGAGATTTTTAATCTCGAAGTGCAGGAAAATCAGGGCGGAATATTTGTTCGTGCCGCAGGACAACGAGCGAAATTAATTTCTCTCGAAAGTGGAAAAGCGCAGATTCAACTCCCCAGCGGAGAAATTCGTCTCGTTTCAAAATTGTGTTTTGCGACGATCGGAGCGCTGTCCAACGAAGAACGAAGTTTGATGAAAATTGGAAAAGCCGGTCGAACACGAAAAATGGGAAAACGCCCAGAGGTTCGCGGAAAAGTGATGAACCCGTGCGACCATCCACACGGTGGAGGTGAAGGAAGCAGCCCCATCGGAATGAAATACCCAAAAACTCCGTGGGGAGCGCACGCGCTCGGCGTCAAAACACGACGCAATAAAACTTCTGATAAAAATATTTTGAAATCTCGCCATCGTGCGAAGAAAAAATAATTTCGAATTTTTGATTTTTAAAATTTAAAAATGACTCGCTCTGCAAAAAAAGGTCCGTACGTTGATCCCCGGTTGCTCAAAAAAGTTCAGACAATGAACGAGGCCGGAAAAAAACAGGTGATTAAAACCTGGAGTCGCGCCTGCGTGATTTCACCAGAAATGGTGGGACACACATTTGGTGTGCACAACGGGAAAGAATTTATTTCCGTTTTTTGCACCGAAGCGATGGTCGGACACCGACTCGGAGAATTTTCTCCAACACGCCGATTCCGCGGACACGGCGGACGAGAACGATAAAATTATTTGAAAAAATGAAAGCACATCTTCGCAAAATTCAGATTTCTTCAAAAAAAGTGAACGTGGTCGCAGGACTCGTCCGCGGAAAAACCGTGACCGAGGCGCTCAACATTTTGAAGTTCACGCCAAAAACCGCCGCGAAAAGTTTGTACAAAGTTGTGCAATCTGCGGTCGCCAACGCGGAACAAAATTTTGACAAAAAACGCGCGCAGCTCGCGATCGAACAAATCATCGTGAACCGCGGAGAATTTTGGAAACGATTTTTGCCATCGACGCGCGGACGTGCGTTGCAAATCATGAAACCAACCTGCCACATTTCAGTGATGCTGAAAGAAATTGAGGGAAAACTCACCGGCAAAAAATCGGTCGCAACACCTGAAAAAAAAGAAACCACAAAACCAGCTGCAAAACCCGCAGCAAAAAAGGCAGCACCAAAAAAACCGGAAACACCGGCTAAAAAAGCGCCAAAAGCGCAAAAATAAATCTTTCATTTGTAATGGGAAAAAAAGTTTCACCGCATTCGCTCCGAGTTGGAATCACACGTAAGTGGGACTCTACATGGTTCGCTGGCAACACGGACTTCAAAGTAAAATTATTGGAGGACGTAAATATCCGAAAATATTTGGAGAAAAAATTCAAATCTGCCGGCGTGGCAAAAGTGGAAATTCTCCGCAGCAGCGGAAAAACTGAAATTATTTTGCACACCGCAAAACCGGGAGTAATCATCGGACGCAGCGGAGAAAATATTGAAAAATTGACCGCAGAACTTCGAAAAAAATTTGGAAACAACGACGTTTTGGTGTCCGTGCAGGAAGTGCGAAAACCAGATGCCGACGCAACTTTGATTGCAAAATC
This sequence comes from bacterium, assembly GCA_018648585.1. GTDB lineage: Bacteria > Patescibacteriota > Gracilibacteria > UBA4473 > UBA4473 > JABGQW01. The sequence continues at coordinate 1,135 of JABGQW010000002.1, read as the reverse complement.
AATCGCGGATCAGGTGGAACGACGATTTCCGTACCGACGCGTCTGCAAAATGGCGATCGATCGCGCAAAAGAAGCCGGCGTGAAAGGAATCAAAATCCAAGTCGCGGGACGACTCAACGGAGTCGACATCGCACGACAAGAAATCTACAACTTCGGAACGGTGCCGCTGCACACGCTTCGCGCAAATATTGACTACGCGTCGCAGGGATCACTCACCACGTACGGAATGATCGGAATCAAAGTTTGGGTGTACCACGGATTGGTTTTCAAAAACCAGGAGTTGAACTAGATTCCAGCCTTAAAATTTGAAATTTGAAAATCGTCGATCTCCGGCGATTTTTTTTATTTTTCCTCTGGCAAATATGCCTCTCGCACGTTTTCCACAGAAGCCGAAAATAATCCCAAAAATCCTTTCCAAGCGTTCGTAATTTGCTGTTGTGAATTTTCCTCAGGAATCTCGGCACTCTTTTCAAATGTTTGAATCTCCCAATTAGGATCGCCACCAGAACTTGCAAACTGCCCCGGTGTTTTTATCGCAATGGATCGCGAAATTTCATCAAAATTTTCTAAATAAAACTGAATCAAAGCATCTGGTTCCTTGGCCACGGCGTTGTGCATTGCGTAAAAATGATTGCTTCTCGGAATGTCATATCTTTCTAAAACAGGACATTTCTCCAAAAAATACGCGCGCAATTTCTCATTGTCTGGCAACTCCTGCAAAAAAGATTCTTTAAAATTTTCAAACGCTGCAGGAAAAAGTTCTTTGTCCCACTCGCTTTCTTTTCGCATAGATTCAATTTGCGCTTTGAGATCAGGATCAATCTCTTCGGAAAGTTCCATGTTCAAAAACATCTGAATCGCCATTGATTTTGGTTCTTTCAGTGCTGCTTCGACTTGATTCACAATCTTCTGATCTGCCGTAAATTCTGTCGTGAATTTTATGTCCGCAGTATTAAACGGCGTTTTTGCTTCGAGATTGTTATTTAAGTCTGTCATTTTTTTGAATTTATTTTTTTAAAATAGATGTCATTATAGCATGATATATTGTTCATTGCAAATCCATTAAAAGATTATAAAATCTTGGGTCAAGCCTAGAACAGCGAGTTATTTTTAAGAATTTCTAACATTTTACCAT